>CAIVVS010000225.1 GCA_903909415.1 uncultured Pseudomonadota bacterium | reverse complement strand
GCCGGCGCCCCGGGCGCGCCGTGCCGCCGTGCTGGCGCGTGCCTACGCTTCGGGGCTCGCCTGGGGCTTGCTGCCCTGCGGCATGGTGTATGCGATGTTCGCGACTGCGATGCTTGCCGGCAGCGCGGCGGGCGGCGCCGCGGTGATGCTGGCGTTCGGGCTGGGCACGGTGCCCATGCTGCTGGCCGCCGGCAACCTGCTCGCGCGCCTGCAGCAGGCGCGTCGCGCCCCACTCGTGCGCGCGCTCGCGGGCATCGCCGTGATCGCCTTCGGCGTGTTCGGTTTGCTGCGCGCCGGCGACCCCTCCGGTGTACTCGACACAAGCCTGCTCTGTCATACTTCGGATTCCCGGGCGCGCCCTTAGCCACCGCTCAGGCGCCCGTCATCTGCAACGAACTCCACGAGGTATTCTGTGCTCAATGTGCTGCTGGCCGTTGATGGTTCCGACGCATCCAACCGGGGCGTCAAGAAACTGGTTGAAACCGCCGCCTGGTACCGCGAGAAGCCCACGGTGCACCTGTTGACGGTGCACCTGCCCGTGCCGAAGGTCGGCGGCATGTCGCGCGTGATCGGCAAGAACATGCTGGACAAGTACTACCGCGAGGAGTCGCGCCAGATGATCAAGGGAGCCGAAAAGCTCCTGGAAAAGGCCGGGATTCCGTACCAGGAGCATGTCCAGGTCGGGCAGGTCGCCGAGTGCATCGTGCGGATGGCCTCCGAGCTCGATTGCGACTTCATCTACATGGGTACGCGCGGCCTGGGTGCGGTATCCAACCTCGTGCTCGGTTCCACTGCCACCAAGGTGCTGCACATGACCAAGGTGCCGGTGGTGATGATCCGCTAGGGCCGCTGCTTGTCGGCCGGCCTGGCGGCCCGACCGGGCTGGCTGGGCGCCGCGCTGGCGCTGGAGCCGGGTGCCGTCGTCCCCATGGTCGTGGGTCGGCGCACCGTGGCGCGCGCGGACCGCAGGCACCTGCCCCTGCTGGTCGCGCAGCCCGGCCTGTTCCAGCTCCAGGACGGCACGCTGCAGTTCCAGCCGGCCCTCGATACGCCGCAGCGCCGCAGTGACGCGCTTGCCGCAGCGCTGGCGCGGCTGCGCGGCCTGGGCCACGTCCCCGGGTGGCGCGACGAGCGCATCCTGGTGCCGCCCGCTCCGCTGGGCGCGGAGGCGTTCCGCGTGGAGCGCGCCGCGCGCATGCTGCTGGGCATCACCGGCTACGCGACGCACCTCAACGGCTGGTCGCGCGCGGCCGACGGCGCGGAGCGCGTCTGGGTGGCGCGGCGCAGCGAGAGCAAGGCCGTGGATCCTGGCCGGCTGGACAACCTCGTGGCCGGCGGCGTGGCCGCCGGCATGGACGAACTGGAAACGCTGGTCAAGGAATGCTGGGAGGAAGCCGGCATTCCCACGGAGCTGGCGCGCCGCGCCCGGCCGGCGGGCACCATCGCGTTCGACCGGCTGGTCGACGAGGGCGTGGATTCGCAGCTCATCGCGGTGTTCGACCTGGAACTCCCCGGCAGGTTCGTTCCCGACAACCAGGACGGCGAGGTGCAGTCCTTCGAAGCGGTGGATGCGGCCCGCCTGCGGGAGATGCTGGAGCAGCCGGACCTGTTCACCGTCGACGCAGCGCTGGTGGCGCTGGATTTCCTCGCGCGCCGCGCACCGCGCGCTTAGCCCGTTTCCGGCACGCGCTGGCGACGGTCACGCCAGGTAGCGTTCCGCGAGGATCGCACCCCAGACGAGCAACACGTTCAGCAGGCTGAGCAGCACCGCCGCGCTGCCGATGTCCTTGGCGCGCTTGGACAGCCGGTGCCTGTCCAGCGAGACGCGGTCCACCGCGGCTTCGATCGCCGAATTGAGCAGCTCCACCACGAGGACCAGCATCACGGCCGCGACCATCAGCGCCCGCGCGGTGCCGCCCACATCCAGCCAGAAGGCCAGCGGCACGAGCACCAGCGCGAGGGCGACTTCCTGGCGGAAGGCGTCCTCGTGCCGCAGCGCGGAGGCCAGGCCCTGCATCGAGTAGCCCAGGGCGCTGACGACCCGCCGCCACCCGGTCCTGCCCTTGTAGGGACTTTCATCCATATGCGTGTCTCTCCAGGGTCCGGCCCGCATGGTACCCGCACCGGCGTGTCATCCACGTTTCACGGGCATGTCACCGCGCTGTCATTGCCGGGTACAACAATCCGACGCGGCCGATCCTCGGGGAGCCGCATCATGATCGTCACGCATACCGCGCAGGGCGCACGCACCGGCAGGAACCTGGTTGCGGGACTGGCCCGCTGCGAAGCCGACGTGCGCGACGCGCAGCGCCTGCGCTGGCGCGTTTTCGCATGCGAACAGGGCGCGCGACTGGCGTCCTCGCCGGACGAGCTGGACCGCGACCGGTTCGATCCCTTCTGCGAGCACCTCATCGTGCGGGACCTCGACACCGGCGAGGTGGTCGGCACCTACCGGATCCTCCCGCCGTCGGGTGCGTGCGCCGCGGGAGGCTGCTACACCGAGCAGGAGTTCGACCTGCACCGCATCGAGCACCTGCGGGCCGGCCTGGTCGAGGTCGGGCGCTCGTGCATCCACCCCGGGTACCGCGGCGGCGCGGTGATCTCCCTGCTGTGGTCGGCGCTCGCGCGCTGGATGCTGCAGCAGCGGCACGAGTTCCTCCTCGGTTGCGCCAGCGTTCCCATGCACGACGGCGGACTCACCGCGACGGCCGTATGGCGGCATGCCGCGCGCGACGCACTGGCCCCGCGGGAGTACCGGGTGTTCCCGCGTGTCCCCGTGCCGATGCGCGAGCTGCCCGCGGGCTTCGTGCCGCAGGTGCCGCCGCTGGTGAAGGGCTATCTGCGCATGGGCGCGTGGGTATGCGGGGAGCCGTCCTGGGACCCGGACTTCAACGTGGCCGACCTGCCGGTGCTGCTGCCGCTGGCCCGGGTCGAGGCGCGTTACGCGAGGCACTTCTTCGGCGGCTCCGATGCGCCGGGCCACGGCGCGCCGCGCGCGCGCGAGGCCGGAACCACGCAGTCCGTGGAGGCGGACGCCGCGGCCGGGCCGGCCTGAGGCCCCCGGCCCGGGGGCCTCGCACGGAACGCGCTGAACCGGGCACCCGCCCGGCTGGTGCCTGCGCCCGCGGTTGAGGCAGCCCGCCGGGCACGGCAGTTGCTGTATCCCTCCCGCGGTCCCGGCCACCCTTCACATAACGGTCGGGCGCATGCAACTGTCCCCGGGATGGATATGAAACTGCCCGAACCACACAGGCTGGCGAAGCTGTACGCGCTGCCGCGTGCGCTGTCGTTCGGTTATGCGTTCGTCATTCTGCTGGCCATTGCCGTGGAGCGTCAGTTAGCGACGCTGGCGGTCTTCGCCGGCGCGCTCGCCTTCGTGTCCTGGCCGGTGCTCGCCTACCTGCACGCCTGCTACGCGCGACACTCCAAGCAGGCTGAACTGCGCAACCTGGTCGCGGACGGCGTGATCCTGGGCGTCGCCTGCGGCCTGCTCGACTACGCGGTCTGGCCGACCTGCGCGATGCTTTGCGCGGTGTCGCTGAACAACGCGGCCTCCGGCGGATACCGCCAGTTCGCCAAGGGCGTGGGCGCGTGCCTGCTGGCCGCGATCCTGGTGGGTGGCGTGCGCGGGTTCCCGTTCCAGCCCGACAACGGGCCGGTGGTCATCATGACCACCGCGATGGGCATCTGGCTGTACGTGGCCTTCGTCGGCTTCACGCTGTACCAGCAGAACCGCAAGTTCATGCAGACGCTCAACGCGCTGCACGCGAGCGAGGAGGTGTTCCAGTTCATCGCCGAGAATGCCGGCGACCTGGTCGCCGTGCTCGACGCGAAGGGGCGCGTGGTCTATGCAAGCGGAAGCCACCTGAAGCTGTTCAATCCCGCCCAGGTGGCGGCGGGAGCCGACTGGTTCATGCTGGCGCGCCCGGACGAGGAAGAGCGCATCAAGCACCGCTACCAGGTGATGATGTTGTCGGGGCGGCGCGAACGGGTGCGGGTGGCGCTCGCGACGCGCCAGGGCGCCGAGCGCACGTTCGACTTCGACCTCAGCCCGGTGCGGTACTCGGGCGGCAGCGCCGACATCGTGGTGCTGGTCGGCAGCGAGGTGGCCGCCGCCGGCGCGCCCGTGGCGGAGGACATCACCCGCCCGGCCTCCTGGCCGAAGCTCGACTGAGCCGGCCGTGCCGGGCAGCGCCGGCCCCGAAGGGGTGCGGGCGCGGCTAGAGGATGGACGGCAGTTCCGGGAGCGCGGTCATCGCGCCGCGTGCCGCCTCGTCGGGCGGCAGGGCATCGTTCCACAGCCGGCCGACGAACTTGCGCCCGCTCACCGCCGCCGAGGCATCCGACAGCAGCCACAGCAGCGCCGCGTTCATCACCGTGGGCGCGAGCGACATGCCGTCGGCACCCTGCTTGTGGCCCTCGGGCAGGAAGCTGGTCGCCGTCGCCCCGCCCGGCATCAGCGCATTGCAGGTCACGCCGGAGCCGGCCAGGTCCTGGGCCCAGATGCGCGTGAACGATTCCAGCGCCGCCTTGGACGGGCCGTAGGGCGCGTAGCCGCGCCGGATCATGGTGACCGGGCTGGTGGTGATGTTGATGATGCGGCCAGCGCCGGCGCGCACCATGTGCGGTGCGGCGGCGCGCGCCATCATCCAGGGCCCCTCGGCGTTGGTCTCGAAGATGTGGCGCCACTTGTCCACCGGCGCCTCCCAGAACGGGATGGGCTTGGTGTTGAAGGTTTCCGACACCAGGCGCATGCCGATGCCGGCGTTGTTTACCAGCGCATCGATGCGGCCCCAGCGCGACATCGCCTCGGCCGCCACCGCCTCGCCGGCGACCGGGTCGCGCACGTCGGCCAGCAGGCCGGCGACGCGCTCTTTGCCGACGCTGGCACGCAGTTCAGCCACCGAGGCATCGAGTTCGGTGCGCGAGCTGCCCGCTGTCAGCAGCAGCCTGCAGCCGGCTTCGGCCAGCACGTCCGCGAACGCGCGCCCGATGCCGCGGCCGCCGCCGGTGATGATCACGACGCGGTCGCGCAGTTCCTTCGGGTGGTTTGTCATTTTATCAATTAAATCAGCCACTTATCCAGTTTTCACGCCTTTTTGGCAGCAGCGATGGCGCGCCAGACGCGGTCCGGGGTAAAGGGCATGGCGAGTCCCGTGACGCCCAGCGGCGCGAGCGCATGCGCCATCGCGCTGGTGATCGCCGCCGGCGCGCCGATGGTGCCGGACTCGCCGCAGCCCTTGGCGCCGAGCGGGTTGTGGGTGCAGGGCTGGGACTCGTCGCACTCGGAGACGAAGTCCGGCAGCACGTCGGCGCGCGGCATGGCGTAGTCCATGAACGAGCCCGACTGCAGCTGCGCGCTGTCGCGGTCATACGCCGCCGCCTCGAACAGCGCCTGGCCGATGCCCTGGGCAGCGGCGCCGTGCACCTGGCCCTCGACGATCACCGGGTTCACCACGGTGCCGATGTCGTCCACGCAGACGTAGCTCGCCAGCGTCACCACGCCGGTGGCCGGGTCCACCTCGACCTCGCAGACCTGCGCCCCGTTGGACCAGGTGAGGTTGGTCGGGTCGTAGAACGCGTTCTCGTGCAGTACCGGCTCCATGCCGTCGGGCAGCTTGTGCGCGTAGGTCACGGCGCGCGCGACGTCCTCCCAGGACATCGCGCGGTCGGTGCCCACCACCTTGAAGCGCCCGCGTCCCTCGGCGACATTGAACTCCACGTCCTTGTCTGCGGCTTCCATCAGGTGGGCCGCGGCGCGCTTCGCCTTGGCGATCACCTTGTCGGCGGCGGTGACGATGGCGCTGCCGGCGATCACCATGGAGCGCGAACCGAACGTGCCCGTGCCATAGGCCACGCGTCCGGTGTCGCCCTCGAAGATCTCGATCTGCGACAGCGGCACGCCGATCTTCTCGGCGGCGACCTGCGCGAACGATGTGGCGTGGCCTTGGCCGTGGTTGTGCGTGCCGCACATCACCAACAGGCTGCCGTCGGCGGCGACGCGGATGTCGGCCGACTCGAAGAAGCCGGCGCGCGCCCCGAACATGCCGGCGTACTTGGAGGGCGCCACGCCCGAGCTCTCGAGGAAGTAGCACACGCCGAAGCCGCGCAGAAGCCCCTTGGCTTCGCTCGCCTTGCGGCGCGCGTCGAAGCCCTTCCAGTCGGCCAGTTCCAGCGCGCGCGAGAACAGCTTGGCGAAGTCGCCGGTGTCGTAGGTCGGGCCGATCGCGGTGACGTAGGGCATGGCGTCGGCCGGGATGAAGTTGCGGCGGCGGATCTCGAAGCGGTCGATGCCCATGTCGGTCGCGGCCTTCTCGGCCAGGCTCTCGAGCACATAGCAGGCCTCGGGCCGGCCGGCGCCACGGTAGGCGTCGGTGGGCACGGTGTTGGTGAAGAGTGCCTTGACCTCGACGAACACCGCGCCGATGCGGTAGGGGCCGGACAGCACGCCGGTGTAGGTGTTGGTCGGCACGGCGCTGCCCACGGTGGACACGTAGGCGCCGACCGCAGCCAGCGTGCGCACGCGCACCGCGAGGAAATGGCCTTCGGCATCCAGGGCCACCTGGGCCTCCGTCACGTGGTCGCGCGCATGGTAGTCGGACATGAAGGCTTCCGAGCGCGTCGAGACCCACTTCAGCGGCCGCGCGAGCTTGCGCGCGGCCCAGGCCAGCACGATCTCCTCGGGGTAGTGCTTGCCCTTGGTGCCGAAGCCGCCGCCCACGTCCGGGCCGATCACGCGGATGGAAGACTCGGGCAGCTCCAGTTGCTCGGACACCAGCTTGCGGATGTGGTGCGGCACCTGCGTGGCCGACCAGATGATGAGTTCGTGCCCGTCCATGCCGCGCGTGGCCGAGGCCTGCGCGATCACGGCGCGCGGCTCCATCGCCGCGCAGCAGATCCGGTGGTTCACCAGTTCGACGCTGCTCACGCGCGCGGCCTTGGCGAAGATCGCCTCGACCGCGGCTTCGTTGCCGCGCGTGAAGCGCACGCACAGGTTGCCCGGCGCGTCGGCGTGCAGCTGCGGCGCCTCGGGGCGCACCGCGTCGCGCACGTCGGCCACCGCCGGCAGCGGCTCCCAGTCCACCAGCAGCAGTTCGGTCGCGTCCTGCGCCTGCTCGCGCGTGGCGGCCACCACTATCGCCACCGGCTCGCCGACATGGCGTGCCTGGCCGCGCGCCAGCGCCCAGCGCGCCGGCTCGGCCATGGGCTTGCCGTCGGCGCCCGGGGTCTTCCACAGCGAGCGCATGGTGCCCACCTTGTCGGCGGCCATGTCCGCGCCGGTGTAGACCGCGGTGACGCCGGGGGCGGCCAGCGCGGCGCGCGTGTCGATGGCGCGGATGCGCGCATTCGCGTGCGGCGAGCGCAGGAAGGCGCAGTGCAGCTGGCCTTCCAGGTTCATGTCGGCCACGTACTGGCCGCGGCCGGTGAGGAAACGCTGGTCTTCGCGCCGAAGGACGGCGGCGCCTATGCCTTCGGGATGGTGGCCGGTGAGGTCGGGAGTCATGGGGTTCCTGCGCGGGTGGCGTACTCGGGTTCGAGCGCTGGATTCTACGTAAGGGCGGCCCGGAAAGGGGGCCCCGGGCCTGCGTTGAGCCAGGGGCCGGGCCCCGGCCATTGTCGGGGCGCCGCGGCCGGATTAGACTGGCCCGTCCAAGGGAGGTGCCGAATGCGCTCGTTCTCCGTGCCCCGTATCGTCGTGCTGGCGGCAGTGTGCGCCTGGCTGCCATTCAACGCGGCGGCCCAGACGGGCACCTGGCCCGACAAGCCGGTCAAGCTGATCGTGCCCTTCCCGCCGGGCGGCGCGGTGGACCTGGTGGGGCGCCTGGTGGCCGAGCGCGTCACGCCCCTGCTGGGGCAGTCGGTGGTGATCGAGAACCGGGCCGGTGCCGGGGGCAGCATCGGCGCGGAGGCTGCGGCCAAGGCCGCGCCCGACGGCTACACCCTGTTCGAGGGCACCGGCAGCACCCACGGCACCAACCCCAGCGTGTACAGGAAGCTGACCTACGACCCGATCAGGGATTTCACGCCGGTGACCCTGATGGTCAGTACGCCCTATACGCTGGTGGCGCGCGTGAACTTTCCCGCGAAGACGACCGCCGAACTCGTGGCCTGGGCCAAGGCCAATCCCGGCAAGCTGAATTTCGCCACCTACGGCGCGGGCAGCTCCAACCACCTGCCGATGGAACTGCTCAAGGCGATGACCGGCATCGAGGTGGCGCACATTCCCTACAAGGGGGCGGCGCCCGCGGTGACGGCGCTGATGGCCGGCGAAGTGGACGTGATCTTCGACGTGATCAGCACCTCTGGGCCGCACATCAAGGCGGGCAAGCTCAAGTTCCTTGGCATCGCCAACCCGAAGCGCACCTCGCTCGCGCCCGAGGTGCCTACGCTGAACGAGTCCGGCGTCCCGGGCTTCGAGGCCGGCACCTACTTCGGCATCTTCGGCCCGGCCGGCATGCCGCGTCCCATCGTCGACCGGCTGAACCGCGAGTTCGTGCGCGCGCTGCGCCAGCCGGAGATGGTCACGCGCCTGGGCGACATGGGCTACGAGGTGATAGGCAGCACGCCCGAGGAACTGGGCAGCTTTGTCGCGCGCGAGGTGAACCGCTGGATCACGCTGGTGCGCGAGCGCAACATCAAGTTCGACTGAACATGGTTGACTGGAAGCAGGGGGCGGGAACATGGGTGCGATGACGGAGCAGGGCGTGGTGGTGAAGCCCGCCCATCCCGACAGGGAAGTGGGCGCGGAAATCGTCGGCGTGGACCTCTCGCAGCCGCTGGACGCGGCGCGCTTCAAGGCGATCGAGGACGCGCTGCAGCGCTACGGCGTGCTGTGGCTGCGCGGGCAGCACTGGGACGACGCGCAGCAGAAGCGCTTCTCGCACCTGTGGGGCGAGGAACTGGACATCCATCCCTTCACCCAGTATGGCAAGCCCGGCCACCCCGAGGTGTTCGTGCTGTCCAACATCCGCGGCGAGGACGGCAAGTCCATCGGCGCCGAGGACGCGGCGCAGTACTGGCACACCGACCTGTCCTACACCCGCACGCCCAGCCGCATCTCCATCCTGTACTCGGTGGAGATCCCGCGCGCCGCCGACGGCAGCCCGCTGGGCGACACCGAATTCGCCAGTACGCGACTGGCGTGGGAAGCGCTGCCCGCGGACATGAAAAAGCGCCTGGAAGGCCTGAAGGCCGTGCACCTGGCCCAGAAGCCCAAGGTCGGCTCCTCCGGCTTCATGAAAAAACTGGATGACAAGGTGCAGGAGCGGCTGGACGAAGTGGTGCATCCGGTCGTGCGCACGCATCCCTACACCGGGCAGAAGTGCCTGTACGTGAACCACGGCTTCACCACGCGCATCATCGACATGCCCGAGGCCGAGAGCGACGCGCTGCTGAACGAGCTGTATGACTACATCGTGCAGCCGCAGTTCGTGCACGCGCACAAGTGGGCGCCGGGCGACATCCTGATGTGGGACAACTGCTCGACCATCCACCAGGGGGTGGGGAATTACAAATGGCCGCAGCGGCGGCTGATCTACCGGACCATCGTGAAGGGCAGCGTCCCGTTCTAGGGACGCGGCGAACCGGGCGTCCGCGGCAGCAGCGCGGGCGAGGGGCGGAGCAGCCCGCGCGGTCATCCAGCGCCGCAGCGGCGGCTGATCTACCGGACCATCGTGAAGGGCAGCGTCCCGTTTTAGGGACGCGGTGCGGCGGGCGACCGCGGCAGCAGCGCGGGCGAGGGGCGGAGCAGCCCGCGCGGTCATCCAGCGCCGCAGCGGCGGCTGATCTACCGGACCATCGTGAAGGGCAGCGTCCCGTTCCGACGCTGCGGTAGCCCCCGCTACTGCGCTTCCACCCGCGCCAGCCCCAGCGCCTCGTACACCGCGCGGTCGGTGACCAGGAACAGGTCGGCCTCGGCCGACAGCGCCTGGTGGCTGGCCCAGGTCCAGTGCGGCACGGTGAACACGTCGTGCTGCTGCCAGTCGAAGGTCTTGTCTCCGATGGTCGAGCGGCCTTCCCCCGACACGACGAGGCAGATCGCATGCCAGGTGCTGCGGCGCGGCTGGGTGGCCGCTCCCCTGGACAGGCGCTGGTAATAGCAGTCCAGCGTGGGCATCACCGCGCCGCCGGTCAGCGGATTCACGTAGCGCAGCAGTCGCTGGCCGTCGGGCGCGGGCGGCAGCGCGGCCACCATGCGCCGCGCATCCTCTCCCGCATAGCGGTACTTGGGGGAGTGGTTGGGTGCCATGGCATTCACCGGGTCCGGCGACGCGGCGCGCATGCCCGAGGCGCGGTACAGGCGCTCCTCGCCTTCGTCGACTTCCCAGAAGCGCGCGTCCTGGCGGCTGCCCGGCTCGAAGAAGTTCGCCTCCAGGTTGCACACCAGCGGCATGTTGGCCGCGTCGAACCAGTAGGTGCGGTGGTCGGACTCGTTGATGTGGCCGTGCCAGCACATCGGCGGGGTCAGCACCAGGTCGCCGGGATGCATCTCGCAGCGCCGGCCGTTGACGATGGTCACCGCGCCCTCGGCGCGGGTGGAAAAGCGGATCGCCGAGGCGGTATGCCGGTGCGGCACCGCGTGGTCGCCCGGTTCCAGGATGGTGAAGGCACCGATCATGTTGCCGGTCGTGGCCGTTTCGCCGCCGAAGGCCGGGTTCACGCAGATGATGGCGCGGCGCTCCACGTCCTCGATCGGCACTTCCTTTGCCGCGCGGTCGGCCAGCGGTTCGAAGTCACGCCACTTCCACTGCATGGGCGCGTCCTGCACCCGCGGCTGTACTGGCGTGATGCGCTTGTAGCGGTCCCACAGCGGGTGGTAGCGCGCCGCCTCGAGGGCTGCGATCAGGGCCGCGTCGGGACGCGGCGTGTCCGGTGCGTTCATCGTCATCCCCCGTGGGTCAGGCCGCCGTCGACCGCGAGTTCCTGTCCGGTCACGAATCGGGCGGCATCGGAACTGAGGAAGGCGACCGGTCCGGCGATCGCATCCGGGTCCAGTTCCTCGGGCACGCATTGCATGCCCAGGATCATCTTCTTGTAGTCCTCGGGCAGGCGGCCGCGCTGCACGCCGTGCAGCACCACGCCCGGGAGGATGGTGTTGACCGTGATCCCATGCGGCCCGAGCTCGCGGGCGAGCGAGCGGCCCATGCCCGCCATCGACGCCTTGGTGGAGACGTAGTGGAGGAACAGTGGCCGTCCCATGCGGTAGGTGCCCGAGGAGATGTTCACGATCCGGCCCCAGCGCCTGGCTTTCATGTGCGGGACGGCCGCGCGGGCGAAGTAGAACGTGCCGGTGATGTTGGTATGGATGACCGCGTCCCACTCGTCCAGCGGGATCTCGTCGAAGGGCTTGTAGGTCAGCTCCGAGAATTTCGCGGCATTGTTGACCAGGATGTCCAGGCTGCCCAGTTCCGCCACCACCCGGGATGCCATGGCCTCGATCGAGGGCAGCGAGGCGATGTCGAGTTCCACCGCGATCGCGCGTCCGCCGGCCGAGGTGATTTCCCGCGCCACCGCGCCGGCGTTGCCCGCGTCCAGGTCGGCCACCGTGACCGCGGCCCCGCGGGATGCGAGGCGCAGGGCGCAGGCGCGGCCGATGTTGCGTCCGCCGCCGGTGACCACGGCGACCTTCCCGTCCAGGCGTGTCGTGTCGATGTCAGGCTCCATGCCTAGATCAGGAACGCCATGCCATCGAGGTCGGCCTCGGAGTTCACCAGGTTCACCCGCTTGGCGGCGATGCGCAGGCCGTCAGCGGTGCGCCGCAGCCGGTGCTCGACGTTCGCCCCCCAGACGCGCTGGCGCTGCTGGCGGTACTCGACCAGCACCAGCGTCGACCCGACCAGCAGTTCACCGTGCGGCGGCTCGCCCTCGGCCTGCAGCAGCATCACGTTGCCGACCTGGTGGGTGGTGCGCGCCAACGGCAGGCGCGAATGCGCCTTGGGCTGGGCGTACTGGCGCACGCGCAGCGCCAGCAGCGTGCGGTCGTCGTAGGCGATGGACGTGGTCTCGAACGGGTCGGCCTGGTCGGCCTCCAGCGGGATCCAGTAGGTCGCGTCCATCGTGTAGAGGTCCAGCCACTGCGTGAAGCGGTGCAGGTCCAGCAGGCGCGCCTCGTGGAACAGGAACTGCTCGATCTCGCGCTGCAGTTCCAGGCTGGCCGGCACCGGGGAAGGCGCGCCTGCGGCGGCCTTGTCGCGCTTGGCGGTGCTCATGCTGCTCCTCCATTGCCGCGCCCGCCGGACTGGCCGTCCCCGGTCATCCAGCGCAGCCAGGCGGCGAACTGGTTGCGGATGAAGGCCTCGCTGGTGCCGGTGGCGCCGCGCAGCGTGTCGCCGTCGGGCTGGTCGCGGCCGTGACCGCGTCCGACGTAGATCCACTCGACGCCGGGCGCCGACAGGCCCATCTGGGTCCGGCCGTAGACTTCCAGGTCGTCGGTCAGCACCCAGGATGCCGTGCCGTTGACCACGTTGGCGAAGGCCACGGTGTCGCGGAACATCTGCTCCGGCGCGCCCTTCAGCCGGAAGCAGTAGGTGTAGACCACGGTGCGGTCCACCGCGATCGGATGCACGATGCGCAGCTGCCGGAACTGGCTCATGAACGAGCAGTTCGGGTAGACGATGGTGTTCCAGCGCGTGACGCCCAGCACGTGCCTGGCGCGCTCCGCGCCGAGCTTCGCTTCCATGCGCTTGTGGTACTCGGCAAACACCGGGTTGGCCAGTCCTGTCACCAGGCGGCTGTCGTCGTGGTAGTCGCCCAGCCAGCCATGGCCCCAGCCGGTGTTCCACACGCCTATGGCTTCCCACACCGGGTCGGGCGCACCGTTCTGGCGCATCTGGCGCACCGAGATGTCGGCGTACTTCTCCGGCTGGCCGGGGTCCGGCGCCTCGCGCGCGATGTTCACCGAGGACTGGTGCACGTAGTTCGGGTGAACGCCGTCCAGGTGGTTCTCCAGCACCAGCTTCCAGTTGCCGTCATAGGCATGCTTGAACACGCCGCCGGCGACTTCCAGTTCGCCGTCGGGGGCGCGGTCCACCATGTCGTCGAAGGAACTGGCGGCCGGCCCCAGCCATTCCGCGAGCGATGGTCCTTCGGCGGCGAGCGAGGCGAAGATGAAACCGCGGTACAGCGCCACGCGCGGTACCGGCACCATCGAAAGCGCCGCCAGCTTGTCCGCGCCGCCCGGCTCGTAGCCCGAGGGGATGGGCACCCAGCGCAGCGCGCCGTCGGTCTCGAACGCCCAGCCGTGGTAGGGGCAGACGAACTGCTTCACGTTGCCGCGCGGCTCGTGCACCAGCATCGCGCCGCGGTGGGTGCAGCGGTTGAAGAACACCCGCACCTGGCCGCCTGCGTCGCGCGTCACGACCACCTGCTGGCGCGCCATGTCGGTGAGGAAGTAGTCGCCCGGCGCCTTCACCTGGCTGTCGTGGCCGAGCACCAGCCAGGCGCGGCCGAACAGGTCGCGCATCTCCTGCTCGAAGATGTCGGGGTCGGAATACAGCGCGCGGTGCACCCGGTCGGGCTGCACCATCATCGCGAGTTGCTCTCGGCCGAATGGGCCCATGGGCGTGGTCCTTGCTGGGTTCGGGCGGGGCGCCCCGGGCCCGGCCCGCGGCTGCGGGGGGCGCCGTGCCTTTATACAAACGAATGGCGTTCGTTATTCTTCTACGTTAGGCTCTGCGGCGCAAGTCGGCGGGCAGGATAGCCCCGCCGTGCCGGCTGCCGCGATCCACGCGCATCGCGGCCCCCGGTGGGTCCGATGGAACCGCGGGTTCCGATGGTTCCAACGGTTCCACAGATTCCAGCAAATACCCGCATCGCTCCAGGAGATTGTCCATGTCCCGTCGCACCCTGCTCAAGGCCGCCGCCACTGCCGCGGCCCTGTCCGTCCTGCCGCTGGCCGGCACCGTCCGCGCCCAGGCGCTGGAGGAAGTCACCTTCCTGCTGCCGGCCCCGGCCGCGCAGGTCGCCTTCGCGCCCTGGATGCTGGCGCAGGCCCGCGGTTACTACGCGGCCGAAGGCCTCAAGGTCACCTTCCAGCCCGGCCGCGGCGGCGTGGACGTCGCCAAGCAGGTCGGCGCGGGCAACGCGCCCATCGGCGGCGCCTTCGGCGACACGCCCATCATCGTGCGCGCCCAGGGCGTGCCGGTGAAGTCGGTTGCCGTGCTGGGCGGGCGTTCGATGATGTCGCTGGTCTCGCACGACGGCGGCGGCATCAACGCCCCCAAGGACCTCAAGGGCAAGACCGTGACCGCGATGACCTATGCCGACAGCGGCTACTTCGCCCTGCTGGGCATGTTGGCCGGTGCCGGCCTGACCAAGGCGGATGTGGACGCGCAGGCCGCCGGCCCGCTCGGCACCTGGCAGTTGTTCGCCTCGCGCAAGGCCGACGCGATGGCTGCCGTGCCGGAGTGGATCGTCGAGGCGCAGCAGGCCGGCGCCAAGGTCAAGGTCATGCCGGCGTTCGAGTACACCAAGAGCATGTCGCAGGCCATCATCGCCTCGGACGAGGTGATCCAGAAGCGTCCCGAGATGGTGCGCAAGCTGGTGCGGGCGACGCTGCGCGGCATGCGCGACGTCATGACCGATCCCAAGGCGGCCACGCGCGACTACATCGCCGCGATGCCGGTGCACAAGGGCCGCGAGGCCTTCGTCGAGGAGACCTTCCGGCTGTACAACACGCTGGTCTACCCGGGCCAGCAGGTGCTGGGGACGATGGATCCGGCCCGCCTGGCCGACCTGCAGAAGTTCTACGTCCAGCAGGGCATCGTGCCCAGGGAAGTGCCGCTGGCCGAGCTCTACACCAACCAGTTCGTGCAGTAAGCACGCAGGCGGCTGCTTCGCGGAACGCAGGGGCGGGCATGGCCGGCAGCCTGGATGACGCGGTGGCGGGCGCGGTGCCCCCGGGTCCGCGTCCCCCGGTGCGCGAGTCGCTTGCCACCGCCGCGCGCATCCTCGCCGCCGACGGCCATGTGTCGGGGCTGGCCGGGCAGGTCAGCGCGCGCGGCCCGGCCCCGGACACCTACTGGACGCTGCCCCTGGGCGTGGGCCTGGACGAAGCGCGGCCCGGCATGCTGGTGCTGGTCGACGGGGACCTCAACACCCTGGAGGGCAGCGGACGCGCCAATCCGGCGACGCGCTTCCACCTCTGGGTCTACCGCGCGCGGCCCGACCTGGATGCCATCGTGCACACCCACCCGCCCCATGCCTCGGCGCTCGCGGCGGCGGCGGTGCCGCTGGTGGTGGCGCACATGGATTCCGCGCCGCTGTTCGAGGACTGCGGCTTCCTGCCGGAATGGCCGGGCGTGCCGTTCGCCGACCGCGAGGGCGAGATCATCGCCGGCGCGCTGGGCGCGCGCCACGCGCTGCTGCTGGCGCACCATGGCATCCTCGCCGCGGGCAAATCCGTGGAGGAGGCGGCCTTCCTCGCCGTCTTCATGGAGCGCACTGCGCGCCTGCAACTGATGGCGCAGCCGGTGGGCGGCGCCAGGCCGCTGTCGGGCGAGGAACCGCGCAAGGCGCGCGATTTCCTGCGCTCCGCACTGATCGTCAACGCGACCTTCGACTACTGGGCGCGGCGCCTCTAGGCGCCGCGCCGTCCGTCCCCTCGCCGGCTGCTTACTGCAGCAGCGTCCACTTGCCGTCCTTGACGTGCACCATCACGCGGGCGCGGTTGTCCAGGCCGTTGTGGTCGGTGGGGCTCATGTTGTAGATGCCGTGCGCGCCGACCACGTTCTTCAGGTTCTCCATCGCGTCGCGCATCGCGGCGCGGAACTCGGGCGTGCCCGGCTTGGCGCGTTTCATCGCCACCGCGATGGCGGCCTCGAACAGCTTCAGGCCGTCGTAGGCGTAGGCGCCGAAGGGGTTGCGTCCTGGGCCGTGCTTGGATTCATAGATGCGGCCGAACTCCAGCGCCGCCTTCTTGATCGGGTTGCTGTCGGGCAACTGGTCGGCGACCACCACCGGGCCGGTCGGGGCGATGCCGCCTTCCACGCCCTTGCCGCCGACGCGGATGAAATCCGGGTTGATGGTGCCGTGCGTGTGGTACACGCGGCCCTTGTACCCGCGCTCGTTCAGCGTGAGGTGCGGCAGCGCGGCGGGCGTGCCGGCCGCGCCGATGTACACCGCGTCCGCGTTGGTCGCCATGATCTTGAGCACCTGGCCGGTCACCGAGGTGTCGGCGCGCGCGTAACGTTCGCCCACCAGCACCCTGATGCCGGCCTTGGGCGCGAGCTCCGACAGGATCTTCCAGTTCAGGTCGCCCCAGCCGTCGGCGTAGCCGATATAGGCCACCGTCTTCACGCCGGAGGCCTTCATGTGTTCCACCACGGCCTCGACCATCATGGACACCGGCTGCGGCACCATGAAGACCCAGGCGAACTTGTCCTGCGGAATCGCCACCGGGGCCTCGGCGATCATCACCGTGCGCGTCTCGACCGCGACGTCCATCATCGCCGTCGCGGTGGGCGTGGAGGTCGAGCCGAGGATCATGTCGACCTTGTCCTCGGTGACGAACTTGCGCGCGTTCTTCACCGCGGCGGCCGGGTCGCCGCCGTCGTCCATGACGATGTACTTCACCGGCACGCCGGCGAGCGTTCCTGGCATCGCCTCGATCAGGTTCTTGTAGGGCAGGCCGACCGCGGCATTCGGGCCGGTGGCGTTGACCGACACGCCTATGGTCACGGTTTGCGCCTGCGCGGGGGCGGACAACGCGAACACGGCGGCGAACATCGCGGCGGCCATGCCGGTGGTGGTGGCGCGGGCCAGCTTGATGACTGCGGAATTCATGGTGTTCCTCCTCGGTCTGCTTTCAAGAGCGGGACAGGCTAGCAGAGCGCCCCCGGCGCGGCAACCGCCGCGCCGGCATCCGCGCCGTTCCCGCGGCGCCAAGCTATGGCACACTGCGCCGGCGCCGCGCGGCCGTGAATCGCCGCGCGTTGCAGCATCCCGCCCAACCCACCCAGCCCCGCCACCGACCCCACGCATGGACGCCACGATCGCCTTGTTCCTCGCCCAGGACGGCATCGTCAATGGGGCGATCTACGCGCTGATCGCCTTGGCCATCGTGCTGGTGTTCACCGTCACCCGCGTGCTGTTCGTCCCGCAGGGCGAGTTCGTGACCTTCGGCGCGTTGTCGCTCGCCGCATTCCAGCTCGGCCGCGTGCCGGGCATCGTCTGGGTGCTGGCAATAGGCGGGCTGGCGTGCGCGCTGGTCGAACTGGTCACGGCGGTCCGCTCCCGGCGCTACTCGCGCCTGGGGCCGCGCCTGGCCCTGTACCTGGCGCTGCCGGGCGCATGCATCGCGCTGGCGGTCTGGGTCGCGCCGCAGAAGTCGGCGCTAGCGCTGCAGGTGTTCACGTCGGTGGCGCTGGTCACCGCGCTCGGGCCCATGGTCTATCGCCTGGCCTTCCAGCCGCTGGCCAATGCCTCGGTCCTGGTGCTGCTGATCGTCGCGGTGGCGGTGCATTTCGCGCTACAGGGATTGGGGCTGATCTTCTTCGGTGCCGAGGGATACCGGGTGGAGGCCTTCAGCGCCGCGCGCGTCGCGCTCGGTGCGATCACCGTGACCGGCCAGCAGATGTGGGTGTTGGGCGCGACCGGCGCTTCGATGGCCGCGCTGGCGCTGTTCTTCGGCCGCACGCTGACCGGCAAGGCGCTTCGCGCGACCGCGATCAACCGCCTGGGAGCGCGCCTGGTCGGCATCGCGCCCGCCACCGCCGGGACGCTGGCCTTCACGCTGGCGGCGCTGATGGGGGCGATGTCGGGGGTGCTGATCATCGGCCTGACCACGCTCTACTACGACTCGGGCTTCCTGATCGGGCTCAAGGGCTTCGTCGCTTCGGTGTTCGGCGCGGTGCTCAGCTACCCGATGGCAGTGGTGGGCGCGGTGGTGGTGGGGGTGCTGGAGTCCTTCGGTTCCTTCTGGTCCAGCGCCTACAAGGAGACCATCGTCTTCTCGGTGCTGATCCCGGTGCTGCTCTGGCTCAGCCTGCGCAGCCACCACGTCGAGGAGGAGGAAGAGGAATGAGTCCGCGCCTGCTCCCGATGCTGGGCATGGCTGCGCTGGCGCTGCTGGCCGCACCCTGGGTGCTGCCCTCGTTCTGGATCACGCTGGCCAACTACATCGGACTGGCCGCCATCGTGACCCTGGGTCTGGTGCTGATCACCGGCGTGGCCGGCGTCACGTCCTTCGGCCAGGCGGCCTTCGTCGGCCTGGGGGCCTACACGACCGCATGGCTGAGTTCGGTGCATGGCGTGTCGCCCTGGCTCACGCTGCCCGCGGGCCTCGCGATCACCGCGCTGGTGGCGTTGGCGCTGGGCGCGATCACGCTCAGGCTCTCGGGCCACTACCTGCCGCTCGGGACCATTGCCTGGAACATCAGCCTGTTCTTCGTGTTCGCCAACCTCGAGGGCTTCGGAGGCTACAACGGCCTGTCCGGGCTTCCGGGGTTGTCGATCGCCGGCATGGAGCTGAACGGGGGGCGCGACTTCTTCTACGTGATCTGGATCCTGGTGTTCGCCGCGATGGCCTCCATACGCAACCTGCTCGATTCGCGCCCGGGCCGCGCGATCCGCTCCGTGCGCAGCGGCATCATGGCCGAGGCCTTCGGCGTGGACACGGCCCGGGTGAAGATGTGGATCTTCCTGTACGCGGCGTTGCTCGCGGCCCTGTCGGGATGGCTGTACGCGCATTTCCTCCGCTTCGTCAATCCGACGCCGTTCGGTATCAACGCCAGCATCGAGTACCTGTTCATGGCGGTGGCAGGCGGCGCCTCCAGCATCTGGGGGGGCATCGTCGGCGCCGGCCTGCTCACCCTGCTCAAGCACTGGCTGCAGGAATGGCTGCCCAAGCTGATCGGCCGCAGCGGGCAGTTCGAGATCATCGTGTTCGGCGTGCTGATGGTGGTGCTGTTCATCTTCGCGCGCCAGGGCCTCGTGCCGCTGGTCGCGCGGCGCTGGATGAAGCCCCGCACCGTGAAGCTGCCGGAGTCCGCGCCGGCGTTGCCGCGCCGGCCGCAGCCGGCGCGCGGCGAGGCCATGCTGGAGGTGCGCGCGGCGCGCAAGCAATTCGGCGGCCTGGTGGCGGTCAACGACGTGTCCTTTGAGCTCCACGCCGGCGAAATCCTCGGCCTGATCGGCCCGAACGGCGCGGGCAAGAGCACCATGTTCAACCTGCTCACCGGCGTGCTGCCCTCCAGCGGTGGCGAGTTGCGCTTCCGCGGCGAGCGCATCGACGGGCTCGCCTCGCGCAGCATCGTGCGCCTGGGGATGGCGCGCAGCTTCCAGCACGTGCACCTGCGCCCGGCGATGACCGCGGTGGAGAATGTCGCGCTCGGCGCGCACCTGCGCAGCCACGGCGGCATGGTCCGCGCGGCGCTGCGCATGGACCGCGACGAGGAAGCCATGCTGCTGGCCGATGCGCGGCGACAACTGGAGCGGGTCGGGCTGGGCGCCCACCTGCAGACCCCGGCCGGCAGCCTCGCGCTGGGCCAGCAGCGCCTGCTGGAAGTGGCGCGCGCGCTCGCCGCCGACCCGCTGCTGCTGCTGCTCGACGAGCCCGCGGCGGGCCTGCGCTACCAGGAGAAGCAGGCGCTGGCGTCCCTGCTGCGCGGCCTGCGGGACGAGGGCCTGTCCATCCTGCTGGTGGAGCACGACATGGAGTTCGTGATGGGGCTGGTGGACCGGCTGGTGGTGATGGATTTCGGCGAGAAGATTGCCGAGGGCCTGCCGGCCGAGGTACGCGCCAACCCGCAGGTGATCGAGGCCTACCTGGGGGGTGTGCAATGAGCGGGGGGGTGCAATGAGCGCGCCCGCAACCAACCCGCTGGCGCTGGATGCGCGCGCGGTCAGCGTGTCCTATGGCCGTGTCGAGGCGCTGCATGGCGTGAGCCTGTCCGCGAAGCCCGGCACCATCGTCACCGTCATCGGGCCGAACGGCGCGGGCAAGACCACGCTGCTGCTGGCGCTGATGGGCATGCAGCCGATGAAGGGGTCGCTCGCCTGCTTCGGCGAGGACGTGGGCGGGCTGGAGGCAGAGGCGCGTGTGGCGCGCGGCCTCGCGCTGGTGCCCGAGCGGCGCGAGTTGTTCGGCGACATGCCGGTCGCGGACAACCTGCTGCTGGGCGCCTGGACGCGCCGGCGCGACCGCGTGGCGGTGGCGCGCGACCTGGACGCGGTCTACGCGCGCTTCCCGCGCCTGGCCGAGCGCCGCGCGCAGCTGGCCGCGACGCTCTCGGGCGGCGAGCGCCAGATGCTGGCGCTGGGCCGCGCGCTGATGACCCGGCCGAAGGTGCTGATGCTGGACGAGCCCAGCCTCGGGCTGGCGCCGCTGGTGGTGCGCGAGATCTTCCACATCGTCGCCGAGCTGCGGCGCGAGGGCGTCACCGTGCTGCTGGTGGAGCAGAACGCGCGTGCCGCGCTGCAGGTGGCGGACTACGGCTACGTGCTGGAAACCGGCGAGGTGGTGCTCGAGGGGCCGGCCGCCGAACTGGCCGCCAACCCGCGCATCGAGCAGACCTACCTAGGGCTCGCCGGCTAGCCCTGCTGCCCTGCGTTGCCCGTCCGCGCGGACTTGCCCGCGTGCGCCGGCGTCAGCGGCGCACGCGCTCCACCACCATCTTCGGGTCGACCAGCTTGCCGCGCTCGATGATGGTCCTGCCGTCCAGCATCATGGTGCAGTCGCGCATCGGCACGTCGTAGTGGCCGCGCGTGGTGCGCTTGCCGCCGCCCTGGGTGTTGGGACCGGTGGAAAACAGGAAGTTGCCGGGGAACACGCGCGCCGCGGCGCGGTTGCGCTCGGACTCCGCGCCGTTCAGGCCCATCCAGTACCAGCGCGCCTGAGGGTTCATGCCCCAGCCCAGGTGCGAGATCGCGTACGGGTCGGTGTCGGCGGCGTTCTCCTTGCCGTCCTCCAGCCAGTCGCGCATCAGCTTGGCGTCCAGGCCGCCGTCGATCTTCGTGATGCGGCCCTCGCGCACCTCGACCTTGACCGGGTCGGTGACGTAGCGGCAGTAGGGCAGGATGATGATGTCGCCCGGCTGGATGATGACCGTGCCGGTGGCGCTGCCCTCGTTGGGGAAGGTGTGGATGTGGCCGCCACCCCAGTGGTCGAAGTGGCCGGGCTCGTCGGCATAGCCCCATTGCGTCATCACCGGGTACTCGCCGCACTGCCAGGTGAGGTCGGTGCCGGCGTCGGACACGACCTGCACCTTCTTCGTCTTCGCGTAGACGCCGTCGGCGTACTTCATCGCCTCCTTCAGCCCGGGCGGGGACATCAGCTGCTCCAGGTCGTCGGGCGCGTCGATGATCATCAGCACGCGCACGCCCTTGTCCATGACGGTCTTCAGCCAGCGCGCGAACAGCGGCACGTGGAAGATCACGATCAGGTCGGCGTGCGACAGCGCCTCCAGCGTCCCCTTGCACTGGCCGATGGTGGGCACGCCCACCTTGGTCCAGCCGGGGATGGAGTTCACGCACAGCTCGTAGGCGTCAGCCCCCAGTTCGTCGGCGGCGGCGAACGTGGCCTGGATGTACTCGCGGCGCGTGCCCAGGTCGGACACGACGGCAATGGTCTCCCCTTTGGCGACCTTGCACAACTCGAGCTCGCGCTTGTACAGCATCGCGAGTTTGGCCGGGTTCAGTTCGCTCGGGCGGACGGCTGCCTGCATCATGGAACGGCTCCTAGGTTGGTGCCCCGGCACGGCGCCGGACGATGGGAGGAAAGCATAGCCGTACCGGGACGGCTGTCAATACCGAACGTCATTCGGCATTGGCACGTGAACGCTTCAACGGGGCTGCAGGGTTGCCGCCACCTCGGTGAGCACGCGTATCGCTTCTGCGGCGGCCGGCGTGGGCGTGCTGGCCGCGCGGGTGATCAATGCCACCGGCCCGACCAGGCGGTCCAGCTCCACCGGCAGCACCTTCAGCAGGCCGTTGCGCGCGTAGTGCCGGGCGGCGGCCTCCGGCAGGAGGCCCAGCATCCCGCTTTCCTCCAGCAGGGTCTGGTTGGTGAGCAGCGACACCGACTCCACCACGTTGCCCGGTTGGCGGCCCGCCTCGCGTGCGAAGCGCGCGTCCATCTCCTGCCGCACCGCGGTACCCGGGGGCGGCAGTATCCACGGCTCGTCCACCAGCGCGGCGAGGGCGATGCGCCTGCGGCCGGCCAGCGCGTGGGTGCGGCTGGAGACGACCACGAAGGGCTCTTCGTAGAGGACCGTGTAGGCGAGGCCGGCACCCTCGGGCTCCGGCAGCACCCGGCCCAGCATCAGGTCGAGCTCGCCGCGCGCCAGCGCCGCCACGAGCAGGTCGTTGGTGCCTTCCTGCACGCTGATCCGCAGCCCGGGCGCGCGGGCCTTCATGCGCGCGATTGCGCGCGGCAACAGCACGGGGGCAGTCGAGATCAGGGTGCCTATGCGCAGCCGCCCGGCGATGCCGCCGCCGATGTCCTCCAGTTCCTCGCGCGCGCGGTCCAGGCCGTTCACCAGGATGCGCGCATGGCGCAGCAGCGCTTCGCCTTGCGCCGTCGGGGCCATCCCGCGGCGCGAGCGCTGGAACAGTTCCGCGCCGAAGGCCGCCTCCAGGTCGCGCAGCAGGCGGGTGGCCGCCGGCTGGGTCATGGATAGTTCCGCCGCCGCCCGTCCCAGGTTACGGGTCTCACCCAGCCGCAGCAGCAGCAGCAACTGCCTCAGTTTGAGGCGCGAGCGCACGAACCAGTCCGGACGGACGTCGCGGGGGGCAGGTGGGCGGCTCGATCGTTCCATCCCGGGAATGGTATCAATCTATAGAGAAAATGCACTATTCCAGCATGGTGGGCCAAGGTAGCCTCCTCCCTTCAAGGAGGACGCCATGATCCAGTACCGCGAGCACTACTTCCCGAACACCGAGCCACTGGCTCCCGACGAGATGCGCATCATCGCGCTGGGCACCGGCCGCCCTTTCCTGCGGCCCTCGCAGTCCAATGCCGGCTGGCTGATCGAGCTGGGCAACGGCGACCGCTTCATGTTCGACTACGGCTTCGGCACGCAGAAGAACTTCGGCGCGCTGGAGATCCCCTACCAGGACATGACGGCCTACTTCACCACCCACCTGCACACCGACCACGTCGGGGATTTCGCCCAGATCTGGATCGGCAGCTGGGCGGGCGGGCGCACCAGGCCGCTGGAGATGTACGGTCCCTCCGGCCCGGTGGAAAAGTACGGTTTCGCGCACTTCGTGAGAAAGCAGCGCGAGTCCTACGCCTGGGACACGGACACCCGCGTGGGTTTCCTGCCCGCCAGTGGCGCCGACGTCAACGTGCACGAATTCGACTACTCGAAGGTGCACGTGGTCTACGACCGCAACGGCGTCAAGATCACCAGCTTCCCCGCGGTGCACATCTATGACGGCCCGGTCAGCCTGCGGCTGGACTGGAACGGCCTGTCCTTCGTCTATTCCGGTGACACCACGCCGTCCTACTTCATGGTGGAGAACGCCAAGGACGTCGACCTCCTGATCCACGAGACCTTCAACAACGTGAAGCAGCTGATGGAGCGCTCCGGCTATGACGAGCGCACCGCCAAGGGCATAGGCACGATCGCGCACTCCGACCCGGCCGAGGCCGGCAAGGTGCTGGAGCTGTGCAAGCCGCGCCTGGCCGTGGCCTTCCACTTCTTCAACGACTTCGACACCGCGCCGGAGATGGAGTCCGACATCCGCAAGCACTACAGCGGACCGCTGGCACTCGCCAAGGACTTCATGGTGTTCAACGTCACCAAGGAGCAGATCGTGACGCGGATGGCGGTGACCAGCTCGCACGTGTGGCCAAACAAGGAGCACCACGACGAGTTCCGCAAGGCGCCGCGCGCGGAGCGCATGCAGATGTCGCGCTGGCTGGCCGACAAGCAGGTCTTTCCGAAGTTCTGAGGGAGGTGCCCATGTTTCCAAGGCGAACCCTGCCGGCACGATGGCTTGCCGCCACGCTGCTCGCATTGGCGGCAGGATCCTGCCTGGCCCAGGCCTGGCCCGCCCGGGCGATCCGCGTCGTCATCCCGTACGCGCCGGGCAGCCTGGCCGACGCGGTGCCGCGCATCATCCAGGCGACGGTAGAGCAGCGCCTGGGACAGCGGCTGGTGATTGAGCACCGTCCGGGGGCGGGCGGCAACATCGGCGCGCAGGCGACGGTGTCTGCGCCGCCTGACGGGTATTCGATGCTCATGGTTGCCACCAACAACCTGGTCATCAACCAGTACATGTATCCGAACATGGGGTTCGATCCGCTGCGTGACCTCGCGCCGGTATCGCTGGTGGCCGAGGTGCCGCTGGTGCTCAGCGTGCATCCCTCGGTTCCCGCCGCGAACCTGCGTGAGTTCGTCGACTACGCGCGCGCCAACCCCGGAAAGCTCAACTACGGGTCACCTTCGGCCGGGACCATTCCGCACCTGGGCGCCGAGTTGCTGGCGCAATTGTTGGGCATTCGCGCGGTGCACGTGCCGTTCAAGGGCGGGTCGCCGGCCACCACCGCGCTGCTCGCCAATGACATCCAGTTCATGTTCATCGGCCAGGCAACGCTGGCCGGCCAGATACGGGCCGGCCAGGTCAGGGCGCTGGCTGTGGCGTCGGGCTCTCGCCTGGCCGGTTTGCCGGCAGTGCCTACCTTCGCCGAGGCCGGCTTCCGCGACCTGGACCTGCCCGGTAACTGGTGGGGCATGGTCGCGCCGCGCGCCACGGATCCCGCGATCCTCGAGCGCATGTCGGCGGAGGTCCGTGCCGCGCTGGTCGAATCCGATGCGCAGAAGAAGTACCAGGACATCGGCCTGACGCCGGTCGGCTCCTCGCCCGCACAGTTCGCCGAGCGGCTGCCGCGCGAGGCGGCCCGATGGGAGCGGCTGGTGAAGCAGCTGGGAGTCAAGGCGGAGTAAGCGTCCGGCGCCGCGCGTCGCCGGTACACTGCCGGCTTGCGTACCGCGTCGAGGCGAGATGGCCCAGGTCAAGAAACCCGAAGTACGCGAGGCCATACTGGCTTCCGCGTACCGGCTGTATTCCCGGCAGAGCTACGAGGCGACCACGCTCACGCAGATCGCCCAGGGCGCCGGCGTGTCCACGGCCAACCTGTATGTCTACTTCGGCTCGAAGCTGGACATCCTCTACGCCATCTACGACCCGTGGATGCGTGCCCGCCTGTCGCTGCTGGAACAGAAGCTCAAGCGCATCGACGACCCGCTGGCGCGCCTGCGCATGCTGCTGCGCACCCTGTGGCGCGAGATCCCGGCCGAGGAGAACGCCTTCGTGAACAACATCATGCAGGCCTTGTCCATGGCGACCGGTACCGACGGCTACGAGCCGACGCTGCTGCGCTGGATGGAGGAGCGCATTGCCGGCATGGTGCGCGACGCACTGCCGGCCCCGCGCCGGGCCGAGCTCGGGCGCGCGCGCCTGGGGCACCTGCTGGTGATGGCGCTGGACGGCTACGCGATCCACACCCACATCAACCCGCGGGGCGCGGCCGACGAGGCAACCATCGAGGCGGTGGCGGCCATGCTGCTGGGCGGGACGGCCGCGGCGCGCCCTGCGACGCGTCCTCCAGCGCGCCCCGCAGCGAAGTCCGCATCCCGATCGGGGGCGCGCCGCACGCCGGCCTCGCGCAAAGCGCGCACCAAGCCGGCCCGTACGCCGGCCCGGGCGCGCTCCCGCAGTGCGGCATAAGTGCTTGAAATCGCAGGTCGAACAGGTAGACTTGCTGCCCGCTTACCCCATTTTCCGCGACCGCCGGTCGTGACACAGGAGAGCCCCATGTTGCGCACCTTCACACGCTTGTCCGCCGCCACCGCGCTGGCGGCTTCGCTGCTTGCGGCCCCGGCACTTGCCGCGGACCGCATCAAGATCGGATTCGTCAGCACCTTGTCCGGGCCCGGCGCGGCGCTCGGCGTGGACGCGCGCGATGCCATGCAGCTCTACCTGAAGCTGAACGGCAGCAAGATCGGCGGCCTGCCCGCCGAGATGGTGGTCGCCGACGACCAGGTGAACCCGGACGTCGCCAAGCAGGCGGTGGACCGCATGCTCAAGCGCGACCGCGTGGACATCATGACCGGCATCATCTTCTCGAACGTGCTGTACGCGGTCGGTCCGTCGGTGTTCCAGAACAAGACCTTCTACCTGTCGAACAACGCGGGCCCGAACGACTGGTCCGGCGACAAGTGCAATCCCTACTTCTACGGCGTGGCCTGGCAGAGCGAGGACGTGCCGGGCGCCTCCGGGCGCTGGGTGAACGACCGCGGCTTCAAGAGCGTGTACCTGCTCGCGCCGAACTACCCGGGTGGGCGCGAGAACATCGCCGGCTTCAAGCGCTACTACAAGGGCAAGATCGCCGACGAGGTCTACACCAAGATGGGCCAGCTGGACTTCTCGGCCGAGCTCGCCGCGCTGCGCGCCGCCAAGCCGGAAGCCGTGTTCATCTTCATGCCGGGCGGCATGGGGATCAACTTCATCAAGCAGTTCGTCGCCTCCGGCCTGTCCAAGGACATCCAGCTGGTGGTGCCGGGCTACTCCGCCGACGAGGACACCATCAAGGCGGTGGGCGAGGCGCTGCTGGGCACGTTCAACACCAGCCACTGGGCGCACGACCTGGACAATCCCGAGAACAAGCGCTTCGTGGCCGAGTTCGAGAAGGAGTACAAGCGCATCCCGACCATGTTCGCGGCGCAGGGCTGGGACACGATCGCGCTGATGGACGCCGCCGTGCGCGACGTCAAGGGCAAGATCGAGGACAAGGCGGCATTCCGCAAGGCGATCAGCGCGGCCAACTTCAAGTCCATCCGCGGCAAGTTCAAGTTCAACACCAACAACATGCCGATACACGACCTGTACCTGCGCGTGGTGGTGAAGGACGACAAGAACCGGATCACGAACAAGATCTTCACCAAGGTCGCCAGCGACTTCAAGGATCCGTTCGCCGCTAGCTGCAAGATGCCCGCGCTGTAAGGGCCGCTTGGCGGAAGAAAAGGGGCGCTTCGGCGCCCCTTTTTCATTGCCGGCGGGGATTTCCCGTCAGCCGTCACCCGGCGTGGTCAGCACGAAGGACGGCCGTTTCGACACCGGTTCGAACCAGGCGGCAATCGGCGCATGCCCGTCGCGCCATCCGGAGTCCGCGAAGCGGTAGTCGAGGTAACCCAGTGCGCTGCCGATGGCGACATGCCCGATGTTCATCGGCGCGGCGCTGAGCCGGGCGGCCTCGCCGTCCAGGTGGGTGAGCACGGCGACGAGCTTGGTCTGGAATGCGGCCAGCAGCTCCGGCGTCTGGCGCGCCTCGGGCTTGTCGCGCTCGTTGCGCCACAGCACCAGCGCGTCCAGCAGCCCGGTGCCCAGCGCGCGCCAGCGCAGCGCCTGCCAGCGCGCCGGCCCGGCCGCCGGGAAGAACTTCGCGCCTGCGTGCAGCGTGTCCAGGTACTCGCAGATCACGTCCGAGTCGTACAGGATCGTTCCGTCAGCGGTGACCAGGGTGGGGATCTTGGACAGCGGGTTGTCCTGCATCAGCGCGGCGTTGGGCTTGGTCATCGCGACCACCGAGCGCACCAGCTCGATCCTCGGGGCGAGGCCGGTTTCGTGCGCGAACACCATGACCTTGCGCACGAACGGGGAACGGGGGGACCAGTGCAGTTTCATGGCGGGGCTCCGGGACGGGTAAGGGGTGAATCAGGCGGGCATGCCCAGCACCTGCCGGGCGAGGATGTTGCGCTGGATCTCGTTGGATCCGCTGAAGATCTTGGCCGCAGCGGCGTTCAGCAGCGGCGCGAGCACGTGGACCTGCGCGCCGTCGCCGGGTACCGACGCCAGGCTGCCGCCGCCTTCGGCTGCCGCCTCGATCAGCAGCAGGCCGATGCGCTCGCACGTTTCGGTGGCCCAGACCTTGAGGAAGGACACGCTGGCCGGCAGCGGTTCGCCGCGCCGGACCATGTCGGCGTAGCGGGCGTAGGCGCTGGCCAGGTCGGCGACGTCCATGGCGAGGCGCCCGCGACGCTGCACGAACAGCGGGTCGTCCACCAGGCCGCGGGCGCGCGCCAGCGCGTCCAGCTGGGCCAGCGCGTACTGCGACTGCTTGGGGCTGCCCCCGAAGATGCGCTCGAAGCCGAGCAGCGCCTTGGCGATGTTCCATCCCTGGTGGATCTCGCCCACCAGGTTGTCCCCGGGCACGCGCACTGCGTCGAAGAACACCTCGCAGAACTCCTCGTGGCCGGCGATGTTCCTGATCGGCCGCACCGTGACCCCGGGGCTGGCCAGGTCCACCAGCAGGAAGCTGATGCCTTCCTGCTTCTTCGCGCCGCGGGCGGTGCGCACCAGCATGAACATGTGGGTCGCATCCTGCGCCAGCGTGGTCCAGGTCTTCTGGCCGCTGACCAGGAATCCGTCGCCGTCGGTGAGCGCCTCGCAGCGCAGCGAGGCGAGGTCCGAGCCGGCATTTGGTTCCGAGTAGCCCTGGCACCAGACATGCTCGCCGGAGAGGATGCGCGGAAGGAAGCGCCGGCGCTGCGCGTCGGTGCCGAAGCGCATCAGGATGGGACCCAGCATGATCAGGCCCTGGTCGGGCGGGCGCGCGACGCCGTAGTGCTCCTGCTCCTCGATAAAGGCGAGCAGCTTGTCTGGCGGCAGTTCCATGCCGCCCCATTCGCGCGGCCAGGCCGGCGCGATCCATCCCTGGCGCGACATCAGCAGGTACCAGTCGCGTATTTCCGCCCAGCGCACCCGCCAGGGCATGTGGCGCAGGTGCTGCGGGTAGTGGCGTGCGTAGAAATCGCGGAACATCGTCCGGAACTCGGCTTCGGGCATCGCCGCCCAGTCGGCCTGCTGCGGGAACTCGCGCGGGCCGGCCGATGCGGGCGACACGGGAACCGGTGCCGGCGCATCCATGCCCGCCAGCGCGACATGGCGGCGCCGTAGCGCCTCGGCATTGCCCAGCCAGGCCGACAGCGCGAGCGCGCGCTTGAAGTACAGGCCGACCTCGTACTCGTCGGTGTAGGCGATCGCACCGTGCATCTGGATCGCCAGCCGTCCCATGCCCAGCGCGGCGGAGGCGGCGCGCGCCTTGGCGCGGCTGGCACCGCGCGCCAGCACGGTCAGCGGCGCATCCAGTGGCGTGTTCCGGGCGACGTCATCCAGGCAGGCCGCCGCGAGCTCGACCTGCATCCACGCATCCACCATCGCATGCTGCAGGGCCTGGAAGCTGCCTATCGGCTTGCCGAACTGCACCCGCGTGCCCATGTAGGCGAGCGTGGTCTGCAGCATGCGGCGGGCGACGCCCAGCAGTTCCGCCGATTGCGCGATGCGGGCGATCTCGTTGGCGCGCGCCAACGCGTCGGTTGCAGGTGCTCCGGCACCGAGCAGGAACGCGCTTGCGCCGTGCAGCGACAGCATGCCCATGGGACTGCCGTCGGCGCGGGGCTCGGGCGTGAGTGACACCCCCTCTGCGCCGGCCTGCACCCAGTACAGGCCCGGCCCTTCCTCGCCCGTGGCGAACGCCAGCCAGCCGTCGGCGCCTTCCGCCGGGAGCACGTGGCAGGCCACGCCGTCGAGCACGTGGCCCTCCCCATGCCGGGACGCGCGCATCGCGCAGGCTTCGCCCGGTTCCAACTGCCCGTCGCGGGCCTGCCAGGCGAGCCCGGCGATGAGTTCGCCTCCCAGCGCCCTTGCCAGCAGCGTGTTGCGGTGCTCGCCGCCAGGCAGTGCCGCGAGCGCCGCGACGGCCTGCACGCCGGCGGCCACGAAGGGTTCGGCCAGCAGGTGGTAACCCGCCTGCTCGGTGACGGCCGTGAGTTCGGCCAGGCCCAGCCCCAGGCCGCCATCGGCTTCGGCAACGAGGATCGCAGGCCATCCGGCTTCGGCCAGTTGCATCCATGCCGCGCGTTCGAAGCCCGGCGCGGCGACGGCCACGCGGCGCGCCCGCTCCGGCGGGTTGATCGCCGCGAGCAGGTCGCGGGCGCTGTCGCGGAAGGCCTCCAGCGCGGAGGCGTCTTGCATGCTGTCCGGCATCTAGACGATCTTCCTGCCGGCGAGCGCGTCGACCTCCGCATCGCCCAGGCCGAGCAGTTCACCGAACACCTCGCGTGTGTGCTCGCCCAGCAGCGGCGGCGGTCGGTCGTAGCGCACCGGCGTCGCCGAGAAGCGGATCGGGTTGGCGATCATCGGGATCTCGGCCGGGCCCGAGAACGGCATGCTGCGCAGCACCTCGCGGTGGCGCACCTGGGGATCGTCGAAGGCCTGCTGGAAGTCGTAGATCGGGCCGCAGGGCACGTTCACCTTGTCCAGCATGGCGCGCCATTCCGACACGCCGCGCCGCTTCATCGCTTCGGCCAGCAGCGGCACCAGCGCCTTTTGGTTGCGCGCGCGCTGCGGCGTGGTGGCGAAGCGCGCGTCGTCCGGCAGCGCCGGCAGTTCCAGCGCGTTGCAGTAGTTGCGGAACTGCACGTCGTTGCCCACCGCGATCATGATGTGGCCGTCGGCGCACTCGAAGGCCTGGTAGGGGCAGGTGATCATGGAGCCGGTGCCCATGCGCGGCTGCAGGTTTCCGGACACCAGGTAGTTCATCGCCGAGGGCGACATCGCGGCGATCTGCGCGTCCAGCATGGCCAGGTCGATGTGCTGCCCGCCGTCCTCGCCGCGCGAGGCCATCGCGTCCCGGTGGCGCAGCGCGGCCAGGATCGCGATCACCGCATAGAAGCCGGTGGTGATGTCCGACACCGCGTAGCCGACCTTCATCGGTCCTGCGCCGGGTTCGCCGTCGGCGATGCCGGTGATGCTCATCAGGCCGCTCATGCCCTGGAAGATCGGGTCGTAGCCGGGCTGGTGGCTGTAGGGCCCGGTCTGGCCGAAGCCGGAGATGGAGCAGTACACCAGCCGCGGGTGGTCCTTGGAGAGCGTGGCCCAGTCCAGCCCGTAGCGCGCCAGGTCACCGGCCTTGAAGTTCTCCAGCACCACGTCGCACCGCGCGGCCAGCCGGCGCGCCAGCGCCTGGCCCTCGGGCGCGGCGATGTCGAGCGTCACCGAGCGCTTGCCACGGTTCATGGAAATGAAGGACGAGGTCTCGCCGCTCGCGTTCCCGTCGGCATCGCGCAGGCGGAAGCCCTGCACGCGGGTCTCGTCGCCCTTGACCGGGCGCTCGACCTTGATCACGTCGGCGCCGAAGTCCGCGAGCATCTGCCCGGCCCAGGGCCCGGAGAACACCCGCGACAGGTCCAGCACCCTGATCCCCGACAATGCGCCCGGCGTGACCATGTTCCTCAATGCTCCTGCTGCTTGCGTACCGTCAGTGCCCGCAGCTCAATCCCCGCAGTTCAGTCCCACTTCGCGCCGACGTTCTTCGCCAGCGTCGCCCACTTCGCGGTCTCGGCGCGCAGGAAGGCGGTGAACTCCTCCGGGCTGCCCGCGACCACGCGCGCGCCCTGCTTGGCGAAGAGCTCGCCGAGCTCCGGCGACTTGAGCGCGCCGACGGCGGACTGGTTCAGGCGCATGACCACGTCGCGCGGCGTGCCGCCGGTGGTGAGCACGCCGTACCAGTTGTTCGCCAGCACGTTCGGCAGGCCGCTCTCGGCCGTGGTCGGCACGTTCGGCAGCGTGGGCGCGCGCTGCTCGCTGCCCAGCGCGATCGGCACCAGCTTGCCGGCCTGTATCTGCGGCAGCAGCACCGGGATGTCGGCGAACATGATGTGCACCTGGCCGCCCAGCAGGTCGGTGACCGCGGGGGCGGCGCCCTTGTAGGGGATGTGCACGATGTCGATGCCCGCCTCGCGCTTGAGCAGCTCGCCCGCCAGGTGCGGGATGCCGGCGTTGCCCGAGGAGGCGAAGCTCACCTTGCCGGGATTGGCCTTGGCATAAGCGATGAGCTGGGCCATGCTGGACACGCCCAGGCGCGGGATCGCCACCAGGACTTCAGGCACCGACACCGCCTGGGTGATGGGCGCGAGGTCGCGGAAGGTGTCATAGGGCACCTGGGTGATGCCCTGCGCGATCACCAGCGCGCCGGCCGACGCGGTCATGATGGTGTAGCCGTCGGGGCCGGCCTTGACCACGGCCTCGGCCGCGATCATGCCGCCGGCACCGGCGCGGTTCTCCACCACCACCTGCTGGCCCAGCAGCGGCCCCATGCGGTTGGCCAGCGCGCGGCCGATGATATCGGCCGGACCGCCGGGCGGGAACGGGATCAGCATGCGCACGGACTTGCTCGGGAACGCCTGCGCCCGCGCCTGGCCGGGCAGCAGCGCCAGCCCCGGCAGCATGGCCAGCAGAGCGAGCGACACCAGGGACCTGCCTTTCAGAGACCTGTGTTTCCTGACCATGTTTCCCTCCTCCTGTTTTGCGGCCCTCGTTGCGGCCCTCGGTACGGCCACGGGTACGGCCATCATTCCCATTTCACGCCGGCGGCCTTGGCCAGCGTGCCCCATTTCGCCGCCTCGGCGCGGATGAACGCGGCGAACTCCTCCGGCGTGCTCGCCACCACCTGCGCGCCCTCGCGCGTGAAGCGTTCGTTCAGTTCGGGCGTGGCGAGCGCCTGCTTCACCGCGCCATTCAGCCTGGCGATGATGTCGCGCGGCGTGCCGCCCGGGGCGAGCAGGCCGCTCCAGTTGTAGATCATGACGCGCGGGTGGCCGGCTTCGGTGGTGGTCGGCACATCCGGCAGCACCGCCACGCGCCTGGGGCTGCCGACCGCCAGCGGCACCAGCTTGCCCGACTGGATCTGGCCCAGCACCACCGACACGTCGGAGAACATCAGGTCCACGTGGCCCGCCAGCAGGTCCGCCACCGCCGGGCCCGAGCCGCGGTAGGGCACGTGCACGATGTTGACGTTCGCCTCGCGCTTGAGCAGTTCGCCCGCGAGGTGCGGCATGGACGCGTTGCCGGCCGAGCCGAAGGACAGCTTGCCGGGATTGGCGCGCGCGTAGGTGATCAGCTCGGGCAGGGTTTTCAGGCCCAGCTTGGGGTTCATCACGATCACCTCCGGCACGGTGAGCGCATGCGCCACCGGCGTGAGGTCGGTGTACGGGTCATAGGGCAGCTTGGTCAGGCTGGGTGCGACCGCGAGCGCGCCCGCGACGGTGAAGAGCAGGGTGTAGCCGTCGGCGGGCGCCTTGGCCACCACGTCCGAGCCCACCACGCCGCCGGCCCCGCCGCGGTTCTCGATGACCACCGGCTGGCCGAGGATCTGCGCCATGCGGGCGGCGATCGGGCGGCCGTGCGCGTCGGACGGACCGCCGGGCGGGAAGGGCACCATCATGCGGATCGACTTGGTCGGATAGGCGCCTGCCTGCTGGGCGGGCGCGATGGCCGGCACGGTCAACGCGGCCATGCCCATCACCAGGGCCAGGGCGGTCCCTTGCGGGAATTTCGAAACCTTCATCTGCTGCCTCCTCCTTCTTGCCGGGCCGGCCGTGCCGCGCGGTGCGGTCGGCTCTTCTTTGCCTTGGTCAGTGTCCCTGGGTGTCCTTCAATGTCCCTGCACCTTCAGGTACTTCAGCACTTCCTTGACCACCAGAGCAGGTTGCTCAGGAATCAGCGCGTGGCCCGCGTTTGGCACCACCGCGATGCTCACCCGGTCGCCCAGTTCCTCGACCAGCTTGTTCATGCCGGCGCGCGGCGCAAGCACGTCGCATTCGGCCTGCAGGTCCAGGATCGGCACCTTGCCGCCCGGCCAGTAGTCCTCCAGCGGCGTGGCCGCGGTCGCACCGCGCTGTGCCAGCGCGACCTCCTTGGACCAGCCGTCCAGCCACACCGAGGGGTCATTGCCCGGCGCAAAGAACGCGAACGCCAGCGCCGCCAGCCGCTGTTCGCGCGGCAGGCTGGTGGTGAAGCTGGTGGTGATTGCCTCGCGGATCGGCGGCGTGGTCATGCCCTTCTGGCCCGCGGCCATCAGGATCACGGCGCGCACCCGGTCGGGAAAATCCGCCGCCGTGCAGCGCGCGACCCAGTTGCCGAAGGCATGGCCCGCGATCACCGCCGGGCCCCCGCCCGCATGCTCGATCACCGCCGCCACGTCCTCGGCCAGGTCGTGCAGCGTGATGCCGTTCATCGCGCCGGTGCTGCCGCGCAGGCCGCGCGGTGCGGGGCGCAGCACGCGGTACCCGGCGGCTGCGACGCCCGCGGCCACCTCGCCGAAGTCATCGCTGTCGCGGCCCAGCGAGGGCAGCATCACCACCAGCGGGCCGCTGCCCTCGGCCATGACCGCGATCCGGGCGCGCGGGCAGGCGACGTCGTAATGCTCCACCGTGGCCATCAGCGCCCCTTGAACGCGGGCTTGCGCTTCTCGAGCACGGCGCGCGTCGCCTCGCGCGCGTCCTCGGTGCCAAGCAATTTGGTGCTGAAGGTCTGCTCCAGCGCATAGCCTTCCTCCACCGGCAGGAACTCGGCGCCATTGAGCGCCTGCTTGGCCATGCGCAGGCCCAGCGGGCTCTTGGCGGCGATCTTGCCGGCCAGCGCCACGGCGGTGTCCATCAGCGCCTCCGGCGCGACCAGGCGCTCGACGAAGCCGCTGCGGTGCGCCTCGGCGGCGCTGATCGGCTCGCCGGTGAAGTACATCAGGCGCAGCAGGCCGGGCGGCACCAGCCGGCCGACGTGCGCGCCGCCGCCGCAGCGGCCGACGTTGATCTCGGGCAGGCCGAACCTGGCCTGGTCGCTGGCGATGCGGATGTCGCAGCAGGCCGACAGCACGCAGCCGGTGCCCAGCGCCGCGCCGTTGACCGCGGCGATGGTCGGGATGGCGCACTGGCGCACGGCGCGGAACAGCTCGCGCGCGGCCAGGGCGCGCACATGGTCCTGGTCGGCGGGCCAGGTGAGGAATTCATTCAGGTCCAGGCCGGCGCAGAACGCCTTTTCGCCGCGCGCGGCCAGGATGGCGCAATTCACGTCGCTGCCGGGATCGTCGCCACGGCCGAGCGAATCGAAGATGGTGGTGAGTTCGCGGTAGTGCGCGACGGTCAGCGCGTTCACTGGCGGGCAGTCGAGCGTGACCGTGACCACCTTGCCGCTGGTTTGTACCAGGATGCCGCCCATGCTTGTCTCCCAAATGCGCCCGCATTCGTGCGCGCGCCTGCACTCCTGCGCTGCGGCCAGTCTATCCCATGCAGGCCATGCCCCCCGCCGCAGGGAAATGAAACCAGCTATGCTCGCGCCGGCATGGCAGATTCCACTTCCCCCGCCCGCCAGGTTGCGAGCCTGGACCTGTCCCGCCTGCTGCTGTTCGCCAAGGTGGCCGAACTGGGCAGCCTGACGCGCGCCGCAGTGGCCATGGACACGTTGCAGTCGGCGGTCAGCCGGCGCATCGCCGCGCTGGAGCGTGATTGCGGCGGGCGGCTGTTCCACCGCACCGGGCGCGGCGTCACCCTGACCGACCTCGGCCGGCGCGTGCTGCCGGCGGTGACCACGCTGCTGGCCGACGCCGAGCGCCTGACGCTGGAGATGCGCGCCAGTCCCGGCGCGGCGGTGGGCACCGTGTCCATCGGCACGCTGCCTTCGCTCTCGCACCCGCTGGTCAACCTGCTGTTTGCCGCGGTGCGCGAGCGGCATCCCGGCATCCGGCTGCGCGTGCTGGAGGGCTCCAGCGGGCAGCTGGACGAATGGGTGTCGTCCGGGCGCGTCGACATCGCGCTGCTGTTCCGCTACGGGCGCAGCGTGCCGCGCCACGAGCAGGGGCTGTCCAAGGTGGACACCTACCTGGTGGGTCCGGTGGGCGACGCGCTCACGCGCGGGGCGACCGTGCCCTTCGCGCGCCTGCACCACCTGCCGCTGATCCTGCCCGGCGCGCCGAACGGCCTGCGCGTGGCGCTGGACCAGTGTGCCCGGCGAAAGCGGGTCGAGCTCTCCGTCGTGCTCGAGGCCGACTCGCTGCCCATCCAGAAGGACGTCGTCGCCGGGGGCGGCGGATGGACCATCCTCGCGGGCCACGCGGTGTCGCGCGATGTGCGTGATGGCCGGCTGCAGGCGGCGCGCATCGTCACTCCCGCCATCGACCGCATCATCACGCTGTGCACCACCACGCGCCGCCCGATGTCGCAGGCGGCGCGTGAAGTGGCAAGGCTGTCGAGCGAGATCGTCGCCGGCATGGTGCGCGCCGGCACCTTGCGCCACGGACGCTGAACCTCGGACGCTGAACCCGGGAAGCCGCACCGGGGACGCCGCACAGGGGACGCCGCACCGGGGACGCCGCACCGGGGACACCTTGCCGGGCCATGCCCGCCGTGGCATGGCTGCTTTGCGGGATCGGGGCTGGGCAGGCGGGTTGCCCGACCTATACTGGCCGCTGCCCAAGGGAGGAGGTCCCGTGCGCCTGAGTTGCCGTTCCGCATCCCTGCTCGCCGCTCTCGCGTCAGCGATGTCCTTTCCGCAGGCCGCGCTCGCCGCCTGGCCGGACAAGCCATTGCGCCTGGTCGTGCCCTTCCCCACGGGTGGCGCGGCCGACCTGATGGGACGCTCGTTGTCCACCAACCTGGCGCAGCGCCTGGGGCAGCCGGTGGTACTGGAGAACCGTGGCGGGGCGGGGGGCGCGATCGCGGTGGAGGCGGTGGCGCAGGCCGCGCCCGACGGCTATTCGCTGCTGCTGGCGACCATGGGCACGCATGCGATCAACCCGGCGCTCTACGCCAAGCTGCGCTACGACCCGCTGCGCGATTTCACCGCGGTCAGCCTCACGCATGCGACGCCGCGCGTGCTGGTGGTGCATCCCTCGGTGCCCGCGACCAGCGTCGCCTCGCTGATCGTGCATGCGCGCTCGCGTCCGGGCGAGCTCACCTACGGTTCAGCCGGCAGCGGCAGCTCCAGCCACCTTGCGGGAGAACTGTTCGCCGCCATGGCCGGCGTGCGCTTCACCCACGTGCCCTACAAGGGCAGCGCGCCCGCCCTGGTGGACCTGCTGGCCGGGCGCATCAGCATGAGCTTCGACTCCATCGCCGTGCACGCCGAGCCGCTGAAGGCCGGCAAGCTGCGCGCCATCGGCGTGACCAGCCCGCAGCCGGTCGCGGCGCTGCCAGGCGTCCCGCCGATCGCGCGCGGCGACCCGTCGATGCGCGGCTACGAGGTGGCGAACTGGCTGGGCATCGTCGGTCCGGCGGGCATGCCGCGCGAGGTGGTGGCGCGGCTGGGCACCGAGCTCGAGAAGATCGCCGGCGACGACGCGGTGCGCGTGCCGCTGGTCGCGCTGGGCATCGAGCCGATGTCCTCCTCGCCGCAGGCCTTCACCGAACTGATCCGCAGCGAGATCCCCAAGTGGGCGCTGATCGTCAAGGCGTCCGGCGCACGCGCCGACTGAGCGGCATCCAGACCCGAGGACACAGACCATGGCAGGACCCCTTTCCCACATCCGCGTGCTCGACCTGTCGCGCATCATGGCCGCGCCCTGGGCTGGGCAGATCCTCGCCGACCTGGGCGCGGACGTGGTCAAGGTCGAGCGACCCGGCGCGGGCGACGACACCCGCGCCTGGGGCCCGCCCTTCCTCAAGGACCGCGAGGGCCGCGACACGCGCGAGGCGGGCTACTACCTGTCGGTGAACCGCGGCAAGCGCTCCATCACCGTGAGCCTGGACAAGCCCGAGGGCCGGCAGCTGATACGCGACCTGGCTTCGAGGTCGGACATCCTGCTGGAGAACTACAAGGTCGGCACGCTGGCGAAGTTCGGGCTGGACTACGACGCGCTCAAGGCGGTGAACCCGAAGCTCATCTACTGCTCGGTCACCGGCTTCGGCCAGGATGGCCCGCGCGCGCCGCAGGCCGCGTACGACTTCCTGATCCAGGCCATGGGCGGCCTGATGAGCATCACCGGCGAGCGCGACGACAAGCCCGGCGGCGGGCCGCAGAAGGTGGGCGTGCCCATCGTCGACCTGATGACCGGCATGTACACCGCGGTCTCGGTGCTGGCGGCACTGGCGCGGCGCGACCAGCCTGAAAACGGCGGCGGGCAGGGCGAGTTCATCGACATCGGCATGCTGGACGTGCAGGTGGCGTTCCTGGCCAACCAGGCGATGAACTACCTTGCCTCCGGCCGGGAGCCGAAGCGCACCGGCAATGCCCACCCGAACATCCAGCCGCAGAACGTCTATCCCTGCGCCGACGGGCGGCTGGTGATCGTGGTCGGCAACGACGGGCAGTTCGTGAAGTTCTGCGAGGCGCTGGGCGTGCCCGAGCTGGCGACCGACCCGCGCTTCGCGAGCAACCCGCAGCGCGTGCGCCACCTCGGCGAACTCGACCCGCTGGTGATCGCCGCGCTGATGCGCGAGAAGCGCGCGCACTGGGTCGCAGCCTTCGAGGCGGTGGGCGTGCCCTGCGGCCCGATCAACAGCATCCCGGAAGTGTTCGAGGACCCGCAGGTGAAGCACCGCGGCATGCTGCGCGAGCTGTCGCACCCGAGCGCAGGCACGGTGCCGCAGGTGGTGAGCCCGATGCGATTCCGCGAGAACCCGCTGTCCTTCGACCGCGCGCCGCCTCTGCTGGGGCAGCACACCGACGAGTTGCTGGCCGAGCTGGGCTACGACGCCGGGCGCATCGCTGCCCTGCGGGCGGCGGGCGCTGTCTGAAAACCGCAGTCTGAATTATTCAATTAAATCAGCCACATAGGTTAAAAATGGCCAGAATCCCGCTCCCCGGTCGTGACGAACTCGATGCCAACCAGCGCGCCGTGTACGACAAGGTTGTCCAGGGCCCGCGCGGCGCCATCGTCGGTCCGCTGCGCGCCGCGATCCACAACGCCGAGCTCGCCGACCGCTGGCAGGCGCTGGGCGAGCTGCTGCGCTACCGCACCAGCCTGTCGGCGCGCCTGTCGGAACTGGCGATCCTGCTGACCGCGCGCCACTGGGACAGCCAGTTCGAGTGGTTCGCGCACGAGCCGCCGGCGCGCAAGGCCGGTCTGCCCGAGGCGGTGATCGCCGCGGTGCGCGAAGGGCGTCGCCCGGCGCGCATGGAAGCCGACGAGGATGCGGTGCACGACTACGTCGAGGAGCTGCTGCGCCTGCACGTGGTCGCCGAGGACAAGCACCGCCGCGTGCGCGAGCTGCTGGGCGTGGCCGGCGTGGTCGAGCTCACCGCGCTGATCGGCTATTACTCCATGGTAGCGCTGACGCTGAACGCGCATGAACTGCCGCTGCCCGAGGGCATCACGCCGCCGCTGCCGCGGCGCGCGTTGTGAAACGGCTGCCGCCGCTGCCGCGGCGCGCGTCGTGAACAAGGTTACCGCCGCTAGTGCGGCTTGCGTAGTGACGCCGGTCCAGCCTGCGCTGGTCCCGGCACGCAGCGCCTCGCGTCCGTCGCGTCCGTTGCCACCCGGCGCCTGCGACTGCCACGCGCATGTGTTCGGTCCGCTGGGCCGGTTCCCCCTGTCGGCGGCGCGCAGCTACGACCCGCCGCTCGCGCCCTTCGAGGCCTGGATCGCGATGCTGGATCATGCCGGCCTGTCGCGCGGCGTGCTGGTGCATCCGTCGGCCTACGGCAGCGACCATCGTCCCATGCTGGACGCGCTGGCGCGCGCCCCGGACCGGCTGCGCGGCGTGGCCGTGGTCACGCCCGACGTGACCGATCGTGAACTGGACGCGATGCACGCGGCAGGCGTGCGGGCCGCGCGTTTCACCGAAAGCGGCGGCACGCAGTTCGCCGGCAACGTCGGCGTGGAGGCCTTCCCGGCGCTTGCGCCGCGGCTGAAGGAACGCGGCTGGCACGCGCAGGTGTGGATACCCTGCGCGCCGCTGGTGGCGGTGCTGCCCTCGATGCTGGCCACCGGCGTGCCGGTGGTGGCCGACCACATGGGCCGCTTCGACCTGGCGCAGGGGCCGGACGCACCCGCGTTCCGCGCGCTTCTGGCGATGCTGGCTGACGGGGGCGCGCAGGGACGGCTGTGGGTCAAGCTGTCGGTCTGCCGCAGCACGCCGGCCTTCCCGGACTATCCCGACGCGCGTGCCTTCCATGACGCGCTGGTCGCGGCCAATCCGCACCGGCTGGTGTGGGCGAGCGACTGGCCGCACATCCGCATGGGCGAGCGCACGCCGGACGTGGGGCGCCTGCTGGACCTGTTCATGGCCTGGCTGGGTGACGACGCGCTGGCCGCGCGCATCCTGTCGGCCAACCCGGCCGCGCTGTACGGGTTCGCGGCCTAGCCCTGCCGGCGCCCCAGCGCTTGCGCTAGGCAGGCTGGTCGAGCAGGACGAGCACGTCCGCGCCGTTTCGCACGTCGCCGAACTGCTGGATGAAGGTCTCCAGCGCGGCGCGGTGCTCGTCCTCGGACAGCGCCGCGCAGCAATCGGCCACCATCACCACCCTGAAGTCCAGCATCATCGCGTCGCGCGCGGTGGACTCGCAACAGACGTTGGTCTTGGTTCCGGCGATGAGCAGCGTGTCCACGCCCATCTGGCGCAGCACGCGCTCCAGCGGCGAGGCGCCGTGCGCCAGCGCGCTGTAGCGGTTCTTCACCAG
>CAIVVS010000224.1 GCA_903909415.1 uncultured Pseudomonadota bacterium | reverse complement strand
GGTTGGACAGTGCCGACACGTGGACCAGGCCGTCCTGGTGCACGCCGATGTCCACGAACGCGCCGAAGGCCGCGACGTTGGTCACCACGCCCTCGAGGATCATGTCCGGGCGCAGGTCGGCCAGCGTCTCCACGCCTTCCTGGAAGGCCGCGGTCTTGAACTCCGGGCGCGGGTCACGGCCGGGCTTCTCCAGCTCGGTCAGGATGTCGCGCACCGTCGGCAGGCCGAACTTGTCGTCGGTGAACTCGGCGGCGTTCACGCCCTTGAGGACGCCCGACTGGCCCATTACCTCGGTGATGCCGCGGCCGATCTTCGCGAGGATGCGCTCGACCAGCGGGTAGGCCTCCGGGTGCACCGAGGAGCGGTCCAGCGGGTTGGCGCCGGGCGCGTCGCTCGCGATGCGGAGGAACCCCGCCGCCTGCTCGAAGGTCTTGTCCCCCATGCGCGGCACCTTGAGCAGGGCCGCGCGGCTCGGGAAGGGACCGTTGGCATTGCGGAACTCGACGATGTTCTGCGCCAGCTGCGGGTTCAGGCCGGACACGCGCGCCAGCAGCGGCACCGAGGCGGTGTTGGCGTCCACGCCCACGGCGTTGACGCAATCCTCCACCGTCGCGTCCAGCGTGCGTGCCAGGCCGCGCTGGTTCACGTCGTGCTGGTACTGGCCCACGCCGATCGCCTTCGGGTCGATCTTCACCAGCTCGGCCAGCGGATCCTGCAGGCGTCGCGCGATGGACACCGCGCCACGCAGGCTCACGTCCAGCTCGGGGAATTCGCGCGCGGCGAACTCGGAGGCCGAGTACACCGAGGCGCCGGCCTCGCTGACCACGATCTTGGCGAGCTTCTGCTCGGGCTTGTGCGCCACGACCAGCTTGATCAGCTCGGCGGCGAGCTTGTCGGTCTCGCGGCTGGCGGTGCCGTTGCCGATGGCGATCAGTTCCACGCCATGCTGCACCACCAGGCGCCCCAGCGTCGCAAGCGAACCCTGCCAGTCGTTGCGCGGCTGGTGCGGGTAGACGGTCTCGGTGGCCAGCAGCTTGCCGGTGGCGTCCACCACCGCGACCTTGCAGCCCGTGCGTATGCCCGGGTCCAGGCCCAGCACCACCTTGGGTCCGGCCGGCGCGGCGAGCAGCAGCTCGTGCAGGTTGCGACCGAAGATGCGGATCGCCTCGGCCTCGGCGGTCTCGCGCAGCTGCATCAGCAGTTCGGTGGTCAGGTGCATCGAGGCCTTGACGCGCCAGGTCCAGCGGCAGACTTCGGCCAGCCACTTGTCGGCGGCGCGGCCGCGGTCCTCGATGCCGAAGTGGCCTGCGACCATGGAAGTGCAGGGATGCGGCTCCAGCGCCTCCAGTTCCTCGCCCAGGCCGAGGTTGACGCTGAGCACGCCCAGCGTGCGGCCGCGGAACAGCGCCAGCGCGCGGTGCGAGGGGATGGCGCGGATCGGTTCGGAATAGGCGTAGTAGTCGCGGAACTTCTCTTCCTCCGCGCCTTCCTTGCCCTTGACCACGGTGGCGCTGACGAAGCCCTCGTCCCACAGCCGCTTGCGCAGCTTGGCCAGCAGGCCGGCGGTCTCGGCGAAGCGCTCGGACAGGATGTCGCGCGCGCCTTCCAGCGCCGCCTTCGCATCCGGCACGTTGATCGCCTCGACGCCGTCGCTCGCGGCGACCACCTTGATGTAGCGGGCTGCTTCCGCCTGCGGGTCCAGCGTGGGGTCGGCGAGCAGCGCGTCGGTCATCTTGCCCTGCTCGGTGATGGACGCGGCGATCGCGCCACGACGGTCCTCCAGCTCCCTCAGGTAGAGCAGCCGCTCCTCCAGGTTGCGAAGCTGGGTGTCATCCAGGTTGCCGGTGACTTCCTTGCGGTAGCGCGAAATGAACGGGACGGTGGAGCCTTCGTCCAGCAACTGTACGGCGGAAGCCACCTGGGCGGGCTTGACGCCGAGTTCCACGGCGATGAGCTGGACGATCTTGAGCAGTGCGGTATCGGGAATGCCGGTGGTCATCTTGTGTGCTGGTATGTGTTGCAGGGGTTCGTTGCGCGGACCGGCGTTCGGAGCCGGGAGACGCGCATCCTGCATCAGTTCCGGCGGCACGGACGGCCGGAAAGGAAAAAATACCCTGGCCGCGGCGGGAAGCCGCTGGCCGGAACGCCGGTGCGCGGGACGGCGCGCCCGACCTCTGACTGGACGCCGTGCCTACTGCTTGGTCAGTGCGGCCAGCAGCTCGTCCATTTCCTGGTCGGCCCAGTAGTCCGGGTCCTCGGCGATCTTCGCCTCGCCGCGCTCGATGATGCGTGCATCGATCCTGCGCCGCTGGCAGTACTCGCGCCAGAACTGCTTCACCTCTTCCGCAGAGATATCCATCCGTACCCCCTTACCTGAACGACTGCCTGAACGAGTCGCCGCAATGAAAAAGGGGCCAGCCGAAGCTGACCCCTTTTGGCGTTCTGGTAGGCCGTGCAGGATTCGAACCTGCGACCAACGGATTAAAAGTCCGCTGCTCTACCACCTGAGCTAACGACCCAAAAAACGAGGGCGAATTGTAGTACGGCAGCACTGCCAGCGTCAACGAAAGAGACGAAAAATGCGCCGGACAACACGACCGGACATTAGCGTTACGCCGCAACGACTTGGCGCAAAACCCTCACTTTTGGCTTGAATTGGGTGCAAAACAGCCATCAATCCATCTGCTCGATCCGCCACACCTGGTAGCGGAATGCCAGCAATGCCCCGCACACCACGGCACCGAAGCTGATGAAGGATCCCAGCGCGAGCGTGGACAGGCCGGTGATGCCCTGGCCCACGGTGCAGCCCAGCGCGAGCACGCCACCGAAGCCCATCAGCGCGCCGCCCGCGATGTGATTGAGCAGGTCCTCGGCATCGCGGAAGCTCTCCAGCCGGAAGCCGCGCGTGGCGATCGCATGCAGGAAGGAGCCCGCCACCACGCCCAGCGACCCGGCGATGCCGAAGGTCATCACGCGGCTCTTGTCGCTCCAGAGCATCAGCAGCTCCAGCAGGTAGGCCGCCGGCGAGACGAAGGAGAAGGACTCCATGCGCCCGGAGTTGGTCGCATAGAAGCGCTCCTCCAGGGTCTGCGGGTCTTCGGCCAGGTGGCCGACGTGCCCGCTCAGGTACCAGCCCGCGACCACCAGCAGGCCCACCACCAGGCTGCCCAGCAGCGGGTCGGCGCGGCGGAACTCGCGTGAGGCCAGCGACCAGCCGGCAAGCAGCAGGGACAGTGCCAGCGCGACCACCACCAGCATCGTCGCGCGCGTGGCGCCGGTGGACGCGGCGAGCATCGAGGGCAGGTCCTGGGGCGTGGCCAGCTTGACCGCGACCGGGTCGAGCGCGGCGACGCGGAACACGCCGAACAGGCCGCGCAGGGTCATGTAGGCGGTGATGGCCATCACCATCACCACGATCACCGACTTGAGGTTGCCGGTGCCGATGCGCACCAGGGTCTTGGCGCCGCAGCCCGAGGCGATCACCATGCCGAAGCCGAACAGCAGCCCGCCCACCAGGTGCGACAGCCACGCCAGGCTGCTGGCGGTGTAGATGCTCTTGCCGGTGTCCACCAGGCCGGCGAGCTGCAGGCCGGCCGTGCCCAGCACCGCCACCGCGATGGCGAACAGCCACATGCGCATGCGCGTCCAGTCGCCGATGTTCACCGCGTCGGACACCGCGCCCATGGTGCAGAAATTGGTGCGCGCGGCCACGGCGCCGAACACCAGCCCGAGCGCGAGCGCGCCCCAGACCACGGTCTGGGCGAGTGCGGCGGGGTCGGGGTTGTCCAAGGAGGCGGCTCCGTCTGGCGCTAGCGCTGGCTCAGGTTTGATAAGGGGTCGGGTCAGGCACGCCCGCGCCGGCGAACCCGGCGGCGCGCAACCGGCAGGAATCACACACGCCGCAGGCACGGCCCTGCGCATCGGCCTGGTAGCAGGAGACGGTCTGCGCGTAGTCCACGCCCAGCGCCATGCCGCGCCGGATGATGTCGGACTTGCTGTCGGTGATGATGGGCGTGTTCAGGCGGATCGGCCGGCCCTCCACGCCCTCGCGCGTCGCAAGGTTGGCCAGCCGCTGGAAGGCGTCCATGTACTCGGGCCGGCAGTCCGGATAACCGGAGTAGTCCACCGCATTGGCGCCGAAGAAGATGTCCTGCGCGCCGCGCGCCTCGGCCAGCGCCAGCGCGAGCGACAGCATCACGGTGTTGCGCGCCGGGACGTAGGTGACCGGGATCACCCCGGACTGCACGCCGTCCACCGGCACGGCGATGGCCGAGTCGGTGAGCGCCGAGCCGCCGAAGGGCGACAGGTCCATGCGCATCACTATGTGCTCCGCCGCGCCCATCGCGGCGGCGATGCGCACCGCGGCATCCAGCTCGACGCGGTGGCGCTGGCCGTAATCCACCGACAGCGCGTGGCAGGCATAGCCCGCGCCGCGCGCGATGGCCAGCACCGTGGCCGAGTCCAGGCCGCCTGACAGCAGGACCACGGCGCGCTTCAGGGTCGGCTCGGGCGTCACCGTCGGCTCCTCGGCCCCGGGGAGCGCGGGCTCAGCGGCGCAGGCGCTGTCGCGCCGGCTCGGCTGCCTGGCTGGCGGGGTACTTGGTGACGATCAGCTGCAGCGTGGCGCGCGCGCCCTTGACGTCGCCCAGCTCGGCCTGCGAGCTGGCGATGTTGAGCAGCGCATCCGGTGCCTTGTCGCTCTCCGGCCAGCTGGCCAGCACCTTCTGCTGGGCGGCGATCGCGCCCTTGTAGTCGCGCAGGGCGTAGTAGGCGTTGCCTATCCAGTACTGCGCCGAGGGCAGCAGCTTGCTCGCGGTGAACGTGGACATGAAACCCTGGAAGCCGGTGACCGCGAGCTGGTAGTTGCCCAGCTTGAACTGGTTGAGCGCCGCCTCGTAGGCTTCCTTCTCCTTGGCCGCCTCGCGCTCCGGCGCGGTGACCTTCTCCACCAGCTGGGCCTGGGCCTG
>CAIVVS010000223.1 GCA_903909415.1 uncultured Pseudomonadota bacterium | reverse complement strand
TTTGCCGCCTCAGTTCACCGCCAGCCCGGCACCGGCGGCCTTGATCACCTTGGCCATCTTGTCCAGGTCAGTGCGCAGCAGCTTGTTGAAGTCGTCGATGCTGATCGCCTCGTCCTCGACGCCCTGCTTCTCCAGCCGGTCCATCACCACCGGGTCGCGCAGCACCTTGGCGACCGCGGCATTGATGCGCTCCTGCACCGCGCGCGGCGTCTTCGCCGGCGCGAGGATGCCGAACCAGGAATCGAAGGCATAACCCGGCAGCCCGCTTTCCGCGACCGTGGGCACGCCGGGGAAAAAGCGCGTGCGCTTGGCGGCGGTGACCGCGAGGATGCGGATGCGCGCGTCCTTCAGGTAGGTGGTCGCGCCTATGTTGGGCACCACCACCACGTGCGAGCGGCCGGCCAGCACGTCGTTGATCGAGTCCTGCGTACCCTTGTAGGGGATGTGCACCATGTCCAGGCCGGCCAGGCCCGTGAAGTAAGCCATCGCCAGGTGGGTGGAGCTGCCCGCGCCGGCCGAGGAGTAGTTCAGCTTGCCGGGATTCGCCTTCGCCTCGCGGATCACCTCGGCCACGGTCTTGGCTGCGACCTGCGCCGTGCCCATCATCACGTAACTCTGGATGCCGATGTGGCCGATGGCGGTGAAATCCTTCACCGGGTCGTAGTTCGCGGTCGAGGGCGACAGCAGCGCGGTGACGTTGTGGCTGGACGCCGCAAACACCAGGGTGCGCCCGTCGGGCTCGGCCTTGGCCACCACCGCCGTGCCGATCGCGCCGCCGGCGCCGGGCCGGTTCTCGATCACGATGGTCTCGCCCAGTGCGGCGCCGAGCTCGGTGTGGAAGGCGCGCGCCAGCAATTCGCGCGCGCCGCCGGCGCCGAAGGGAATGACCAGGCGGATGACCTTGCCCGAGCCGCCGCCACCGCCCATCTGCGCGTGGGCAACAGGCGCCAGGGATGCGAGCACGGCGGCAGCCAGCGCGGATTGCAGGAGCTTGCGCATCATGCGACCACCTCGCCCAGCAGGCGGCGCGCCTCGCCGAACAGTTCGTCCACCTCGTAGCGCTTCGGGATCAGCTTCTGGCGGAACGAGTAATCGGTGATCAGCGCCACGCCGGCACGGTTGGCCTCGATGCCGAAGGGCGTCAGGTCCGGCCCGGTGGTAGCAGCCGCACCCTGGCGCGCCAGTGCCTTGCTCTGCACCAGCAGGTCCCACGCGGCGCGGATCGCCTCGGGGTTGGACTCGATCACCGAGCGGCGCACCACCGCGATGTGGTTGATCGGCAGCGCGCCGTGGCGCTCGCTCCACGCCTTGGCAGCGGCCTGCGCGTCCGGGATCAGCGGCACGATGTCCGGATCCCCGATGGTCTCGTTGCCGGCGATGATCGCGTCCAGCTCGCCGGCCTTGAGCATGTCCATGAGCACCTTGCCCTCGGCCGCGCGCTGTATCGCCGGCGGGTCGGTCCACTCGGCGAGGTGGCCGTCCTCGAAGGTCACCCAGGTGATGCTGTCCAGGTCCACGCCGTGTTCCTCGGCGAGGATGCCGCGTATCCAGGCGCCGGTGGTCTGCGCATGGGCGCGCACGCCGATGCGCTTGCCGGCGAGCTTCGAGGGCTCCATGTTGCCGCGCGCCTTGTTATAGACGATGCAGTGGTGCTGGTAGCGCCCGGCGCCGATCACCGCGGGCAGCAGCACCAGCGGCTTCGCGTACGAGTAGGCCTGCAGCGCGGTGACGATGGCGAGCTCGGCGAAGTCGAACTCCAGGTCGCGCACCACGCGCTTGAATGCGCGGTTGGGCACCTTCACGTCGGCAAAGTCGAAGCCGACCAGCGGCGAGGACACGGCGCCGGACTTGATCGCGGTGTTGTTCGGGTAGTCCCCGAGCAGGGTCTTGAGGATGGGCTTGTCGGCCATGCTGGCGTCCTTGTTACTTCGCAAGTGTGGGGTAGAGGGCGAGCGCGGTGCGCCGGAAGATGCAGTCGCGGTCATCGTCGGACAGCGAAGCAAGCGCGCTGCGGCTCTCGCCGAGGATGTCTATCAGGGAACCCTTGGAGGCAGGGAAGTTGGAGCCCCACGCGATGCGCTTCGCGCCGAAGGCCTGCACCAGCTTGCCGAAGAAGCTGGCCGCGTCGGCCTTGCCTTCCTGCGATTCACGCACGTTGTGGATGGACAACTTCAGGTGCAGGTTCGGGAAGCGCGCCAGCGCGAACAGGCTGGCAGCAGACGTATAGGGGGGGCCGTCCTCCAGCACCGGGCGCGCCATGTGGTCCAGCACCACGCTCGCCTGCGGGAAGCGCGCGAGAAGCGTCTCCAGCTGCGGCAGGCCGGGCGCGCGCAGCTGCACGCACACCGGGATGCCGAGCGCGATCGCCTGTTCCCATGCGGGGAAGGTGCGCGGGTCGTCCAGCCGCAGCGCCTGCTCCGAATGCGTATGGCCGGCGATGAACACCCGCAGGCCCGACAGGCCGCGTCCCACCCAGTGGCGGATGCGTTCGGGCGCGTCGGCGGCATGCACGTCCACCGAGAACACGCCGGCAAAGCGCGACGGGTGCGCGGCGACGGAATCGGCAACGTAGCTGTTGTCGTGCCCATAGACGGTGGACGCCTGCACCAGCACCGACCGCGCCACGCCCGCCTCGTCCATGGCAGCGAGCATCGCCGCCATGCTCACCGGCCGCTCGCGCGACCACGGCGACTGCTCGCCGCCCAGCGGCGACAGCGGGTAGCGCGACTGGTCGGGCGCGATGACATGCGGGTGGATGTCGAAGACGGACTGGGCCGTTTGTGCCATTTTTATATCAAGTGCCTGTTTTAATTAATGTTTTTAGCATGTCCGCAGGGCTAGGCAGCCCGTCATTGTCGACGAGCGGCGTGTTTCAGGCCAGCAGGATTTCGCACTAGCAGCTAGTCCGAAACGGCCTGTCCTCCGCGTCGCGCGGCGGCCACGGCGGCACCGAGCCCGCCGACTACTCCACCTTCAGGTTCGCCGCCTTCACCG
>CAIVVS010000222.1 GCA_903909415.1 uncultured Pseudomonadota bacterium | reverse complement strand
GAGGTCCTTGAACGGGTCGTAGGGCAGCTTCTTGTTGATCACCGTGTTGTAGACCAGCGGACCGTTGGTGGACACGTGGAAGGTGTAGCCGTCGGGCGCCGCCTTGGCGACATGGTCGGTGCCGATGTTGCCGCCGGCGCCGGCGCGGTTCTCCACCACCACCGGCTGGCCCAGGCGCGCCGAGACCTTCTCGTTCACCAGCCGCACCAGGACGTCCGGCGAGGAGCCCGGCGCGTAGGGCACGACGATGCGCACCGCGCGGGTGGGCCAGGCCTGCTGGGCCCAGGCTGCGGCCGGAAACGCCGCGGCGATGGCGATGGCTGCCGCGCCGAGCGCGGGCAGGGTGTGTCGGTTCATGGTTGTTCCTCCTCGATTCGCGTCCGCCCGGTGGCGCGACGGACTGTCAGGGTGATGTTAGCGCGTGCACAGCCGTTCGACGGCGGCGCGCAGGATGCGCCGTCCCGCCCCGCCGCGCAGGGAATTGACCGACTCGGGCCGGAACAGCAGCGCGATGCGCCGTCCGTCATCGCGCTCCGCCGCCACCACGCGACCGTCGCCGGCAGTGGCGAGCACGCGCCAGCCGGCCGGCATGCCGGTGGCCGGGACGCATTGCGCGGCATAGATGCCGGCCTTGAAGTGGCCGATGCCGGCGAGCCAGGTGCCCGCCAGCGGCGTGGCGTCGAGCGTGCGCCCGTATTGCGGTGGCGACAGCGCCAGGGTCCGCGCGCCGGCAGCGCGCAGCAGGTCCAGCCCGGCACGCCCGACCGCGACCACGGCATCGTCGGGCGCCAGGTGCGCGATGCGCTCGTTCGCGCCCTCGCCCAGCAGCAGCGGTGCACCGGTGCCGCCGGCGACGGCATCGCATCCGGCCTGCGCGAGCAGTTCGCGCAGCATGGGCGCGAACGGGTCCTGCCCGTCGTCCACGCGGACCGCCAGGCGCAGCTCCGGTCCGTCGGGGGCGGCGTCGGCGCGCGGCGAGCGGCCTTCCAGCACACGCAACAGCGTCAGCGCCTTGAGCCGGGTCTCCGCTTCCTCGCGCTGCGGGTCGGAGTCCGCCAGCAGGCTGCCGCCGGAACGTATCTCGGCCAGGCGCTCATCGCCGCTGCCCAGCAGGCGCGCGGCGCGCAGCACGGTGAGCGCCTCCACGCTGCCGTCGCTGCCCAGGCGCGCGGCGGCGCCCGCATACCAGCCGCGCCAGGCCGGCTCCAGTTCGCCCACCGCGCGGATCGCGCGCTCCTTGGGGAAGCCGGTGACCGTGGGCGGCGTGGCGTGCTCGAGCAGGATGGTGAAGGCATCGACGCCGGCGCGGCGCCGGCCGCGCACGTGGTCGATGGTATGCAGGATGGTGGCGAAGAAATGCACCCGGCGGTGCGACACCAGCTCGACCGAACCGGGTTCGCACAGCCGGGCCTTGTCGTTGCGGTCCGAATCGGCGCAGACCGAGATCGACGCCTCGTCCACCTCCGAGCCGAGCAGCGCGCGCGACTGGTCCATGTCCTCCAGCGCGTCGGCGCCGCGCCGGAAGGTGCCGCACACCGGCGCGGTCTCGATCCATTGCGCGTCGGCGCGCACCTGCAGGTCGGGCGAGGCGCCGAACACCTGCTCGCCGCCGCCCAGGTTCAGGCAGAACATCGCGGGATAGGGATTGGCGCGGCGCAGTTCGCCGAAGGCCTCGCTGGCGCGCGCGCGCGTTGCGCGGCGCAGCGTCTGGCTGAGCACCAGCGAGTAGAGCTCGCCCTGCGCGAGCAGTTGCGTGGCGCGCGCGACGTTGGCGGCATGGCCGCCTTCGGGCAGGTCGTCATCGGTGCGCGTGGCCGGGACCGGCGGCATGTCGGGCACGGCGCGTGGCGCGGGCGCATCCGCCAGTCCGTCGAACCGGAAATCCACCCAGGCGTGGCCCGCATCGCCGGTGCGCAGCACCCGTCCCGGGAAGAACAGCACCATGCGCCGCCGGCCATCGTCAGGCAGGACATGGCCGGGCCCGAGCAGGTAGTAGTCCCAGCTGAAGATGCCGTGCAGCGCCAGTTCCGAGCTCGCCGGGCTGAACTGCGCGAGGAAGTCGCGCAGCAGCGCCACCACCGCCTCGCCCCGTTCGCCGAAGGCAAGCGTGAGCGTCGCCTCGCCTTGCGTCGCCGCGGGGGGCTGCGACTGGTGCCCGGCCAGGCCGGCCACCACGGGCAGCAGTGCCGCGCCGGTGGCGTCGCGCGCCAGCACCGTCAGTACCCGGCCGTCGAGGTAGAAGGCCAGCGACGGGTCGATGCAGGCCATGGCCTCGCGCTGGTACAGGCCGTCGGCGCGTACGTCGCAGCCCAGCCATGCGCCCGGGCTGGTGTCCAGTCGCTCCAGCACGCGCTGCGCATCCGCTGCGTCAGCAGGCGTCTCCCTGCGCTCGACCCGGATCATGGCTGCGCCTTCCCGCCCAGTGCGGCGTGCTCGCGCAGTTCGGCCTCGGTGTAGGCGCGGATCAGCGCGCGATAGCCCTGCTCGACCACGTCCGGGTCCGCGCCGAGTTCGCCCGCCAGCGCGCGTACGCCGGCGACGACCTGCTCCACGCGATCCGGCGCGTGCACCGCGGCAGCGTCGTGCTTGAAGCGCGCGGCCTGCAGCACGTAGCCGCCGCGCTCGGCGAGCAGGGTGACGATGGCGCGGTCCAGCTGGTCGATCTCGGCGCGCACCTCGGCCAGCGATTCGCAGTGCTTCGTCTGTCGCACACCATTGCGGGTCATTGCCCGCGCCCCAGCCATGCGCCGTCGCGCTCCAGCTGCGCCTGCAGCGCGGGCACGTCGATCCCCGCCGGCCGGCAGCCAGCCTTGATGGCCATCGCCGCGCCCAGGCCCGCCGCCTGGCCCATCACGAAGCAGGCGCCGCTCACGCGCGCGGCCGACTGCGCCTCGGACGTCATGGACGCGCAGCGCCCGGCGACCAGCAGGTTGTCGATCTTCTGCGGCACCAGCATCCGGTAGGGCAGCTGGTTGTAGCCGCGCGATTCCGGAATCGGTGGCCAGCTCCATTGCACGTCGCCCGCCACGTGGCGCTCCAGCGGCCAGCCGTTCACGCCGATGGTGTCGGCGAAGTCCGCGCAGCCCAGTACGTCCGCCGCGGTGAGCGTGGCCAAGCCGCGCACGCGGCGCGTCTCGCGGATGCCCACCTGCGTCGCGATGTCGTGCACGTAGCAGCGCTCGAAGCCGGGCACGCGCTCGCGCAGGAAGCGCACGAACTCGCCCACTTGGCGCCGGCCCTCGGCCTCGCCGTCGGAGAACTGCTGCGCGTCGGTGCCGTCCATCGCGCGGCCTTCGGCGTTGCGGATCTGGGTGACGTTCACGCGCCATTCCGACGGGTTCTTCATCGGCCGCACGATCGCGCCCTTGCGCGGGAAGCGGTAGGCGCCGCTGGCCGCAGCCTCGTCCATCAGCGCGGGGATGGTCTTCCACGCGTTGCCCGCGCGCGCGGCGTCCACGTCGTTCACGCGGAACATCAGCGTGGGATAGAGCAGGTCGCCCGCGTCATCGCCCTTGTCCCACGGGGCGCCCGACCAGGCCGCGAGGTCGCCATCGCCCGAGCAGTCGATGAACTGGCGGGCGCGGATCGCCCGCCGGCCGGACTTGGTCTCCACCAGCAGCGCGGCGATGCGCTCGCCGTCCATCGCCACGCCGGCCGCCTGCGCATGGAACAACGCGGTCGCGCCGGCCGAGGCGAGCAGTTCGTCGGCGGCGACCTTGTAGGCCGACATGTCATAGGCCTGCGCCAGCGTCTTGCCGAAGATGTCGTGCGGCTCGTTCAGCCCGCCCAGTGCGGCTATGCGCGCGAGCAGTTCATCGGCCACGCCGTGCACCACGCGCCGCACCGTGCCGTGGACGTTGGCGTGCAGGCCGCAGAAGTTGGTGACGCCCGCCGCCGTGCCCATGCCGCCGAGGAAGCCGTAGCGTTCGACCAGCAGGGTGCGCGCGCCGGTGCTCGCGGCCGAGGCCGCGGCGGCGATGCCCGCCGGCCCGCCGCCCAGCACCAGTACGTCCACTTCGGCCAGCACCGGGGTGTGGCGCGCCGGTTCCTGGATGGGCTGGGTGTCGTGGCCGGTCATGGGAAGGCGAGTCTAGCAGCCTCCAAGCGTGGGCGAGGCCTAGCCAAGTCATTGATAAGCAAGCATACTATCTAGCGTGGATATAGGTTAAGTGACTGATATTGAAAGCGTAAAAACTAATTGGTACACTGTGCTTTCCCTGATTTCAGGTTGCGCTGCAACATCCCCGGACGCCATGCCCTCCACCACTCCCTTCGACGCTTACGCGCTGCACGAGCAGCCCGGGCACCTGCTGCGTCGCGCGCAGCAGGTGCACATGGCGCTGTTCGCCGAGGCGACCAAGGAGTGGGGCCTGACCTCGGTGCAGTACTCGGTGCTGGTGACCGTGATCCAGCATCCGGGCGTGGACCAGAGCACGGTGGCTGCGTCCATCGCGATGGATGCCTCCACCTCCGGCAGCGTGATCGGCCGGCTGGAAGAGCGCGGCCTGCTCGCGCGCGCGGCGGACGTGCGCGACCGGCGCGCCAAGCGGCTGTTTCCCACGCCCGAGGGCGAGGCGCTGGCGCGCGCGATGAAGCCCGCGGTGGACCGCGTGCAGATGAAACTGCTCGAATCGCTGGGCGCCGCCGAGCGCGACGCCTTCCTCGCGGTGCTGCGCAAGCTCGCCGGCCCGCCCGCCATCATTGACCAGGAGGACGCCGCCGCCTGAGCGCGCGCCGTCCGATACCAGCCAAGGAGGAGTAACCATGAGCAAGAAAGACCTGCCCATCCTGATCGTCGGCGGCGGCATCGGCGGATTCGCCGCCGCGCTGGCCCTCACGCAAAAGGGCATCCCGGTGGTGCTGTTCGAACAGGCCACCGAGTTCAAGGAGATCGGCGCCGGCATCCAGCTCGGGCCGAACGTATTCAAGATGTTCGAGGTGCTCGGCCTCACCGAGGAGATGACGCACTGGGCGGTGTTCCCGGACAACCTGATCTTCCGCGACGCGCTGGACGGCGACCAGCTGATCCGCGTGCCGGCCGGGCAGGCCATGGTCAAGCGCTTCGGCTATCCGTATGGCGTGATCCACCGCGCCGACCTGCACAACGTGCTGATCGACAAGGTCAAGGCGCAGCCGCTGGCCAATCTTCAGCCGGGCACCAAGATCACTTCCTTCGAAGACCGCGGCGACCACGTCGTGGTGCACACCGAGGCGGGCAAGGCCTGGGAGGGCCGCGCCATCATCGGCGCGGACGGCCTGTGGTCGCGTACCCGCGCTTACGTGGCGGGCGAGGCCAAGCCGCGCGTGTCCGGGCACATCGCCTACCGCGGCGTGATCCCGACGGCCAAGGTGCCGGCGCACCTGCAGGAGAACAACATGGTGCTGCACGCCGGCCCCAAGACCCACCTGGTGCATTACCCGCTGCACCGCGGCGAGGTCTACAACCTGGTGGTGGTGTTCCACAGCGACCGTTACGAGGAAGGCTGGGACACTTACGGCGACCCCGAGGAACTGCACGAACGCTTCAAGGGCCAGCAGCCCAAGGTGCTGGAGTTCCTGTCCATGGTGGACGAGTGGAAGATGTGGGTGCTGTGCGACCGCGAGCCGATCCGCAACTGGACCAAGGGCCGCGTCACCCTGCTGGGCGACGCCGCGCACCCGATGCTGCAGTACCTGGCGCAGGGCGCGTGCATGGCGATCGAGGACGCGGTGATCCTGGCCAAGCACCTCAAGGCCCTGCCCGACAACGCCGACCCGAACCCCGCCTTCCTCGCCTACCAGCAGGAGCGCTACCTGCGGACCACGCGGGTGCAGATCACCGCGCGCTTCTACGGCGAGCTCTACCACGCCACCGACGCCTCGGCGGACTTCCGCCGCCAGCTGCTGGCCAACCGCACGCCCGAGCAGTCCTACAACGGCATGGCGTGGCTGTACGAGGGCATCAACGTCTGACGCCCGAGCTGCTCGGGCCCTGATCCGCCAGCGTCCTGCAACAAGGGGCGTGTAACCTCCGGGGATACGGCTATCCCCGAAGGTGCATGACATGGCAGACACGATCCTGGTCACCGGCGGCGCGGGCTACATCGGCTCGCACGCCTGCGTGGAGCTGATCCAGGCCGGCTACGGCGTGGTGGTGATGGACAACCTGGTCAACAGCCACGAGCTGGCGCTGGACCGGGTGGCGAAGATCACCGGCACGCGACCGGGCTTTTACCGCGAGGACATCCGCGACGCCAAGGCGCTGGACCGCATCTTCGGCGCGCACCAGTTCGCAGGCGTCTTGCACTTCGCCGGGCTCAAGGCGGTGGGCGAGTCGGTGTCCCTGCCGCTGTCCTACTACGACAACAACATCTGGGGCACGGTGTGCCTGGCGCAGGCCATGCAGCGCGCCGGCGTGCGCACCCTGGTGTTCAGTTCGTCGGCCACGGTGTACGGCGACCAGAAGGTGGTGCCCATCCCCGAGACCGCGAGCCTGGGCGCGACCAACCCCTACGGCCGCACCAAGCAGATGATCGAGCAGGTGCTGCTCGACCTGGCGGCTTCCGAGCCCGGCTGGCGCATTGCGCTGCCGCGCTACTTCAACCCGGTGGGCGCGCATGTCTCGGGGGAGATCGGCGAGGACCCGCAGGGCATCCCCAACAACCTGATGCCCTATGTGTGCCAGGTGGCGGTGGGCAAGCTGAAGGAGCTGTCCATCTACGGCAACGACTACGCCACGCCCGACGGCACCGGCGTGCGCGACTACATCCACGTGGTGGACCTGGCGCTGGGCCACCTGGCGGCGCTCAAGGGCCTGGCCGCGCTCAAGGACCCAGGCAAGGGAGAAGGGGTGCTGACCTTCAACCTGGGCACCGGGCGCGGCTACAGCGTGCTGGACGTGGTGCAGGCCTTCGAGCGCGCCAGCGGGCGCAAGGTGCCGTACAGGATCGTCGCGCGCCGCCCCGGCGACGTGGGCAGCAGCTACGGCGACCCCACGCTGGCGAAGACCCTGCTGGGCTGGAAGGCGGAGCGGGGGATCGACGACATCTGCCGCGATGCATGGCGCTGGCAGCAGGCGAATCCGGCGGGGTACCGGGCCTGAGCGTCGGTCCGGTTCAGCGCAGTCCCGGTCCGGCTCAGTCCAGTTCGAACCTGTCCTTGTAGTCCAGCTTCAGCGACGGGTCCTGCGCTTCCTTGCGCAGCAGGCAGTTGCCCACGGCCAGCGCGTCGATCTCCGAGCCCATGAAGCAGCGGAACGCGTCCTCGGGTGTGCCAACGATGGGCTCGCCGCGCACGTTGAAGCTGGTGTTCACCAGCACCGGGCAGCCGGTCAGGTCCCGGAAGCGCGAGATCAGCGCGTGGTAGCGCGGGTTGGTGTCGGCATGCACGGTCTGGATGCGCGCCGAGTAGTCCACGTGGGTCACCGCCGGGATGTCCGAGCGCGGCACGTTGAGCTTCTCTATGCCGAACAGCGCCTCCTGCTCCGCCGTCATCGCCTTGCGCCGGCGCGCCACCACGTCGGCCACCATCAGCATGTAGGGGCTGTCGCTGTCGTGCTCGAACCAGTCGGCCACGTCCTCGCGCAGCACCGAGGGCGCGAACGGGCGGAATGACTCGCGGTACTTCACCTTGAGGTTGAGCACCGACTGCATCTTCGGCGAGCGCGGGTCGCCCAGGATGGACCGCCCGCCCAGCGCGCGCGGTCCGAACTCCATGCGGCCCTGGAACCAGCCCAGCGCCTGTTCGTCGGCCAGCAGCTTGGCGCAGGCATCGATCATCCCGGCCTCGTCCAGCACCTCGAAGCGCGCGCCGGCCGCGGCCAGCCTGCGCTCGATGTCGGCCTTGTCGAACGCCGGCCCGAGGTACGAGCCCTTCATCGCGTCGCCCTTGCCGCTCACGCGGCGCGGCACGCCCAGGTGCAGGTAGGAGGCTGCCAGCGCCGCGCCCAGCGCGCCGCCGGCGTCGCCCGCCGCGGGCTGCACCCAGACGTTCTTGAAGCGCCCGTCGCGCAGCACCTTGCCGTTGGCCACGCAGTTGAGCGCCACGCCGCCCGCCAGGCACAGGTTCTCCATGCCGGTCTGCTTCGCGGCATCGCGCGTCAGGCGCAGCATCACTTCCTCGGTCACCGCCTGTACCGACGCCGCGAGGTCCATCTCGCGCTGCGTGAGCAGTTCCTCGTCCGGCTTGCGCGGCGGCCCGCCGAACAGCGTGTGGAATTTCTCGCTGGTCATGGTCAGGCCGGTGGCGTAGTTGAAGTACGACATGTCCAGCCGGAACGAGCCGTCGGGCTTGAGGTCGATCAGGTTGTCGAGGATGGTCTGCGCGTACACCGGGCGGCCGTACGGCGCCAGGCCCATCACCTTGTACTCGCCGGAGTTCACCTTGAAGCCGGTGTAGTAGGTCAACGCCGAATACAGCAAGCCGATGGAGTGCGGGAAGTGGATCTCGCGCTTGATCTCCAGCTTCGCGCCATCGCCCACGGCGAGCGAGGTGGTGGCCCACTCGCCCACGCCGTCGAGCGTGAGCACGGCGGCGCGCTCGAAGGGCGAGGCAAAGAAGGCGCTGGCCGCGTGGCTCAGGTGGTGCTCGCTGAACAGCAGGCGCTGCTCGGCGTCGAACCCGGGCTCGATCTCGCGCAGGCGCGACTGCAGCAGGTCCTTGAGGAACAGCTTC
>CAIVVS010000221.1 GCA_903909415.1 uncultured Pseudomonadota bacterium | reverse complement strand
TTCCTTCAGCAGGTCGGGCGTGTTCGCGGTCTCGTAGGCGCCCGAGCCCATCCAGCCGCGCGGCTCCTTGCCTTCATGCTTCGTGATGGTGTCCGTCACCTCGCGCAGGATGCGCTCCTCGTCCGGCTGCCACAGGCCGCGCAGGTTCTCGGCATTGGTGCGCCCGTGGGCGACCACCTCGTCGCCGCGCTTTCGCATCGCGTCAGTCACCTGCGGCGCGTACTGGTAGACCAGGCTGTTGGTGTTGTGCGCGACCGGCAGCTTGAGTTCGTCGAACAGGTCGAACATGCGCCAGATGCCGATGCGGTTGCCGTAGTCGCGCCACGCGTAGTTGCGGTGCGTCTGCGGCTCGCCCGTCTTGGCCGGGTCGTGGCCCAGGCCCGCGCCGAAGGCGAACCACTCGACGTTGGTGGTGATGACGAAGGCCAGCCGCTTGCCCCCGGGCCAGCTGTAGTCCTTGCGCTCCGGCAGCGGAACGAAGTCGTAGCGGCTGTGTTGCGGGAGCAGCGGCTTCTGCGACATCGCTTATTCCACCCTCGCGCCGGAGGCCTTCACCATCGGGGCCAGCTTGGCGATCTCGCGCGCCATCAGCGCGCCCATGTCCTCGGGGGACGCGGTGATCGGGTCGGCGCCGATGCTGGCGTAGACGTTCTTGATGTCGTCGGCCGCCACCACCTTGGCGAACTCGGCGTTGATGCGGGTCACCAGCGCGCGCGGCATGTTGGGCGGCGCGAGCACGCCGCTGTAGAGCACGCTCTCGAAGCCTGGCACGCCGGCCTCGACCATGGTGGGCACGTCGGGCGCCGCGCCGACGCGCTTGGGCGTGGTCACCGCCAGCGCGCGCAGCTTGCCGGCCTTCACCGCGCCGATGGCCGGGGGCATGGTGGAGAACACGTAGCTCACCTCGCTCGCCATGATGGCCTGCGTGGCCGGGCCGCTGCCCTTGTAGGGGATGTGCTGGATCTTCAGCCCGCCCGCCGCGAGGTTGAACATCTCGCTGGTGAGGTGGAGGATGGTGCCGTTGCCGGAAGAGCCGTAGGAACTGGCGACTGGGCGCGACTTCAGGTAGGCGACCAGGTCCTTGACGTTCTTGACCGGCGTACTCGGGTGCACCACCAGCATCAGCGGCGTGGACGCCACCAGCGCCACCGGCGTGAAGTCCTTGATCGAGTCGTACGGCAGCTTGGGGTAGAGGCTGGCGTTGATCGCGTGCGAGGTGATGTCCTGCAGGAACAGGGTGTAGCCGTCGGCCGGGGCCTTGACGGTGAAGTCCGCGGCGATGGTGGTGCCGGCGCCGGGACGGTTCTCCACCACCACCGACTGGCCGATGGTGCTGCTCATCTTGGCGGCGAGCGCGCGGCCCAGCACGTCCGAGATGCCGCCGGCGGTGAAGCCGACGATCAGGCGGATCGGGCGGTTGGGGTATTCCTGGGCGGCGGCGAACAGGGGAATGGCGGCAACGGCGGCTGCGAGCAGTTTCACGCGGAATCGAACGGTCATGGCAAGGCTCCTGAATGCGAAAACGAATCCCAGGGGAAGAGCAAGTAGCGTACCAGTGAAGTGGCCTGCTTATCCCTGCCGGCGCATGCGGGCCCGCCCTCAGCGGGACAAGGCCAGCGTCGCCTGCCACAGCGCGGTGATCGCAGCGGCGGACACCACCAGGGTGATGAAGGTCAGGCCGGTGGCCGGCGGCGCGGCGGCCAGCAGGCGCGGCAGCGGCACCGGGCGCTCGAACACATGGCCCACGCCCTGCACCACCAGCGGCTGCGCCTCGCCCTCGAAGCGCACCAGGCCCTTCACCCGCAGCAGGCGCTCGCCCTGCAGCCGGGTGAGCGCCGCGAGGAAGGCGTCGAAGGCCGCGCGCGGCACGGCATCGGGCAATGGCAGGAAGCAGGATTCCGCGCCATCGACGTGCGCGGACGCGAAACGCCCCAAATAGGCGCCCTCGTTGCTCGCCGTCGCTTCCCGTCCGATCAAACCCGGCTCGATCACCTGCAGCGCATCCAGTTCGCCGCGCGCCGCCTGCACGATGGGCGCGCGCGCACCGGCGGCGCGCAACGCGGCTTCCGCCAGCGACAGCTGGTCGGGCGTCGCGCGGTCCACCTTGGACAGCACGATGCGGTCGGCCAGCAGCACTTGGCGGCGGGCCAGCGGGTGCGCGGCCAGCGTCGCGGGCATGGTGGTCACATCCGCCACCGCCAGCACGCCGGCGACGCGGAACTCGCGCGACACGCCGGTATCGCCGTGGAAGGTGGCGAGGATGGGACCGGGATCGGCCAGGCCACTGGTCTCGACCAGCACCCGCGCGAAGCCCGGCAGCGTGCCGCGCTGGCGCTGCAGGAACAGGTCCATCAGCAGCTCCTGCAGGTCCCCGCGCAGCCGGCAGCACAGGCAGCCGTTGCCCAGCAGCAGGGTGCGGTCCTCGGAGGTGGCGAGCAGGTGGTGGTCCAGCCCGACCTCGCCGAACTCGTTCACCACCACCATGGAATCCGCCGCACGCGGGTCGCGCAGCGCGGCGGCCAGCAGCGTGGTCTTGCCGCTGCCCAGGAAGCCGGTGATGACGCTGACTGGCGTGCGCAGATCTGGTGTCATGGGACGCGCTTGCGCACGTCGGGCGTCGGGGACGCTACCGCGCTCAGAGGTCCATCTCGATCACGTACAGGCCGCCCGAATGGCGGTCCACGGTGAACACGATGCCGCGGTCGTCCACGAACACGTCGTTCAGCTGCACCGCGCCCACCGGCGAGCCAGCCGGGGTCTCGGGCACGTACCACGCGACCTCGCGCGGCGCGAACGGGTCGCGGATGTCATAGGCGCGCACGCCGGCCGAGAAGAAGGTGCCGAGCACGATGTCCTCGTTCTTCCAGGCGCCGGGCACCGGCGTGTTCTCGTGCAGGTTGTGCGCGCCGAAACGCCCGCCGCGCTTGGCGAAGGTGTCGTAGGACGGCGGCGGCAGCGTGCCGATCGACAGCGGGCGCGACTCCTTGCGCGCGTCCACCAGCCACACCAGCTTGGGCCAGTCCGCGCCCAGGTCCATCACCGACTCGTCCGAC
>CAIVVS010000220.1 GCA_903909415.1 uncultured Pseudomonadota bacterium | reverse complement strand
CTGTACACCGGGCGCTCGGCCTGCTTCGGGATGTAGTAGTACATCATTCCCAGGAAGCCGGCAGTCAGGAAGAAGCCGACTGCGTTGTGGCCATACCACCACTGCACCATCGCGTCCTGCACGCCGGCGTAGGCCGAGTAGCTCTTGGTCAGGCTCACCGGAATGGCCACGCTGTTGACGATGTGCAGCAGCGCCACGGCGATGATGAAGGCGCCGAAGAACCAGTTGGCCACGTAGATGTGGCGCACCTTGCGGATGCCGATGGTGCCGAAGAAGACGATGGCGTAGGCCACCCACACCACGGCGATCAGGATGTCGATCGGCCACTCGAGCTCGGCGTACTCCTTGCCGCTGGTCAGCCCGAGCGGAAGGGTCACGGCGGCCAGCACGATGACCAGCTGCCAGCCCCAGAAGGTGAAGGCCGCCAGTCCCGGGGCGAACAGCGGCGTCTGGGAGGTGCGCTGCACGACGTAGTAGGAGGTCGCGAACAGCGCGCTGCCGCCGAAGGCGAAGATCACCGCGTTGGTGTGCAGCGGGCGCAGGCGCCCGTAGCTGAGGAACGGAATGCCCATGGTCAGGTCGGGCCAGATCAGCTGCGCGGCGATGTTCACCCCGACCAGCATGCCCACCACGCCCCATACGACGGTCATGACCGAGAACTGCCTCACGACCGAATAATTGTAGGTCTGCGCCTGCATGTGCTTTCCTTCCCTGGCGGTATGCCGGATGCTCTGGAAAGGATTCTAGGCAGGGGCGGGTCGCGCCCTTTGATCTGGATCAAGGGGGCTGGATGCTGCCTGCAGAGCCGCATGTTTGCTGGGTTTCGCACCGCGCGGCGCTGGCGCGCGCCGGCGTTCCAGCTGCGCCGCGCAGGCGCTTACTTCGGGTCCGTGTCGCGGGCGGGGCCGTCGTCGTCGGACAGCACGCGGTGCGCGGGCCCCTCCAGGTCCTCGAACTGGTCGCTCTTCACCGCCCAGTAGAACACCGCGCCGACCACGAAGACCAGCACCACCGACAGGGGCACGAGCAGGTAGAGGATGTCCATGCGCGACCCGGTGCCTCAGCCGGCCGCGCGCAGCGGCACGGGGCAGGCCTGCGCCCCGCAGGCACGGGCGCGCACCGGCGACAGCAGCCGCAGGGCGTTGCCCGCGACCAGGGCCGAACTCAGGGCCATGCCCACGCCGGCCAGCCAGGGCGGAACCATGCCGAGCGCGGCGGCGGGCACGCTCGCGAGGTTGTAGACCAGCGCCCAGGCGAGGTTCTGGCGCACCACGGCCAGGGCGCGCCTCGATGCCGAATGCGCGACCGTGAGGTCGCACAGCCGGTCCGACAGCAGCACGATGTCGGCGCTGTTCTGCGCCAGCGCGCTTCCCGAGCCCATCGCCACCGACACGTCGGCTGCCGCCAGGAGCGGCGCGTCGTTGATGCCGTCGCCCACCGCGGCGATGGTGCGTCGGCCGCCAGCGCCACGCCCGTCCTTCCCGCCCTGCAGCGCGCCCAGCGCCGCGAGCTTATCCTCCGGGGACAGGCCCGCGCGCACGTCCGTGATCCCGAGCGCGAGCGCGACCGGACGCGCCGCGGCCTCGCGGTCACCTGACAGCAGCACGACGTCCACGTCGAGCGCATGGAGGGCGACGACGGTGGCGGCGGCATCCTCGCGCAGCGTGTCGCCGAACTCGAGCCAGCCGAGCCAGCCGGTTTCATCGCCCAGCGCGACCAGCGACGACGCGCCGGGCCGCGAGGCGAGCATCGCGGCCGCAAGGCCCGCCGGCGGCGCCACGCCGTGCAGGGCCTGCACGAAGGACACGCTGCCAACGCGCACGCGGCGCGCGCCGGCCGTGCCCTGCACGCCTTCGCCGGGGAACTCCTGCAATCCGTCGGCGTCCGCGGCCGCGACGCCCCGCGTGCCCGCCACCTCGCGCAGCGCGCGCGCCACCGGGTGCAGGGATGCGCCCTCCAGCGCGGCGGCGAGCGACAGCAACGCCGCCTCATCCATGGAATCGACTGGCGTGACGGCCAGCAGCGCGAGCCTCCCGTGCGTGAGCGTGCCGGTCTTGTCGAACACCACGCCATCGGCGCGCGCCAGCGACTCGATCGCGTGCGAGCGCGTCACCAGCACGCCCTGGCGCGACAGCTGCGCCATCGCGGCGGTGAGCGCGAGCGGCGCGGCCAGGGAGAGCGCGCAGGGGCAGGTGATGATGAGCACCGAGATGGCCACCGGCAGCGAGCGCGCCGGATCGACGAACTGCCACGCGAGCGCGGCCAGCCCCGCCAGCAGCAGGATGGACGCGAGGAAACGCCCGGCGTAGCGGTCGGCCAGTTCCGCCAGCGGCGGCTTGTCGGCCAGCGCGCGTTCGGCGAGGCGCGCGATGCCCGCCAGCCTCGTCGCCGCGCCGCACGCCTGCACGCGCATCACCACCGGCTGGCCGAGGTTGATGCTGCCGGCCACCAGCAGGCCGCCGGCGCGGTGCGACACCGGGCGCGACTCGCCGGTGAGCAGGGCCTCGTCGCATTGCGCCTCGGCGGACACCAGCACGCCATCGGCCGGAAAGGTCGCGCCACTCGCCACCAGCAGGCAGTCGCCGGGCGCGAGGCCGGTGGCCGGCACGCGCTCGGTGCGCATCGAATGCGGATGGTCGAGCAGCCGCTCGGCAAAGCCCGCGCGCGCGAGCGACAGGTCCTCCAGGTGCCGGCCGGCGCGGGCGCGCACCAGCAGCTCCAGCCAGCGCGCGCCCAGCAGCAGGAAGACGAACATGGTGACCGAATCGAAGTACACCTCGCCGCGCCCGGTCAGGGTCGCATGCACGCTCGCCGCGAAGGCGATGCCTATGCCCAGCGCCACCGGCACGTCCATGCCGACGCGCCGCAGCCGCAGGTCGCGCAGCGCGCCCCGGAAGAAAGGCGCCGCGGAGAACGCCAGCACCGGCACGGTCAGCACCAGGCTGGCGATGCGCATCAGCGCCACGATGTCCGGCGTGATGTCCTCCGGGCCGGCGATGTACGCGGGATAGGCGTACAT
>CAIVVS010000219.1 GCA_903909415.1 uncultured Pseudomonadota bacterium | reverse complement strand
TGGTCCACCTCCAGCGCGTGGCCCGCGTCCCACAGGTAGACGAGGTAGCTGCGCGGCAGCGTGGCACGCAGCAGCTGCGAGCTGCGCTCGGGGATAACGCCGTCATGGCTGCCGTGGATAAGCAGCGTGAGGTGGTCGAAGGCGCGCAGCCGCTCCAGCAGGTCCGCATCCATGCCCATGCCGCCGTGGTAGCGCGCATAGCGCTGCTGGTTCGTAGTCTCGATGACCGTGCCCTTACCCGGCCCGAGCTTCTCGGGATGGCGGAACAGCGCGCGCTTGCGTGCTTCGGGGTCGGCGGGAATCGGCGGCGTGCCGGGTGGGCGGAAACCCGCGCTCGCGGACAGCACCAGCTGCCCGACCAGGTCGGGGCGCTGGGCGGCGAGGGAGGCCGCGATCCAGCCGCCGAAGGAGTGGCCGATCACGTCGCAGGGGCCGCCCACCACGCGTTCGATGAAGTTCGCCGCCAGCAGGCCGAGGCCAGCGATGCTGTCCACGCCCGCGTGCTCCGGCGTGCCGTCGAAGCCCGGCGCCACCGGCGCGAAGACATGGTGGGTCAGCGCCAAGGCCGCGTGCACGCCGCCCCAGTGCAGGCCGCCCGCCGGATGCAGGTGCAGCACCGGACGGCCTTCGCCGGCGGTGTAATAGGTCACCGGGCCGCTGGCCAGCGGCGCAGTCGAGGCGGCGGGCTGGGGCACGCCCGCGGGGGTCGACGCGCTCACAGGCTCCGTACCTCGGGCAACACCTGGTCGCGGAACAATTCCATGCCGCGGCGGACCACGGTGTCGGGAATGTTGCCGACCTTCATCAGGATGTTGAACACGCCATTGTCCAGTTCGCCCGCGACGCGCTTCATCTGGCGGATCACGGTCTTCGGGCTGCCGCAGAGCACGGCGCCGCGCTCGATCATGTCCTCCAGGGTCGCGCCCTTGCGCTTCTGCTGGCGCTCGGCCCAGAGGTCCCGGCTGGCGTCGTCGGCGTAGTAGCGCGTCTTCTGCAGCACGATCTTCTGCGCGGTGCGCGGGCCACCCTGCAGCACGGTGTTGAAGTACTCCAGGCCCTCGCGCATCCAGCGCATGGCTTCCTCGTCGGTCTCGGCGACGCACATGTGCTGGCCGATCAGCACGTTCTCGCGCGTCGGCTCCCAGCCGGCGGCGCGCGCCGCATCCTTGTAGACCTGGATGCAGTGCTTCGCGTCCTCGAGGCTGGCGATCAGCACCATGCCCATGGAGGCGCGCACCTCGGCGGCGAACTGGGCCGACTCCGGCGTGCTGGCCGACATGATCAGCGGCGGATGGGGCTTCTGCAGCGGGCGCGGCCAGATGGAGACCTGGCGGAACTGGAAGTGCTCCCCCTCCCAGCCGAAGGGCTCGGGTTCGGTCCAGGCGCGGATGATCAGCTGCGTGGCTTCCTTCTGGCGCGACCAGGAATCCGCCGGCGGGATGTTGTAGGCGACGTACTCGTGCGGGATGCCGCGCATTAGGCCGGCGATCAGCCGCCCGCCGGACATGACGTCCAGCATCGCGTACTCCTCGGCCACGCGCACCGGGTTCAGCAGCGGCACCAGGTTGCCCATCATCGCGATCTTCGCGGTCTTGGTGGGATAGGCCAGCGCCGCGCCGACCAGGTTGCAGTTGGCCATCAGGCCGTAGGGGCTGAAGTGGTGCTCGTTCGCGCCCATCCAGTCGAAGCCGCACTGCTCGGAGAACACCATGGTGTCGATGTACTCGCGGTACAGCGACTGCGCGAGCTGCGGGTCGAAGCCCTTGTTGGGCATCGGCCATTCTTCGCCCTTGGACTTGTCGTCACCGATGCGCGCATCGGGACGCAGGTAGGGCATCAGGTGGAAGAAGCAGAACTTCATGGGGCGATCTTACCAACCGGAGGCGCTCAGATGCGCCGGTTGGTCGTCTCAGCGTGCCACGGCCACCAGCCAGCGCCGCACCGCGCGCTCGTCCGCCGGCGACAGGCCGGCGACGAGCTGCTTTTCCAGCGCCATCACGGTGCGCTGGCAGCGCGCCAGCGCCGCGCGCCCCGCCTCGCTCAGGCCAATCTGCAGGATGCGGCCGTGCACCGCATGCGCCTCGCGGGCGATGAAGCCGTCGCGCTCCAGGTTGGCGACGATCTGGCTGACGGTCTGCGGCGTCAGCAGGCACAGGCGCGCGACGTCGGCCCCGGAGATACCGGGATAGGCGGCGAGCATGGTCAGCACC
>CAIVVS010000218.1 GCA_903909415.1 uncultured Pseudomonadota bacterium | reverse complement strand
TTCGCCGGCATGAACCTCGCCTCCTTGCTGGAGGCGCGCGCCAGCGAGCGCGGTACGCACCCCCTGCTGGTCTGGGCCCCGCTGGAAGGCCCGCCGCGCACCTGGAGCTATGCAGGCTTTGCCGCCGAGGTGGCTAGCGTGGCGGGCGGCCTGTTGCGCCGCGGCGTGCGCCCGGGTGACCGGGTGCTGGTGCAACTGGAGAACTGCCCCGAGGCGCTGATGGTGCTGTTTGCCTGCGCGCGGATCGGCGCCGTCCACGTGCCCGTCAACGCCATGGCCGCCGGCCCCGAGCTGGCCTGGTATGCGTCCTTCACCCAGGCCGTGGGGGCGGTGACGCAGCCCCGCCTTGCCGCCACGCTGGCGGCGCATTGCCCCACGCTCTGCTGGCTGGTGGTGACCGACACCGATGCCGGCGAAGCTCCAGCCCCGGGCGCCGCGCCGGGCGAGCCTTTTGCCACGCTGGCCGGCCCCCCGGCGCCCCTGCGCGCGCCCGACCCGTGGGCCGATGCGCTGGTGATGTTCACCTCGGGCACCACCTCCCGGCCCAAGGGCGTGCTCTGGACCCAGGGCAATGCCTTGTGGGGGGCGCGCACCGGCGCGCTGCAGCAGGCGCTGCGCGCGGACGACGTGGTGCAGCTGTTCCTGCCGCTGTTCCATGTGGTCGCGCTGGCCTGGACCTTCCTGCCGTCGCTCTGGGCGGGCGCCACCGTCGTGCTGCAGCCGCGCTTTTCTGCGACGCGCTACTGGCCGGTGGCGCTCGCGCACGGCGCGACCACGGGCTCCCAGGTGATGTTCACCCTGGGCATCCTGCGCCGCCAGCCTGTGCCGCCCGGCCACCGCTTCCGGCAGTGGATCACCGCGCAATGCCCGCCCGGCCTGGAGCGCCACTTCGGCGTGCCGCGCATCCTGGGCGCCTGGAGCATGACCGAGGTGATCACACAGGTGATCGTGGGCGACCCCTGGCAGCCGCAACCGGCGGGGTCGATCGGGCGCCCGTCCAATGCCTACGCGGTGCACGTCAGGGACGAGGACGGCCGGCCCCTGCAGGGGCCGGGCACCGGCGCGCTACTGGTCGGCGGCATCCGCGGCCTGTCGCTCTTCAAGGAGTACTTTCGCGACCCGCAGGCCACCGCCGAGGCTTTCGATGCGCAGGGCCTGTTTCGCACCGGCGACCGCGTCACGGTGGACGCCGCAGGGTTCATCCATTTCGCCGACCGGGCGCGCGACGTCATCAAGGTCGGCGGCGAGTCGGTCTCGCCCGCCGAGATCGAGCGGGTGCTGCAGGAGCTGGCCTTCATCCGCGAAGCGGCGGTGGTCGGCAGGCCCGAGGCCACCTACGGCGAGGTGCCTTTTGCCTTCGTGGTCCTCGCGCCGGACCACCAGGGCATGCCGGGCGCGGACGTGGCGCAACAGGCCATCGCCCATTGCGCCGCCGCCCTGGCCCGGTTCAAGGTGCCGCGCACGGTGGCGGTCGTCGCCGACCTGCCGCGCGTGAACTTCGGCAAGGTCGCCAAGACCCGCCTGCGCGAGATGGCCCACGCACAATTTTCTAAAGGAGACACCACGTGAACAAGACAAACCTCGTGCGGCGTGCCGCGCTGGCGGCGCTGCTGGCCGCCGCCGCTCCCCTGGCCCTGGCGCAGGCGGCCTACCCAGACAAGCCGGTCCGCCTGCTGGTGGGCTTTCCCGCCGGCTCCGGGCCGGACATGGTGGCGCGCCTGCTCGCGCAGAAGCTGTCCGAGGTCTGGGGCGGCGCCTCGGTGCTGGTGGACAGCAAGGCCGGCGCGGGCGGCCTGCTGGCCGCCACCGAAACCGCGCGCGCCGCGCCCGACGGCTACACCCTGATGCTGGGCGCCTCCACCCAGCTCAGCATCGCGCAGCACACCTACAAGAAGCTCCCCTACGACCCCGCCAAGGATTTCGCGGCCGTGTCCCAGGTCGTCAGCTCCGACTTCGTTTTGCTGACCAACCCGCAGAAGATGCCAGCGAAGAACATGAAGGAGTTCGCGGACCTCGCCGCCAAACTGCCCAAGGGGCTGTTCATGGGCACCTTCGGCGCCGGCACGCCCGGCCACTTCGGCGCGTACATGCTGGGCGATGCGATCGGCGTCAAGCCCGAGGCTGTGCACTACAAGAACACCGGCGACGTGCTCACCGGCCTGATCAGCGGCGACGTGCAGGGCGTTTTCGGCAGCGCCGGCTTTGCTGTCTCCAGCGTGCAGGGCGGGAAGCTGATCGCCCTGGGCAGCACCGGCCCGCTGCGCGGCGGCGCGCTGCCCGATGTGCCGACGATGAAGGAGCAGGGCCTCGCCGGGCTGGAGTTCACCTCGTGGTTCGGCGTCGTGGCGCCGGCCAAAACACCGCCGGACCTCTTGGTCAAACTCAGCGCCGACATCCGCAAGGCGGTGCAGGCGCCTGACGCAAAGCAGAAGCTGGAGGCGGCGGGCTTCCGCGTCACCAGTACCTCGCCGGCCGAGTTCGCGCAGTTGATCCGCACCGACAGCGCGGTCTGGGGCAAGGCGGTCGCGGCGACCGGGTTCCAGGCGGACTAGCAGCAGATTCCCGGCCTCAGGCCGGGTGGAAGGCCGGCACCGGCAGGCTGACCTGAGCTGCGCCGTACCACCCGTTTCGGCCCCCTTGTTCTACAAGCGCGGCGTGCCGTCGCTCCTGCGCGGTCTGCTGTTTTCAGAGCAGGGACGCAGCTTCACGCCCGGCTGGACCCGCCAGAAAAACAAGACTTCCCGCGGTCGGCGTTAACACATTTTTCATTGATTTGCGAATATCATTGTATTTACGGCAGTTTTTACCAATTCTGCTATTCCAAAAAGGATGCCGATACATGAGTTCAGCACCAGCACAGCCCAATTCCCCGGTGTCCACCCAACCCACTGCCATGGACTGGCTCTTCCTGCTGTCTTGCGTATTGGCTTTGGCCTTGGTGGCATGGTTTGGGAAGATGACTTACACAGAAGCAACGAAAACCGAGACTGCCAAACGCAACGGCGAAGCCGTGGTGTCTTGGATGAAAGAGGCCACCGCTGGCCGCTTTGAAACTGGCTTTGGCGTGGCCGCTTGCGCAGGCACTGCGCCCCCCCCTGCCGGCGCTGTACCGGCC
>CAIVVS010000217.1 GCA_903909415.1 uncultured Pseudomonadota bacterium | reverse complement strand
GCTGGCCGGCAGCACGCCCAGGTCGGGCGCGGCCACCGGCGCGAGCACCGAGGGCACGGTCATGGCGAACGAGGTGAGCGCCTGCACAAGGAACGCGGCGAGCACCGCGAGCGCGATCTGCGCCGAGGTCATGTCGGCGCCGGGCGCGCCCTTATTCGACTTCAATGCTGCCCTGGACCGTGACCACGATCTGCGAGAGTCCGCCTTCGAGCTGCGGCGTGGCGACCTCGGCCGCCATGGCGCCGCGCGCCAGCATCGGGCGCGGCTGGGCGGTGAAGCCACCGCCTGTGTTCACCTGCAGGCGCTGGATGCGATAGGCGGCGGTGCCCATGGCGCGGCGCGCGATCTCGGCACGCGCGCGGAATGCGGCGATCGCCTCGACCAGCAGTTCGTCCTCGGCCGCCTGGCGCGACTGCGGCGACACCAGGAAAGACATCCCCGAGAGCTGCATGGACGACTGCAGCCTGCCGATCAGCGCGGCGGCCTGGGCGAAGTCGCGGCTTTCCAGCCGCACCTCGGCGCGGCCGCGCCAGCCGGTGAGTTTCTGCGCGCGGTCGTACACCGGGTAGCTCTGGCTGTAGCCGGTGCGCGCCCGCACCTGCGGGAACTCGCGGGCGGCGGCAAGCGCCGTGTTCTGCGCGCGGTTCAACGCGTCGGCCACCCTGGCCGGGTCGGCATCGGAGATGTCCACCGACATCGAGGCATTGAGCACGTCGTTGGGCACCTCGCGGCGCGCCTCGGCCTGCAACTCGACCTGCGGTGCGGTCCTGGCAGGCTGCGGAACCAGCGGCTGCGCGAGCGCCGGCGCGACCAGCAGCGCCCCTGCGATCAGGGACAGCGCCGCGCGCGAGGGCATGCTCACTTGCCGGCTCACTTGCCGACTCACTTACCCAGCCGGGCGAATTCCACCCGGAACAGCACCGGCTTCTTGGCCGCGTTGGTGAACACCATGCAGTAGTCCTGCGCGATGCGCGGGGTGAAGGTGCCAGTAGCGATGGCGACCTTGTCGCGGCGCACCGGGTAGTAGGTTTCCTTCTCGTCCTGGTACTGGATGGCGAAGTTGAGCGGACCTTCGGCGCGGTACCAGTAGCGCAGGCTCTGCGTGGGCGTGAGTGCCATGCACTCCTTGTGCGCCGAACCGCCGACCAGGGTCTTGGTGATCACCCGCACGTTGGCGTTGTCCTGCGACCACGCACCCGCCGACATGAGCAGCGCCGCACCTGACGCCACCACCGCGGCGGTACGCCGCCCGAACCACTTGCCGATTTCCATCCCTGCCTCCGTGCCTGTGCGCCCGACCGCCGGGCCGTTTCCCGACGACCTGCCCGCCTGATTCCTATAATGCGCCCATGCCACAACGCATTCCTGCCAGTTCGCGCCCGTCACTGCGGCGCTGCTGGTCCTGCAACGCGGTGCTCTCGCGCCACGACCGTTACTGCCCTCGCTGCGGCGAGTCGGTGCCCTTCGAGCGCGCTTCCCCGCCTGCGTGCCTGCTTGCGGGCAAACCCGCGCAGGCCTAGGCGAACACCGCGGCCCAGCCGCGCATTCCCGCGCAAATCGACTTACTTGCCGCGTGCCGCGCGCGCCTTGTCCAGTTCCCCGCTTTCACGCGCGAGATTCCTGCGTGCCTCGGCCTGCGCGGACTTCGCCGCGTCCAGCGCCTTGCTTGCCTGGTCGCTCCGTGCGCGCGCCTCGTCGAGCTGCTTCTGCGCGGCTGACTGGGCATCACGCGCCAGCTTGAGTTCCACCTGCGCGTCGGTGACGCGGCCGTCGGCGCGCTCGGCAGCCTGGCGCGCGAACTCGGCGCTTTGCTGGGCGGCGGGAAACCGGTCCTGCTGCATCGTGCGGTCTTCCACCGGCGCCTGCGCCGGGGCCTTGGCCGGCGCGCCGCCCGATGACTTCGCGGCCTTGGACTCGTCGGATTTGGGCGCCGCCTTGGCGGGCGCCTGCGCCAGAGCCGCACCGGTGCAGGCCGCAAGCAGCGCGAGGGCCGCGAGCAGCCGGCGGGCGGGGGATGGTCGGTAGATTTTCATGGGCGCGCGACGGCATTGCGATTTTACCTCAGCGACAATGTCGCCCTCGGGGAAATCCGGCGTCCCCGGGACAGACAGGATGCCGACAGGCGCGGTGGTGCGCGCCGGGACGGCACCGCACGAAGCAACCAGCGGAGGAGAAGGCACGTGGCCATCGTCAGCATCGAGGACCTGCGCGAGCGCGCCCGGGCGCGCCTGCCGCGGTCGATATTCGACTTCGTGGACGGCGGCGCCTACGACGAGGTCACGCTGCGCGCGAACCGCGCCGACCTGGAGGCGATCCGCTTCGCGCCGCGCGCGCTGGTGGATGTGTCCAGCCGCGACCTGTCGGTGGAACTGCTCGGACGCCGCCAGGCCCTGCCGCTGATCCTCGCGCCCTCGGGCAACGCCGGGATGCTGACGAGGCGCGGCGAGGTGCAGGCGGTGCGCGCGGCGGACGCGGCCGGCGTGCCGATGTGCCTGTCCACCATGTCGGTCTGTTCGCTGGAGGATGTCCAGGAAGCTGCCAGCCACCCGCTGTGGTTCCAGCTCTACGTGCTGAAGGACCGCGGCATGACGCAGGACATGGTCGAGCGCGCGCAGGCCGCCGGCTGCGCCGCGCTGGTGTTCACCGTGGACCTGCCGGTGATGGGCCAGCGCGACCGCGACGTGCGCAACGGCTTCACCGTGCCGCCACGCATCACCCTGGCCAACGCGCTGGACATGCTCCGGCGCGCCCCCTGGATCGCCGACGTGCTGCTTGGCCCCAAGGTGACCTACGGCAACCTGGTGCGCTCCGGCGGGCACTCGGGGAGCAAGGCGGGCACGGGCCTGGTGAGCCTGGCGCAGCACGTGAAGAAGAATACCGACGACTCGCTCAGCTGGAAGGACGTCGAATGGGCGCGCCGTCTGTGGAAGGGACCGATGCTGCTCAAGGGCATCCTCTCGCCCGAGGACGCGAAGCTCGCGGCCGCTGCCGGCATGAACGGCATCATCGTGTCCAACCACGGCGGGCGCCAGCTCGACCACGGGCCGTCGACGATCACGGTGCTGCCGCGCATCGTGGACGCGGTGGGGGACAGGATGGACGTGCTGTTCGACGGCGGCATACGCCGCGGACAGGACGTGGTGAAAGCCATGGCCCTGGGCGCGCGCGCCTGCCTGGTGGGCCGCGCCTTCCTCTACGGGCTGGCCGCGGGCGGCGAGGCCGGCGTCACGCAGGCGCTGGACATCCTGCGGCGCGAGATGGACGTGACCCTGGCACTGCTGGGCAAGCGCTCGTTCAAGGAACTGGGCGCGGACAGCCTGACGCTGCCGCGCTGAGCGCCGCGACACTGGTCAGGCCCGTTCGTCCCAGTACGGCCCCTTCGCGAACCGCGTCACCAGGAAGTCGACGAAGTTGCGCACCTTGGCCGGAAGCTGGCGGTTCGGGTAGACCGCGAACACGCCCTGCTCCGGATACGGGTAGTCCTGCAGGATCTCCTTCAGCCGCCCGGCCTTGAGGTCGGGCCCGACGATGAAGGTCGGGGCCAGGCACACGCCCAATCCGCGCAGCGCAGCGTCGCGCAGTGTGTCGCCGTTGTTGGCGAACAAGTTGCCGTCCACGCGCACCGCATGCTCGTGCTCGGGACCATGGAAGCGCCATTCGTTGCGTGTGGCCTGGTAGGCATAGCGCAGGCAGTTGTGCTTCGCCAGGTCCTCGGGCACGCGCGGCGTACCGAACTTCTTCAGGTAGCCGGGCGAGGCGCAGATCACCATGCGCGAGGGCGCGAGGCGCCGCGCGACCAGGTTGGAGCTGGGCAGCTCGCCAATGCGGATGGCCAGGTCGAAGCCTTCCTGCACCAGGTCGACCACGCGGTCGTCCAGCATCACGTCCATCTTCACCTCGGGCTCGCGCATCAGGTAATCGCTGATCGCCGGGGCCAGGTGCAGCGCGCCGAAGGACACGCCCGAGCTCACGCGTATGGTCCCGCGCGGCGCGGTGTTGAGCTGGGTGATCTCCTCTTCCGCGCGGTCGAGCTCGCCGAGGATCCGCGTGCAGTGCTCGTAATACGTGCGTCCGGTCTCGGTGAGCGAGAGCTTGCGCGTGGTCCGGTTGAGCAGGCGCGTGCGCAAGCGCTCCTCGAGGCTCATCACGTGCTTGGTGACCACGGCGCGCGACAGGCGCATGCGTTCGGCGGCGCGCGCGAAGCTGCCTTCGCTGACCACGCGCACGAAGACCTTCATGCTGAGCAGGGTGTCCATGCGAAAGATTATACGTATTGCGTGAACTCTCGATTCCAGATTGCACGGCTAACAATCCCGCGTTCGCCCCCACTAAGAGTGCATCGACGCCAACAACGACGCCGACAACGCGGGACCACCCGCGCAACAACAATCGTCAGGAGAAAGTCATGTTCAAGCAAGCCATCATCATCGCCAGCCTCGTCGCCTCCGGTTCCGCCTTCGCCAACTCCACGGTGTTCAGCGACCCGTACGGCGGCTACGCCGACAACAGCAACACCATCGTCGCGCGCAAGGCCCCGGCCACCGCCGCCGCAAAACCCGCCGAGCAGAAGGACTGGTTCGAGCGCATCGGCGCCGCCGCAGTCCAGTAAGCAACAAGCCCGGAACGCCGGTGGCCGCCGCAGGGCGGCGACCGGCGATTGCCTTTGCCACGCAGCGCGATGAAAGCAGGCCCCGTCACCGGGCCCGCACATGCGCCGCGTATAGTCGGAAGGATGAACCCCGCCGATCCGACCACCACGCCCCACCCCACACAATTGCCCGAGACCGTGGCAAGCCGCATACGCGCGCGCCGCGGCCGGCTGCACCTGTTCGACGCCTTCACCGCCGCACGCACCGCGCTGGTGGTGGTGGACATGCAGAACGCCTTCCTGGAACCCGGCGCCCCGGCAGAGGCGCCCAGCGCGCGCGCCATCGTGCCGGCGATCAACCGCACCGCTGCCGCGCTGCGCGCCGCCGGCGGCAGCGTGGTCTGGATCCAGTCGGCCTATACGACCTCGGGCCCGGGTGCCTGGCCGCTGTACTTCGACTGGATGGTCAGCCCGGCGCTGTCGGCCACCATCCTTGCAGCGCTCACCGAAGGCGCGCATGGCCACGCACTCTGGCCGGCGCTGGACGTGCAGCCAGGCGACCTGCGCATGAGGAAGAACCGCTACAGCGCCTTCCTGCCCGGCGCGTGCGACCTGGCCACCACGCTGGGTGCGCGCGGCGTGGAGACCGTCTGGATAGCAGGCACGCTGACCAATGTGTGCTGCGAGTCCTCGGCGCGCGACGCGATGATGGCCGGCTTCAGGACCGTGATGGTGTCCGACGCCAACGCGGCGCGCTCGGACGAGGAGCACGTCACCACGCTGTGCAACATCGCGCAGTTCTTCGGCGACGTGCGCCCCTCGGACGAACTGATCCCGCTGCTGCGCTGACGCGCAAGTTCGCGCAGGTCAGATTAGGTTAGATCGGTCAGGCGCAGCGTACGTTCAGCAGCGCCTGGCGCTTTTCCTCGCGCACCACGCGCAATGCACGCTCCAGCGCCCCGGGCAGCGCCGCGGGATCGTCCACGCGCTCGCCCCAGCCCCCGCAGGCGGCGACCACCTGCTCGAAGGCCGGCACCGGCGCGAGCGATGACAGGGTCATGCCGCCTTTCGCCGCCGCACCTGCGGGATACATGTCGTGCGTGGCGCGCTCGACCGCGCCGTAGGTTTCGTTGTTCATCACCAGGGTGAGGAAGGCGATGCCGTGCATGGCCGCGGTATGGTGGCAGGCCACCGGATTGGCGAAGCCGTAGGCCCCGTCGCCGACCGCCGCGACGACGGTGCGCCCGGGCTGCGCCAGCGCGATGCCCATGGCCGCCGGCACGCCCCAGCCCAGGCCACCCACAGGACTGGAACTGAAAAAGGAGCCGGGCACCGTGCTGCCCATGGCGCCGCGCTGCAGCGAGTATTCGTTCACCACCGCCGCGTCGGCCGGCAGCGCGCGCGCCAGGCAGCGCGTCACCCAGGCCATGCCCATGGGCGAGGACTTTCCGCCGCGTTCGACCGCCGCCTCGACCTGGGCGCGCCGCTGCGCGCCGCGAGCCTCGACATGCGTCCGGCGCTCGGCAATCGCCGCAGGCGCCACGCACAGCGCGTCCAGTTCCCGCTCCAGCGCGGTGATCAGGCTTGCCGGCGCGCAGGCAATGTTGAGCGACGAGCCGAATCCGCGCACCGGGTAACGCGAGAACAGCGGGTCGATGCCGGCCTGCGCGATGGGCACACCGGCGCGCGGCGCGCGCACCGAGGGAATCCAGGGCACGTCGCAGTCCAGCACCAGCACCGCGTCGGCCTCCTCCAGCCAGGGGTCGACCTCGTAGCCGCCGTGCATCGGATGGTCGGCCGGCAGGCACAGGTAGCGCGCGCGGTACTCGACCACCGGCAGCGCATAGCGTTCCGCCAGGCGCGCCAGCAGCGGCACCGCCGCCGGGTCGCGGCCGGCGCGCGCGGTGATCACCAGCGGACGCTTGGCACCCGCAAGCATGGTGGCAAGTTCGCGCACCGCGCCCGGGTCGGGCATGGCCGGCGCCAGCGGCGCGATGGATGCCGTCGTGCCAGCCTGGGGGGCGGGCGCCTGGGCCAATACCTCCCGCGGCAGCGACAGGTACACCGGGCCGGCCGGCTCCGAGGCCGAGATCGCCAGCGCGCGGTCCAGCAAGGAGGCGAGCTGCCCGGCGTCGCGCAGCTCGTAGTCCCACTTGACCTGCTCGCGCAGCATGCCGCCCTGGTCGAACATTTCCTGCGCCCAGTGGATGTTCATCGAGCGCGCACCGGCGGGGCCGGTTTCCATCCAGGGCGTGCGCCCGGACATCATCAGCATGGGCACGTTCTCGCGCGAGGCGTTGATCACGCCGCACAGCGCGTTGGCCGAGCCGACGTTCACGTGCACCATCACCGCCTGCGCGCGGCCGGTGGCCAGCGTCGCGCCGTAGGCCATGCAAACGCCCACGTTCTCGTGCGTGACCAGCACCGGGCGCGGCACGGGGAAGCCCTCGTCGCGGGCGCGCGCGAAGCCCTCGACCAGCGAGGGAAAATCGGTACCGGAGTTGGCGAAGAAGAAATCCACGCCGCGCGCCGCCAGCTGGCGCAGCATCGCCTCGCCCGTGCTCTGCGCCACCGATGCGTGCTTGTCCATGCCCGTTGCCCCTTGGTTGTCGCGGGGACCGACGCCCCGCATGCGGGCCTGCGCCATGGGCCCGGTCTATAATCGCGCCTCGCGCACCGCCGAACCACCGTATGACGGTGCGCCCCAACGAAACGACCCAACGAGTATAAGCGGCGCATGGCTGATCCCATCAAGGCAATCGACATCGTGGTCAACCCGATGACCCCGGAAATCATGGCCCTGCGTCCGGCTTGGACGCGCGGCTTCCTGTCCGGGAAGATCGGCCGGGACCCGCGCGACTCCGAGGGCGTGAGCTACCCGCGCCTGATCGAGATGATGGACCGGGCCAACATCGAGCGGTCCCTGCTGATCGCCACCTGCACCGGCCAGCTCGGGCTGCCCGGCAGCTGGCACCTGCCCTACGAGATCGTCGCCGACGCGGTGCAGAAGCACCCAGACCGCTTCAGCGGCCTGGCGGGACTGGACCCGACCGAGGGCATGAAGGGCGTGCGCAAGTTCGAGCACTCGGTGCGCGAGTACGGTTTCGTCGGCGCGCATTTCTACCCGCACTGGTTCGAGCTCGCCCCCGACCACGCGAAGTGGTATCCGTTCTACGCCAAGTGCGTGGAGCTGGACGTGCCGGTGCAGCTGCAGGTGGGCCAGTCGCTGGTCTACAACCCGGAGCGCCCGCTGAAGAGCGTCGGGCGGCCGATCACGCTGGACACGGTGGCCTGCGACTTCCCGGAACTCAAGCTGGTCGGCATCCACGTGG
>CAIVVS010000216.1 GCA_903909415.1 uncultured Pseudomonadota bacterium | reverse complement strand
CTGGCCATCGGCTCGGTGGCGCTGCGCGCGCGCGCGCTGGACTTCGGCGGCAAGCGGCTGAACGACGTGACGCTGCGCGCCTCGTCCACCGGCAACGCCTGGGCCGCGAACATCGCCGCGCGCGAACTCGAGGGCGTGATCAACTGGCGCCCGGAGGGCCGCGGGCGCATCGTCGCGCGGCTCAAGCACTTCACCGTGCCCGATCCCGCGCCCGGCGCCGCGGACTCCGGGCCCCCGCAGCGCGAGCTGCCGGCGCTGGACATCGTCGCCGACCGCTTCCACGCGCGCGAGCGCGACCTCGGCAAGCTCGAGCTCGTCGCGGTGAACCAGGCGCGCGACTGGCGGATCGAACGCCTGGTGCTGAGCACCCCCGAGAGCGTGCTCACCGCCGACGGGGTGTGGCAGAGCTGGGCATTGCGGCCCTCGATCTCGCTCAGCTTCAAGCTGGAGGTGAGCGACGCCGGGCAGTACCTGAACCGGCTGGGCTTCGCCGGCGCCGCGGCGCGCGGCAGCGCGGCGCTGTCGGGCAAGGTCGGCTGGGCGGGCAACCCGCAGTCGGTGGACTACCCGACGCTCACCGGGAACGTCACGCTGTCGGCGGAGAAGGGCCAGTTCCTGCGCGCCGACCCCGGCATCGCCAAGCTGCTCGGGATACTTTCGCTGCAGTCGTTGATCACGCTCGACATACGCGACCTGTTCCGCGAGGGCTTCAGCTACGACACCCTCGCCGCCAACGCGCAGATCACCCGGGGCGTGATGAAGACCGAGGACTTCCGCATGCGCGGCGCGGCCGCCAGCGTGTCCATGACCGGCACGGTGGACCTCGCGGCGGAAACGCAGTCGTTGCAGATGCGCGTGGTGCCGGCGCTGGGCGACAGCGCCTCGACCATCGTCGCGCTGCTGCTGGCCAATCCGGTCGCGGGGATCGGGGCGCTGATCGCGCAGCGCATCCTCAAGGACCCGATCGGCCAGGCGCTGGCGCTGGACTACCGGGTGACCGGCAGCTGGACCGACCCCAAGGTCGAGCGCACCCGGACCGATGTGCGTGGAACCGAAGCTGACCGTACCGGGGCAGGGCAGTAAAAAAATGAATAAAAACAGCGACTTGATCGTTTTTCAGGCTGTTTTTCCATGAACGCGCCGTTCCGGGTGGCCGCGATCCAGATGCTGTCCTCGCCCGGGGTGGCGGACAACCTCGCGCGCGCCGGCGAACTGATCGCCGAGGCCGCGGCATCGGGCGCGAAGCTGGTCGCGCTGCCGGAGTACTTCTGCATCCTGGGCCGGCGCGACACCGACAAGGTCGCGGTGCGCGAGGACGACGCCGCGTCGTCATCGGCCGCGGCGGCACCGGTGCAGCGCTTCCTGGCCGATGCGGCGCGCCGCCACGGCGTGTGGATCGTCGGCGGCACGCTGCCGCTGGCCTGCCCGGACCCGGCCAAGGTGTGGAACAGCTGCCTGGTGTTCGATGCGCAGGGCGCGCGCGTGGCGCGCTACGACAAGATCCATTTGTTCGGCTTCGACAACGGCGCCGAGCGCTTCGACGAGGCACGCACCATCCTCGCCGGTGACACGCCGGTGGCGCTGGACTCGCCTTTCGGCCGCCTCGGCCTGTCGGTGTGCTACGACCTGCGCTTTCCCGAGCTGTACCGCGCGCTCGGCCAGCCCGACATCCTGTTCGCCCCCTCGGCCTTCACCGCCACCACCGGCCGCGCGCACTGGGAGACGCTGGTGCGCGCGCGCGCCATCGAGAACCTCGCTTGGATGGTGGCGCCGGCGCAGGGCGGGCTGCACCCGAACGGGCGGCGCACGCACGGCCACACCATGGTGGTCGATCCCTGGGGCACGGTGGTCGCGGAACTGGCCGAGGGCGAGGGCGTGGTGCTGGCCGACATCGACCCCGCGGTGGCCGCGACCGCGCGCGCCTCGCTGCCGGCGCTCGCGCACCGGCGGGCGACGCTGTAGGACCCTGCGGCCAACCTGCGGCGAACCCGCGGCCAGCCCGAGGCCAACCCGAGCCGCCCAGTCACACCGCGCGGCGGCATGCCCCTTCGCGCTGCCGGTGTATCGCCAGCCTCGCGCAATCCTTGCCCGGGGTCGGAACCGCACGGGGGGTAAAATCCCGGTTCTTCCATCGAGGCCCACCCAACGATGAACGCTCCCGATTCCGTGTTCCGCAACGCCAGCCTGCAACTGCTGGAACAGCACGACCTGACCCCGGCCGCGCTGGAAGGCGTGTTCGCCTCGATGATGGCGCACAAGCTGGACTACGCGGACCTCTACTTCCAGTACTCGCGCAGCGAGGGCTGGAGCCTCGAGGAGGGCATCGTCAAGTCGGGCAGCTTCAACATCGAGCAGGGCGTGGGCGTGCGCGCCATCGCCGGCGAGAAGACCGCGTTCGCGTACTCGGACGACATCAGCCTGGCCTCGCTGCAGGACGCGGCGCTGGCCACGCGCGCCATCGGCCGCCAGGGCAAGTCCGGCCGCGCGGCCATCGCCCGCAAGGGCAGGGTCGCGGCCGCGAAGCGCGCGCCGCTGTACCGCGGCATCGACCCGCTGGCGTCGATCGCCGACGAGGAGAAGGTCGCGCTGCTGGAGCGCCTGGAGCGCATGTGCCGCGCGAAGGACCCGCGCGTGGTGCAGGTGATGGCGAGCCTGGGCGGGGAGTACGACGTGGTGATGGTGGCGCGCTCCGACGGCGTGATCGCGGCGGACCTGCGGCCGCTGGTGCGCATGTCGGTCACGGTGATCGCCGAGCAGGACGGCCGGCGCGAGCAGGGCTCCTCGGGCGGCGGCGGGCGCGGCGACTACCTGTATTTCAACGAGGCGCGGCTGGAGGAGTTCGCCGGCCAGGCGGTGTCGCAGGCGCTGGTCAACCTGGCCTCGCAGCCGGCCCCGGCCGGCACCATGACCGTGGTGGTCGGCCCGGGCTGGCCGGGCGTGCTGCTGCACGAGGCGGTGGGCCACGGTCTGGAGGGTGACTTCAACCGCAAGGGCTCCTCGGCCTTCTCCGGGCGCATCGGCGAGCGCGTCGCGTCCAAAGGCGTCACCGTGGTCGACGACGGCACGCTGCCCGGGCGGCGCGGCTCGCTCAACATGGATGACGAAGGCAACCCCACGCGCTGCACCACCCTGATCGAGGACGGCGTGCTGCGCGGCTACATGCAGGATTCGATGAACGCGCGCCTCATGAAGGTGCCCGTGACCGGCAACGGCCGGCGCGAGTCCTACGCGCACACCACCATGCCGCGCATGACCAACACCTACATGCTCAACGGCGACCGCGACCCCGCGGAGATCATCGCCTCGGTGAAGAACGGGCTGTACGCGGTGAACTTCGGTGGCGGGCAGGTGGACATCACCAGCGGCAAGTTCGTGTTCTCGGCCTCCGAGGCCTACATGATCGAGGACGGCAAGGTGACGCGCCCGGTGAAGGGCGCCACGCTGATCGGCAACGGCCCGGATTCCCTCACCCGCGTGTCCATGATCGGCAACGACCTGAAGCTGGATTCGGGCGTGGGCACCTGCGGCAAGGAAGGGCAGAGCGTGCCGGTGGGCGTGGGCCAGCCGTCGCTGCGCATCGACGGCCTCACGGTAGGTGGGACGGGCTGAGGCCCTTCCCACCTACCGTGTCCTTGACGCTTCCGCCTGCGGCGGAACGGGTGGCACGGGCTTAGTTCCAGCGGGTAGCCGCCGGGCCGCTACTGCAGCATGAAGGTCTCGTACTCCAGCTTGGCCAGGCGCCTCTCCAGGATGCCCATGGCCATCAGGACCGTGACCAGCAGCGCGATCGCGAAGCCGTAGCCGTAGAAGGCCGCGCCCAGCGCCAGCGACCAGAACGTGAGGCCCACGTTCAGCACCAGGAACAGCGCGGTCAGGAACAGCACCGCGATGCGCCGGTCCAGGTAGAAGAAGATGTTCAGTATCCCCAGCAGCACCACCTGGAGGCCGGCGGCGACCACGTCGATGTAGAGCAGCGGCAGGTAGAGCTGCGAGATGCCCAGCCAGTCGAGCAGCACCGGGCCGGCGACGAAGACCACCAGCACGGCGATGGTCTGGATCTTCATGATCTCGAACAGGCCCTGGCGGATGGTAAACACCATCTCGTCGCGCATCTGCTCGATGAAGTCCAGCGACCCGCCCTCGCGCACCGCGTCGTAGAACTTCTCGAAGTACTCCACGAAGTCGGTCTCGATGCGCACCAGGAACACCGCCATGCCCGGGATGATCGCGAGGTAGGCGAGGAACACTGGCATGTCGTAGATCAGCGAGGCGCGCAGCGGGCCGATCACTTCCTGGCCGGTGCCCGGGAAGTACCAGAACAGCACCTTGTCGGCCCACACCGCCATGTTGAACAGCATCCCCGACACCATCAGCGAGGGATACATCGCGCCCTTCTTCGCGAAGTCGAAGGACATGAAGCGGTCCGAGGGGAACTCGCGCAGCACCATGGTGATCATCCCGGTGAACAGCACGAAGTGGCCGATCACGAAGCCCAGCAGCAGGCCCTCGGTGCCCAGCGACCGGAGCGACAGCGCGCAGGCCACGGTCACGCCGTAGCCGAGCGCGAACAGCCAGACGATCTCCTTGTACTTGCGCATGCCCGACAGGAAGATGGTGGTCACCCAGATGCCGCACATGGTGACGAAGCCCGCCAGCATCAGCACCCGGTACAGGTCCGGCGTGCCGGCGAACGGCCACAGCGCGAGCACCAGCCCGATGACGCCCGCCGTGCCCATCACCACCAGCAGCACGCCGTTGAAGTTGGGCATCACCATCGCGTCCTTCTTCTCGAACAGCCTGTCGGCGATGAAGCGCGTGAACGCGAGCTGGATGCCTCCGGTGAGGATCAGCGAGGTGAGCATCAGGTAGGTGACCGAGATCTGGAACTGGGTGATGAGCAGGTTGGGCACCACCACCGTCACCGACAGCACGCCGATCAGCAGGATGCCGATGATGGACAGCACCCAGGGCCCGGAACTGATGATTCCGGCGTAGGCATAGGCCTGCAGCAGCCCGGTGTAGCTGTCCTTGCGCAGCAGCTTCCTCAGCTCGAAGCCGATGCCGGCCATGTCAGCCCTTCGCCTTCGCGCCGTGCGGGAACGGGCATGCCGCCGGGGCGGTGGTCCCGGCAGCCGTGGCGGGCGTGTTCCCGGGCCCCGCTGCCGCGGGCGTTGCCGCCAGCGCCGCGTCGTACACCGCGCGGTAGCGCGCGAACATGATGTCCTGGGTGTAGTAGCGCTCGACGCGGCGCATGCCGGCGGCCGCGGCGGCGTGCCAGGCGCCGGTGTCGGCGAGCAGCTCGATCGCGGCGGCGGCCAGCGCCTGCGGGTCGGCGATGCCGACCACGCGCCCGGACACGCCCAGCGCGCGATCCTCCTCGTCCAGCCCCTCGATCAGCTGCCGGCAGGAGCCGACGTCGGTGGACACCGCCGGCACGCCCGCAGCGTAGCCCTCCAGCAGCACCAGCGGCAGCGCCTCGCTGATCGAGGAGAGCACCACCAGGCCGATCCTGGGAAGGATGTCGGTGAGCTTCTGGAACCCCAGGAACTTCACCTTGTCCTCCAGCCCGAGGCTGGCGACCAGCGCCTTGCACTCGGCGGCGTAGGCCGGGTCCTCGTCCTCGGGCCCGGCGATCCAGGCTTCGGCCGCGGGCATGCGGTTGGCGACCGTGCGCATGGCGCGGATGTAGGTCTTCACGTCCTTGATCGGCACGACGCGCCCGATCAGGCACAGCACCGGCGGCGGGTCGGCCGGGCGCAGCGCGCGCAGCTGCGACAGGCGCGGCAGGTCGATGCCGTTGGGGATGTTGCGGGTGCGCGCCGGGTCGGCGCCGTCGGCCACCTGCCGCAGCCGGTTCACCTCGTAGAGCGCGATGATCGAATCCGAGGCGTCGTAGCAGGTGCGCCCCAGCGCCTCGAAAAAGCGGATCCACATCTGCCGGAAGTAGCTGACCTCGGTGGCGTCGCGCTGGAACACCGTGCGGTTGTCGGCGATCCATTGCGCCGAGAACAGGTCGATCTTGCGTTCCTTGGTATAGATGCCGTGCTCGGACAGCACCAGCGGCCGGCCGTAGCGGCGTTTGAGCATCGCGCCCAGGAAGCCCGCGTAGCCGGTGGATACGGTGTGGAAGGCGCGCACCGGGATCATGTTGTCCACCACCTTCGCCAGCACCCAGACCGGCGCATGCATGGTGCGCACGGTCCAGAAGTAGTCCACGAAGGACGGGTCGGTGCAGTAGCGCCGGTACTGCGCGCGGATGTAGTTCCAGGCGCGCTCGCTGTAGAGGAAGTGCCCGTGCGGCAGGCGCCCGGTCAGCTCCGGGGCGAGTTCGCCCAGCAGTCCCGAGTCCGCGGCGTTGGCGCGCGGCGCCTTGAAATAGTCGTGCAGCCGATCGACCAGCGCGAACATCTCCGCGTCGCCCTCGGCCGCCTCCACCGGCGGGGCCTCGCTCTTCTCGTAGATGTAGTGTTCCTCGAAGTGCACCACGTTGGCCGGGAACTCGTACTTCATCCTGCCGTAGTCCTGCTTGCGGCTGCCGAGGAAGTAGATGGCATAGCGGATGTCCGGGAAGCCGCGGATGATCTGGTGCACCCAGGAGGACACGCCCCCGGCGACGTAGGGGTAGGTGCCCTCCAGCAGCAGCGCGACGTCGGCCGAGTCCGAGCGCGGCGGCGCGGGTGGCGCGCCGGCCTGCGCCCCGCCGCGCGCGGCTGCGGCGCTCATCCCTTCACCTTGCCGGTCCAGAACTGGATGATGGGCGCCATGGTCGGCGTGGACTGGCTGTGGGCGATGATGCGCAGGTACTCGCGCAGCGAAGTGAATTCGCGCCGCGCATAGGCGAGCTCGGCGAGGTAGGGCATGGCGCGCGTCTCGGCAAGGCCGCTGGAGGCGGCGATGGAGAAGGCCTGCGCCGCGTCGTCGAAGCGGCCCTGCGCCTGCAGCACGCGCGCCTTGAGGAACCAGAGCCCGGGTTCCCAGGGCGCGTGGGCCAGGGCCTTCTCGGTCCACGCGAGGGACTGGCCGGTGGCGTGGTCGCGCACGTCGCCCTGCACCAGCCCGGCGTACACCAGCTCCCAGTTGAGTTCCGCGAGGTGGCGCAGCGGCGGCAGGCGGCTCGCGTCGTCGGGCAGCGCCTCCAGCGCCACCATCTCGTCGCGGATCGCCGCGTTGATGCGCTTTTCCTGCGAGTCCAGCATGCCGTAGGCCAGCAGGCGCATGTCGTCGCTCGGGTCGGCCAGCAGCGTGCGCAGCATCGGGCCGGCGATGCGCGATGGCATGTTCTGCAGCGCGATCAGCGACTTCAGGCGCAGTTCGCTGGGAACGCTCGCGTCCAGCAGCATGGCCTTCAGGCCGCTCATGCGGAACTGCGGGTCGGGGTCCTTGATCGACAGCACGTACTCGGGTTGTTCCACCGAGCGGAACGGCAGGTACTCGCGCGCCTTGGGGGCGTACAGGTTGACCTGCACCGCCACCAGCATGCCCAGCGTCCCCAGCAGCGGGATGAAGAAGGCGAAGCAGAAGAAGCTGGCCAGCACCAGGGCGCGCGGCCTGCGGTAGCGCGGCGGCAGCACGAAATGCGCCACCCAGGCGGCAAGCGAACTGGAGGTCGCGTGCAGCGTGAAGTAGGCGACCAGGCCGCGGTTCGAGTCGGTGAGGTCGGACAGGAAGTAGACCGAACCCAGCTCCAGCAGCGCCGACAGGATGAACGACTTGGGATCCATCAGGGTTCCATGGCGGGCGCCCCGTCAGCGCGCCGGCTCCTCGACCACGCGGCGCACGGCGTCCAGCGGCGCCGGCTCCGACAGCGGGATCAGGTGAGTGCGCACGCCCAGCGCGCCGAGATTGCCGCCGAATCCGCGCTGCAGCGAGAGCTCGGTGCGGGTCACGTAGCCTTCCACGGCCGCGCGCCCGGCCAGCGGCATCAGGTTGATCACGAAGCCGCGCCCACGCCGGTTCTCGATGCCCCACGTCACGTCAGGCGTGCGCCGGCTGCGTTGCACCGCCTCGTAGATGTCCTGGCGGTTCGGGCCGTCGTCGATGGACAGCACCACGATGTGGGACACGAGGCCGAACTCGCGCTGGATGCGCGCGAGCTTGATCATTTCCTCGACGAACTCCTCGGGACAGTCCGGGTGCGCCCGCATCAGCGGCGCTGCGCGCTCCGCGATCACCACGCCGTCCGCGTACGAGGCGAGCAGCACGGCCAGCATCTGCAGCGTTTCCTCCTTCAGCGCGAAGAAGGGCATGCGCGTGACCACCAGCATGCCCACGCCGCGCCCGTCGCTGCTGACCAGCGGCGCCACCACGAGGTGGTCGGTCGGCGCCTTGCCCTCCATGTCGCCGGTCTGCACGTGGGCGAGTTTCTGGCGCTCGCGGGCGAACACCAGCAGCGCGTCGTCGTGGCGCAGCGCCGGCGGCTCGCCGACCTGCGCCACGCGCTCGTAGCTGCGGTCCAGGTCCCAGCGCGCGTGGTAGATCGCCGCGACCTCCAGCTGGCACTGCTGGGCGATGAAGTCGAGGAACACCTGGGCGCCGGGCAGCGGGCCGTCGCGGTGTTCCAGCGCCAGGCGGCGACGCAGGTCCGACAGCGCGTCGCGCAGCGTGGTCGGCCGGGTGAGCAGGTCCTGCTCCAGCCGGTCGTGCGACAGGCGCAGCAGGTACAGGCGCTTGGTGATGCGCTCGACCCGGTCCTCGAGGTACAGGTTCAGCTCGGACAGCCGGCGCAGGCGCGTGCCCCAGTTGCCGCTGTACTCGCCGCACACCATCACCAGCAGCAGCCCGCCCAGGAAGTAGAGCTTGGGCACCTCGGCGTCGAAGTGCCCCGGCACCCATGCGTACCAGCCCGCCAGCAGGATGGCGGCCGACAGGATGCCGGACAGCACCCCGTAGCGCAGCGCGAGCAGCACCGCGGCGAACCAGCTCCAGGGAAACTCGGCGCGCAGGAAGAACGGGTCGGCCGGGTCGATCCAGAACCCGAGTGCTATGGCGACCAGGGTGATCACGGTGCTCTCCACCCAGATCCACGCGCCCTCGGACCGCGGCGAGCGCAGCCAGCTGACGCGCGGGGCCGCGCCGCCGCCGGCGATGCCGTCCTTCGCGATGCCGTTGCCCTCGCTCACGGCCGGCCCGACGGCGTTGGTTGCGGGCGCGCGGGAGATGTCACCGGCGGGTCACTGCAGCGGGGCGCCGTCCAGCAGTTCGCGCATCAGTTTCTGCGCCACGGCCGAGAGCGCCTCGCGGCTCCAGCCGCTGCGCGCGCCCGCGGCGCTCCAGACCACCTCGCCGGTCTTCAGGTCCATGACATGCAGCGCGAGGCCCACCGCCGGCTCGCCGTCGATGCCGACCTTGTAGCGCCATTCGTCCACGGCGCCGTAGACCGCATAGCGCGCGTTCTCGCCGCGCGCCCATTTCAGCGCCTCGCCCTGGAGCTTGCGGTCGGCCGGTTCCAGCAGCGCATCCGGATTCAGCGAGGCGGGGTAGCGGGCGAGGGAGCCGACGCCGCGCGCGCGCAGCAGCACCTCGGCGATGGACTCGGCGCGCAGGCCGGCCTGCGGCGACTCGGTGTGGTTGCTCATCGGCAGCAGCGCCCACTTCGCGCCGCGCTCCAGTGGCGCGGTGCCGCGCGCGACGTCCACCACCGAGCAGGCGCCGAGCAGGCAGGCGAATGCCGCGAGAAGCAGGATTGCGGCGTGCCGGACGGTTGCTGCCAAGGGATGTCCCATGATGGTTCCTCAGAATCGGTCGAAGTAGTACTGGTAGCGCAGGCCCATCTCGCGGATCGCCACGTTGGCGCCGCCTCCGCCCTTTGAACGAAGCATGTAGGCGGAGAGGTAATCGTGGCCGGCCATGCTGCCGCCTGCCCCGACCAGCCAATTGTAGCCATTGCCGGAGGCGGTATTGTGGGTTCGGCCCACATCCATGAAGGGGCGGATGCCCCGGCCGTACTGCTCGCGCAAGGCAGTGCCGAAGCTGGCGTTGATGCCCCACAGCTTGAAGCTGGCCGGCAGGAAGAAGCTGCCTGCGGGTATCCCGCCCGCGGGCAGCCCGCCCGGGGGCACCAGCAGGGCGGACTTCCCGTCGGCCAGTTCCGCGGGCGAGAAGTGGCTGATCAGGCGCGACGCGCGTATCGCCAGGTCCGGGTACTCCAGCCGCAGGCGGTGGCCCGCCTCCAGCGCCACGCCGCGCCCCGTACCGAGGAAGGTTTCCTGCTGCGTGTGGTAGCGCGCGGACCAGAAGCGCGCGGTGATGTACTCGCGGCGGCCGGGCGACCAGTTGGCGCTGGCATGGGCCTCGTCCTTGTGTCCGGCGACCATCATCGGGATGGTTTCCAGCGCGCGCTCGCGCAGCGACAGCCCGGCCTCGGCGTTCAGGCCCTCCATCAGGCGATGGGTGCGGCTCAGTTTCGCGGTGGTGAAGTCCGACAGGCCGCTGCGCTGCCCGAGGCTGAGCTCGGTGTCGCCGCGCCCGTCGCGCAGCATCACCGACGCGGTGGTCGCGCGGTCCACGCCCGGGGTGTAGGCCAGCTGCGGCGCGTCCATGGTGGTCTGGCGCCAGAGCGACAGCTCCGCCGACAGGCGCAGCGCGGGCGTGACCCAGACCTGGGCGCGCACGCTGTTCTCGTGGCCGCTCAGCAGGCCGCGGGTGAAGAAGGCATCGCGCGCGATGATGCTCGAGGCCGATGCCAGCATGTCGGTGGCCAGGCGCAGGTGGATCTCGTCATCGTCCGGCCGGCGCTCCAGTTCCTGGAAGCCGATCTGCTGCGCGAGGCGCAGGCGCTGCGTCTCGCGCGCCGCGTCGATGCGGTTGTAGCGCGGCAGGGCCTCGGCCTTCTGCTCCAGCAGCCGCTCCAGGGCATCGATGTCCTTGGTGGCCAGCGCCACCGAGGCCTCGGCCCACACCGGCGCGGCGAGCCGCCTGCCGTACTGCTTCCACAGCCATTCCTTCTGCGCCTCGACCTGCTCGGTGGAGATCAGCCAGCCCAGCACGAGTTCGGCGCTCAACGCATCAAGTGCGTTCAAACGGGCATCCAGTGCGTTCAAACCGGCATCCGGTGCGTTCGGCTGCGCCTCGCCTTTGCCCGTCTGGGCCCCTGCCGAGCCCGCCAGTTCGGCCGCGCGCGCGGCCAGGCCCTCGCGGTCCTGGCGCAGCACGCGGCGTACTACCGCGAGCGAGGCATCACCTGGCTGCTGCTGCATCACCATGCGCGCATAGGCCACCAGTCGCTCCAGCTTCTCTCGCGCCGGCCGCGACGCGGTGTCAGCCCTTGCCATCTGCCTGCGCCCCACGTCCCAGGCATGGCGGCGCACGCGCCATGCATAGTCGCCGCGCCCGGCCTGCTCCAGCAGGTCGGCGTAGTTGAGCAGCCAGAGGTAGTCGTCCTTGCGCGCGTCGCGCCGGCGCGACATCCATGCCAGCGCCCGCGCGGGCTCCTCCAGCGTGGTCCAGCCCGCGGCATACGCGTCGGCGAGCGCCGCGTCGGGTACGGCCTCGGCCCGGAGCAGTTCGGCGCGCAGCTCGCGCCTGAGTTCGCCGCGCCCGGCGGCCTCGACGAGGAAGTACACCAGGCCTGCGCGCACCTCGGTGCCGCGCGGCGCGATGCGCAACGCGGTGCGCCAGTCGGCCAGCGCCTCCCGGGTGCGACCGGAGGACTGCAGCCACGCGGCACGCAGCTGGTAGAAGTAGGCATTGGTCGCAAGCCGCGCCTCCTGCTCCGGCCCCACCGAGCCGAACAGCCGGCGCTGGCGCGCGCGGTCCGCCTGTCCGACCCCTGACCCGTCACCCGATCCGGCTGCGGACTCGAGCGCCAGCAGCAGTCCGGCCACGCTGCCGAAGCGCGCCCACGCCGCTTCGCCCAGGCGCGCCGCCTCCTGCGGCTGGGCGTCGCGCATCAGCGACATCAGGCGCTCGAAGGCCGACGCCTCGGGCTGCTCGCGCTCCGCCAGGAGGCCGTAGGCCTGGCGCGCGACCGCGTCGTCCTGCAGCTGCCAGGCGACCTCGGCCAGCAGCTCCCAGTAGTCCTCGGCGTCGCGCGGCGCGCTCGCGCGCAGCGGTTCCAGCACCTTGTATGCGCCGGCGTAGTCGGCGCGAAGGAAATGCAGCGTGGCCAGCTTCACGGCGCGCTGCGGCGTCGCGCCGCTGGCGGCGACCAGGCGCTGGTAGGTGGCGATCGCCTGTTCGACGCGCCCGGCGCGCTCCTCGAAATCGGCCAGCACTTCCAGCAACGCGGGCTCGCGGTTGGCGGCGTGCTGCTTCTCCAGCCAGGCGATGCCTTCGTCCGCGCGGCCGAGGCGTTCGAAGGCATCGGCGACCAGCCGCCATTCGGCCGGCGCGAGCTTGCGCCGGCCGGCCTCGGCCTGCCACGCCAGCAGCAGGGCCTCGTCGTCGTTCAGCCCGGGCGCAAGTCGCAGCACCGCCTGCACGCTCTCGGCCGAGGCGCCGTGCTGCACCAGCCAGACCCACTGGCGCAGCGCCACGCCGGGCCGCGCACTCCACTCGGAAACGCGCGCCAGCCGCTCGCGCCAGAACGCATCCGCGGGGCGCTGCTCGACGGCGGCTGCGGCGACCCGCCAGGCGTCTTCCTGGTTGCCGTTGGCCATGAACACGTCGAAGGCCAGCTTGTAGAGTTCCTCGTCGTAGGGCCGCATGCCGCGCGTCGCGGGCGCGGGCCTGTCGCCGGGGCAGGGCGGCGCGGCGGCCCCGGGCACGGGCGGGCTTGCCTGCGCATGCGCGGGGGACACCATCCAGTCCAGCGCCGCGGCAAGGGCCTGCCGCAGCGGGCCGGGACCGCCTGCCGCGCCGATGCGCAGCAGCTTCTTCATGTACTGCTGGGCGCGCGCTGGGTCGTTGGCCGCCAGCGCGAGCCGCACCAGGAAGGCGAGCACGCGGTCGTCGCCTGCCAGTTCGCCCAGGTGGCGCTCGGCCGCGGCCAGCGCCTCCGCCGGCAGGTTGCCCGACTGCAGCGCGGCCACTCCCTTGAACCAGAGCTCGCGGCGCTCTGCCGGGTCGGCGGTCCGGTCGCGCGCGGCGAAGTACAGCAGCGAGGCCTCGCGGTAGTCACCCTCGCCCAGCTCGATGGCGGCGGACTCGGTGAGGAAGGCTGGCGGCAGGCTGTCGCGGCGTTCCAGCAGGCGCGCGATGAGCCGCCCCGCAAGTGCGGCATCGCCCAGCGCCCGCGCCTGGCGCGTCAGGTAGACGAGTTCCTGCGGCGCCCAGGCTTCCCCGGCCATGGCCGCGACCAGCTTCGCCGCGCGCGCGGCGAGGACGGCCCGCCCGGGATCGCCCTGCTTGCGCGCCTGCACGTCCCGTACCGCGATGCGCAGGTCCAGCATCAGCGCGCGCCGGCGTATCCCGTCATCGGGCGAGGCCAGCAGCGGGGCGAGCGCTTCGCGTGCGTCGGCGGCCTTGCCCATCGCCATGTGCTTTTCCGCCAGCAGCACACGCAGCTCCTGGTTCGAAGGCTCGGTGCGCAGCAGGTTCGCCAGGTAGTTCGCGGTCAGGGTGTCGTTGCCGGTTTCCTTGCGCAGGCGCTCCATCAGCGCCTGCTTGGGGAACAGCAGCACCAGCCCGGCCGCGACCATCAGGGTGACCCCGACCAGGGACCAGGCCGAGATGATCCGGATGCGCGCCGGCTCAGCGGCACCTTGCCGTGATCTGCGCTGGACCATCGGTCCGGTTCTCGTAGCGTGTGAGGGGGCCGTCGGCGCGACCGGCGAGCACGCGGCCGTCGGCGCGGACTTCGCAGCCCGCGGCGTTGGCCAGCGCGAGCACCGCGCCGGAATGGGTGGCGAGCGTGATGCTCATGCCGCTGTCGCGCTCGAAGGACATGGTGCGGCCGTTCGCCTCGGCGACATGGGGCAGGGCGCTGGGCGCCGGGGCTAGCGCCACGCGCGCCTCGCCGCGCGCCATGTGCAGGTAGTGCTGGTCGTTGGCGCGGTTGTAGCCGGTGAGCCCGGAGGCCGCGTCCAGCACCGGGTGGCCCAGGCTGGCCGGCAGGCGCAGCTCGCGCAGTTCGCCCGCGCCGCGCACCAGCCATTGCGCCGCGGCGTCGGGGCTCCCCGTCAAGCCGCCCGCGCCGGCGCGCGCCACCACCAGGGTGTTGAAGTCATGCACCTTGCGGATGTACTCGCTCGCGTGCAGGTTGTTCACCGGCTGCGCCAGCGCCCAGCGGTAGACCTTGTCCAGCGCGGTGATCGAGGCGCGCTTGCTCGCCGAGTAGGCGTGGTAGTAGATGTTGATCGGCTTGAGGCGGCGCGGCGCCCCGGTCAGCTCGAAGGTCTCGATCGCGCGCTCGTACCCGTAATAGGGCCCGGTCCAGAGGTTGGTGTAGACGTTCTCGTTCTGGTTGGGTGCATAGACCTGGTAGTGCGCGCCCTTGGGCACGCCCACCGGCGACACGCGCGTCAGGCTGGGGTCGGCGCGCGTGATCACCGTGTCGCCGCCGTTCATGTTCAGCAGTCCGGCGGCCTGCGCCTCGGCCACCGAGGTTTCGCCCGGGTCGCAGTTCCCGCTCCAGAGCAGCACCGCCGTCTTCTTGCCGGCCGGGGCCAGGCGGTTGTCGATGTAGGAGGCCGAGCCGGCGATCTCGCGCCTGGCGTCGAAGCGGTAGCCGGGCACCTTCAGGTTGTAGGCCTTGGCTTCGGAGGTGTCGCCGCGCTCGACCTGGCGCCACAAGAACGGGTGGGTGTAGGTGTGGCTCGCGATCTCGACATGCGGCAGCGCGAAGATGCGCCGCGCGATGTCCTCGAGCGCGGGCGCCTGCGCCGCGTACAGGCCCGCGCCCGACACCTCGGCCTCGATCACCGACACGGTGTGCGGCACCTTGTACCTGGCGATGAACTCGCGAAGCATCACTTCGCCCGAATAGGGTGCGCCCGGCAGCTCGGCACGGCTGGGAAAGCCGTCGCCGTCGATGTGGACGAGCATCATCCTGCGGCCGTTGTCGGTGGTCAGGTCCGGCGCGGGCATCTCCGGCAGGGCCAGCGCGCGCTTGAGAAACGCGAAGGGATCCACGATCCAGCGGAACCCCGCGTCGGCCGGCAGGCGCATCAGCGCATAGGGATCCAGCGCGTACCCGCCCCAGGGCATGAGCGCGACCGCGTCCATGTGCTGCACCTCCCCTTTGCTGCCGGTCGCGCGCAGCCTGAGCAGGGGTTGCCCGCCCGCGGCCTCCAGCGGGAAGAACTCGCGCCGGACCGGCAGCGGCTGCGCCTCCAGGCCGACCATGGGGTCACGCGCCTCGATGGTGACCTGGGCCGGGATACCCGCCAGCGGCGCGGCGCGCAGCCCGAACAGCTCCTCCAGCCCCTGGCCGCGCGCCGCGCCCAGGCTGCCGATCGCGGCGATGCGCACGCCCTCGGCGCGCGCGCGCGCGAGGAACGCCTGCAGCCTGGCCGCCCCGGCCGGGTCATCGCGCGACAGCCACAGCACGATGCCGGCATAGCGTCCGGCGAGCGAATGCGCGGGCAGCGGCTGCGCCACGTCATGGTATTGTGCGGTGTAGCCCATCCAGTTCAGCGGCATGGTGCCGTAGCGGTGCACCGACTCCTGCATGATGGTGAACTCGGGGTTGCGGTCGTACAGCATCAGCACCTTGCGCGGCAGCACCTCGACCGCGCCCACGCCCAGGCTGTCGAGTTCGGGCGTCGCCACCCAGGGCACGAAGCCCAGCGCGCCAATGCGCGCGGCCGTGGCGCGCGCGAGCCCGCGCTTGCCAGGTTCCACGTAGTCGATGGAAATGACCGGCAGGCGGTACTCGTCCTTCACGCGGCGCAACTGGCCGAGCAGCCAGTCGCGGTCGGCCTGCGGGACTTCGGTGTAGCGCTTCTCGCCCGCATTCCAGCCCTGGAACAGCGACTCGGCGGCGACCGCCCATGCCAGCCGGTGCGTGGCGGGCAGCACCTCGAAGCCGCGGTTGAAGATCAGGCGCGCATCCGGGTAGGCCTGCTTGATGGCGGTGATGGTGCGCGCGAGGCCCTCGGCCTGCCGCGCGCGCTCCGCGTCGGTCTTTGCCACCAGGTGGAAGGAATCCAGGGTGTCCAGGAAGAAGCCGCGGTAGCCCTGGTCCCACAGCGGCTTGACCGCACGCTCGACGAACCAGCGCGGCCAGTCGGGTTGCGCCTGGTCCACGACGATGGAACCCCAGGCAGTGTTCGCCCCGGCGCGCCAGGCGTCGGGCAGGGACGCGAAGTACTCACGCGTCGGATGCACTTCGCCCACCGACACGTAGGCGAAGGTGCGGGTGCGCGGCTCGGCGTCGTTGCCGCCCGGGAAGCGGCGCGCCGAGCGGAAGTGGCCGGGTTCCACCACCACCGCGTCGAAGGCGGCGAGTTCATCCCAGGGCGGGTCGGCGCCGTAGTGGAAGGCGACCGACGGGTTGGCTGGCGCGCCGGACAGCGCCTGCGCCGAGGCGGGCACGGGCGTCGCGGCGCAGGCCGCGACGAGCAGCAGGGCCAGCAACCGGGCCGGCAGGAAGGTCAACGAATGGGCGACAGGCCTCGGGCTTACCATGGCCGCATTGTACGCAGGCTCCGTGCGCCACCCCGCCCGGATGCGGTGTCAGCCGCCGCGCCGGGTCAGGCGCGGGCCGGATCAGCCGAGCAGTTCGGCCATCACCTTCTGCAGCACGCTCAGCTTGGCCGGCTTGGTGATGTAGCCGTCGGCGCCCAGCGCCAGGCCCTTGAGGATGTCGGACTTCTCGCTGCGCGAGGTCAGCATCACCACCGGCAGGCCGCTGAGCACCGGGCTCTGGCGGATCTTGTTGAGCACGCCGAAGCCGTCGGCGTCGGGCAGCATCACGTCCAGCAGCACCAGGCTGGGGCGCGGCGAGGCCTTCAGGCCCTGCAGGATGCCGGCCTTGTCGGCGGCGCCGCGCGCCACGTAGCCGAGCTTGGCGACCACCTGTTCCAGCACCATGCGGGTCGAGTCGTCATCCTCCACCACCAGGATCACCGGCTTGTCGCCGGGTTGCGCCCTGAGCCGGCCGACGCGGTTGACGGTGGTGAAGAAACCGCTCGCGCCGAGCTTGTTCGCGCCGACCTCGGTTTCTTCCTTCAGGGATTCCCGCTGCGCTTCGGTGACCGGCGGCGGCGCGTAGTTGCTGAAGTCGAGGTCGAAAGGGTCGTTGGCCGGGGAAGTCATGGTGCGGGAGTGTCCGTTGCGCGGGCGGCACCATCGCCAGCCCGGCGCCGACGTTATCACGCGGGCGCAGCGCGGCGTGAACCGGCTTGCGCGAAACGGGTGAAAGTGCCGCGGTTTCCCGCGCCGTGCCGGCGCGCCACTGGGCAAGCCGGATCGGTGCGTCCGTCCGCGCGGGCAGCGGCCGCTATCCGCGCGCCCAGCCGCGCGAGCGCTCCACCGCCCGGCGCCATTCGCCCAGCCGTTCGGCGGCGACGGCGCGCGGGATGCGCGGGGTGAAGCGCGCGCCGGCCTGCCACTGCCGCGCGATCTCGGCGCGCGAGCGCCACACGCCGGTGGCCAGCCCCGCGAGGAAGGCCGCGCCCAGCGCGGTGGTCTCGAGTATCTTCGGCCGCACCACCGGCACGCCCAGCAGGTCGGCCTGGAACTGCATCAGCAGGCGGTTGGCCGAGGCGCCGCCATCCACGCGCAATTCGCGCAGCGGCGTGCGCGCATCCTGCTGCATGGCGGCCAGCAGCTCGGCCGACTGGTAGGCGATCGATTCCAGCGCGGCGCGCGCTACGTGGGCCGCGGTGCTGCCGCGCGTGAGGCCGACGATGGTGCCGCGCGCATCCGGGTCCCAGTAGGGCGCGCCCAGGCCGGTGAAGGCCGGCACCAGGAACACGCCGCCGGTGCCGTCCACCGAGGCGGCGAGCTGCTCGATGTCCGCGGCGCGCTTCACCACGCCCAGCCCGTCGCGCAGCCACTGCACCACCGCCCCGCCGATGAACACGCTGCCTTCGAGCGCGTAGGCCGGCGCCGCCGCGCCGCCGCCGGTGCGGGGCACGGCCGCCGCCGCCGTGGTGAGCAGGCCACTTCCCGAGTCCATCGCCTCGGCGCCGGTGTTGAGCAGCATGAAACAGCCGGTGCCGTAGGTGTTCTTGGCCATGCCCGGCGCGTGGCAGGCCTGGCCGAACAGCGCGGCCTGCTGGTCGCCCGCGATGCCGGCCACCGGGATGGCCGCGCCCAGCCAGCGACGCTGCGCCACCACGCCCGCGCCCGCACTGCCGTCCCTGCCCGGCACCAGGCTGGAGGGCACCACCTCGGGCAGCATCGCGCGCGGGATGCGGAACAGCCGCAGCAGCTCGTCGTCCCATTCCCCCTTGTGGATGTCGTAGAGCAGGGTGCGCGAGGCATTGGTCGGGTCGGTGACATGGCGCGCGCCGGCCGCCTGCGTGCCGCCGGAGAGCTTCCACGCGAGCCAGGAGTCGATGGTGCCCAGCGCGAGTTCGCCGCGCTCGGCGTGCAGGCGCAGGCCCGGGATGGTGTCGAGCAGCCACTCCACCTTGGTCGCGGAAAAATAGGGGTCGGCGAGCAGGCCGGTGCGCGCGCGCAGCAGCGCCTCGCTGCCGTCGCGCTTCAGGCGCTCGCAGCGCGCGGCGGTGCGCCGGTCCTGCCAGACGATGGCGTTGTGCACCGGCTCGCCGGTGGCGCGGTCCCACACCACCACGGTCTCGCGCTGGTTGGTGATGCCGATGGCCGCGACGCGGCGCGCGTCCACCTTCGCCGCGCGCAGCGCCGCGCGCGCGCAGGCGAGCTGGGTCTTCCAGATCTCCTCAGGGTCGTGTTCCACCCAGCCGGGCTTGGGGAAGATCTGGCGGAACTCGCGCTGGCTGCTGGCGCGCACGCGCCCGGCCTGGTCGAACAGGATGGCGCGCGAGCTGGTGGTGCCCTGGTCCAGCGCTAGGACGTATGGCATGCCGTGACGACTGCGACCGTCGCGCCGGTCCGGGTCAGGGATGCGCGTTCGCGCGCGACGGGCGGTCCGCTGCGGCGGCCCGGTCGTGCGCGCGCAGCCAGGACGCAAGTGCGGGCGCCAGAGCGGCTTCGTGCGTCCCGCCCGGCGCCGCCAGCAGCGCGAGCTGACGCAGCGCGACGCGTCGCGCTGCGCGCTCGGCGCGGGTGGCCGCCGCCTGCGGGGCCTCGGGTTCGCGGCCTTCGCGCACCGATCGCCAGACCCGCGCCTTCACCGCGTTCAAGGCCGCATCTCCGTGCGAGCGCAGCACGTCCTGGAAGGCGTCGAAGTCGGGTTGCGCGAACGGGCGCGCGCGGCCGAGCAGGTCGCGCGAGGGATGCGCGGGATACAGGCTGGCGCAGGGCACCCAGCCCTCGGGCAGCGGCAGGTGGGCCGCGTGCGTGCGGCCGCTGGCGAGCAGCTGCGGCAGCACATGGGTGTGCGGTCCGGGCGTGAAGTGGTAATCGGGCACGCTGCCGGGCGCGGGGATGGGCACGTACACCTCCAGGCGACCGACGCGCGACAGGAACACGCGGTGCGGGCTGGCCTTGAGGATGTCGGCCCACGCGGGATGGTCGTGTTCCAGCATCGAGCGCCCTCGGGCCGCGCCGATCGCGGCGCGCAGCACCCGGATGAGCGCCGCGTCGGCGGTGCGGATGCAGGCGTCGGCCTGGTGCAGCCCCAGGCCCAGGTCGAACAGCAGCGCGTCGCGGTCGGCGGCGCGCAGGCTGTCCCGGTCCGGCCCGAGTTCGGTGAGCGCGCGGCGGCGGTTCATGGCGGCGCGTTCCTGCGGCAGGCAGAACTCGATCGCGTGGTTCCACAGGCGCGGGTCGGCCGAGGGCGTTTCGTGGGCGATCGCGCGGGCCTCGGGCGGCGGGGCCAGGCGCAGCGCGCCGCGCGCCGACACGATGCCCATGTCTCCGGACAGGCGCTCGACGGGTTCGCCCGCGGCGCGCAGGAACTCGCCCAGCGCCCCGAATCCGCCCATGCTCCAGGCGCTGTCCTCGCGCGCGAGGTGCTGCCTGATCAACGCCGCCGCGCCGGATGCGTGGCCCGACGCGGCCGGTCCCGCTGCCGGGGTCCGAACTGACTGCTCCAAGGGTGAGTCCATCGCCGCTGCTCCCGCGATCCCGACACGATACGAGCCTTCGACGGACGCGCCGCAAGGCGCCCGCCGGCAAGCGTCGATGGTACACGCTGCGAGCGTCGGGGCCCCCGCCCGCCACGGGCCCGGAAGGGGGCTGTGTGCTAGAATTTTGCCGCTTTGCAGCATCGTCGCCATCGCCGCATTGGGTCATGGGTGGGTTGCTGCATCGCCGTATTGCATCGTTCGCCCTGCATGGCTGCATGCTGCGGTTCGGCATGCGTTGCGGACGCGATGCGCCATGCCAGCGCCCATCCCACGGATCCCCCATGCCGCTGCCCCCACCCGTCCCGCGACAGTCCGCGCACCTGCGCGAGGTGCGCTTCGAGGGTTATGAGCGCGACGACGGCCTGTGGGACATCGAGGGGCGCATCACCGATGTCAAACCGTACGACTGCGAGCTGGCCTCCGGCATCCGCCCGGCGGGCGAGGCTATCCACGACATGCGCGTGCGGCTGACGATCGACGGCAGCATGAACGTGCTCGAGGCGGTCGCCTCCAGCGACGCGCAGCCCTACCCGGGCCATTGCGAGTCCATCGCGCCGGCCTACTCGGCGCTGGTGGGCGCGAACCTCGTGATGGGATTCCGCAAGCGCGTGCAGGCGCTGTTCGCCGGCGTGCAGGGCTGCACCCACATCACCGAGCTGCTCGGCCAGTTCCCGACCGCCGCGCTGCAGAGCTTCGCCGGCCGCCAGCGCGACACCGACGACAGCCGAGGCAAGCCGTTCCAGCTGGACCGTTGCCACGCGCTCGACACGCGGGGCGAGACCGTCAAGACGTATTATCCGCGCTGGTACGCGCACCGGCCCGCCGCCGGACGCACTGCGGCAGGCCGCGCCCCCGAACATTCCCCCAAGGAGCATGACCAATGAAGATCCACGAGTACCAGGCCAAGGAGGTGCTGCGCAAGTACGGCGTGGTCACGCCGCGCGGCATCCCGTGCTTCAACGTCGACGAGGCGGTCAAGGCCGCCGAGACGCTGGGCGGCAAGGTGTGGGTCGTGAAGGCCCAGATCCACGCGGGCGGCCGCGGCAAGGGCGGCGGCGTGAAGCTGGCCCGCTCGATCGACGAGGTGAAGACCCTCGCCGGCCAGATCCTGGGCATGCAGCTCAAGACCCACCAGACCGGCCCCGAGGGCCAGAAGGTGCGCCGCCTGCTCATCGAGGAAGGCGCCGACATCAAGAAGGAACTCTACGTCGGCATGGTGGTGGACCGCGGCACGCAGAAGGTCGCGCTGATGGCCAGCTCCGAGGGCGGCATGGACATCGAGGAAGTCGCGGCCAAGACGCCGGAGAAGATCCACAAGGTGTTCATCGACCCGGTGGCCGGGCTGACCGACGCAGAGGCCGATTCCGCCGCACGCCTGATCGGCGTGCCGGATGCATCGCTGCCGCAGGCGCGCACCGCGCTGCAGGGCCTGTACAAGGCGTTCTGGGAGTGCGACGCGTCGCTCGCCGAGATCAACCCCCTGATCCTCACCGGCGACGGCCGCGTGGTGGCGCTGGACGGCAAGATCGACTTCGACGGCAACGCCATGTTCCGCCATCCCGACCTGGTCGCGATGCGCGACCTGGACGAGGAAGACCCGGCCGAGGTCGAGGCCTCCAAGTTCGACCTGAACTACATCCAGCTGGACGGCACCATCGGCTGCCTGGTGAACGGCGCGGGCCTGGCGATGGCCACCATGGACACCATCAAGCTCTACGGCGGCAGCCCGGCGAACTTCCTCGACGTGGGCGGCGGCGCCACCACCGAGAAGGTGACCGAGGCGTTCAAGATCATGCTGCGCAACCCCAAGCTGTCGGCCATCCTGGTCAACATCTTCGGCGGCATCATGAAGTGCGACGTGATCGCCGACGGCGTGGTCGCCGCCGCGCGCGAGGTCAAGCTGGCCGTGCCGCTGGTGGTGCGCATGAAGGGCACCAACGAGGAACTGGGCAAGAAGATCCTCAAGGAATCCGGGCTGCCGATCATCTCGGCGGACAACATGGGCGAGGCCGCCGAGCGCGTCGTCGCCGCAGCGGCCCAACACGCCGCCGGCAAGAAATAAGGGAGAACGACACCGTGTCCATCCTGATCAACAAGCACACCCGCGTCGTCACCCAGGGCATCACCGGCAAGACCGGGCAGTTCCACACCCGCACCTCGCGCGCCTACGCCAACGGCCAGGCCTGCTACGTCGCCGGCGTGAACCCCAAGAAGGCCGGCGAGGACTTCGAGGGCATCCCGATCTTCGCGACCGTCGCCGACGCCAAGAAGAAGGAAGGCGCGAACGTCAGCGTGATCTACGTGCCGCCGCCCTTCGCCGCGGCCGCCATCTGGGAAGCGGTGGAAGCCGACCTGGACCTGGTGATCTGCATCACCGAGGGCATCCCGGTGCGCGACATGATCGCGTTGCGCGACCGCATGCGCAAAGAGAACCGCAAGACGAAACTCATCGGGCCGAACTGCCCCGGCGTGATCACGCCCGACGAGATCAAGATCGGCATCATGCCCGGCCACATCCACAAGAAGGGCCGCATCGGCGTGGTGTCGCGCTCGGGCACGCTGACCTATGAAGCCGTGGGCCAGCTCACCGAACTGGGCCTGGGCCAGTCCTCGGCCGTCGGCATCGGCGGGGACCCGGTCAACGGCCTGAAGCACATCGACGTGATGAAGCTGTTCAACGACGACCCCGAGACCGAGGCCGTGGTGATGATCGGCGAGATCGGCGGCTCGGACGAGGAAGAGGCCGCGCTGTGGGTGAAGGCCAACATGAAGAAGCCGGTGGTCGGCTTCATCGCCGGCGTCACCGCGCCGGAAGGCAAGCGCATGGGCCACGCCGGCGCGATCATTTCCGGCGGCAAGGGCACGGCGCAGGAGAAGCTCGCCGTCATGGAAGCCAGCGGCATCAAGGTCACCAAGAACCCGGCCGAGATGGGCAAGCTGCTGAAGTCGGCGCTGAAGTAAGCGCTGGAAATCAGCCCGGAGGTGAGTGCCTGCTCACCAGATGAAAATCCGGTGAAAACAGGTTAAGTGGCTGATTTTATTAAATAATTAATGTCACTGGATTCCCGCTTCCGCGGGAATGACGGAGCGAGTGCCGTCGTCCCCGCGAAAGCGGGGACCCAGTGTCATTTGCCCTTTCCAGCCTCAGTCGAGCTTCACGCCCAGTTCGCGCACCAGCTTGCCCCAGCGCGCGACGTCGCCCTTGAACTTGGGCTCGAAAGCGGCGTTCGGCAGGCCGACGACGTCCCCGCCGAGTTCCTCCAGCTTGGCCTTCACGTCCGGCAGGCGCAGCGCCCGGCCGGTGTCCTCGCTGAGCTTGGCGACCACAGTCGCGGGCGTGCCCAGCGGCGCGAACAGGCCCAGCCACAGCGTGGCGTCGAAGCCGGCGTAGCCCAGTTCGGTCATGGTCGGCACGTCCGGCAGGGTGGGCGAGCGGTTCGTCGCCGAGATCGCATAGCCCTTCAACCGCCCCTGTTTGATCTGCGTGGCCGCGCTCAGGATGGGGTCGAACATCAGCGACACCGCGCCGGAATACATGTCCGGGTACACCAGCGCCACGCCCTTGTAGGGGATGTGGGTGAAGTCGAGTTTGGTCGATTGTTTGAGCATCTCGCCCATCATGTGGTTGAGCGTGCCGCTGCCCGGCGACGCGTAGGACTGGGCCGCCTTGTTGTCCTTCACCGCGGACAGGAACTCCCTGAGCGTCGCGCCCGGGGCCTTGGGGCTGGCGACCAGCACCATGGGCACGTCCACCAGCAGGTTCACCGCGACCAGGTCCTTCGCCGGGTCGTAGGGCAGGACCTTGTACAGGTTGGGCGCGATCGCATGCGTGCCCATGGTGCCGCTCATGATGGTGTAGCCGTCGGCCGGCGCCTTGAACATCTCGGCGGTGGCGATGGTGCCGCCGGCGCCGGGACGGTTCTCCACCACGATGGTCTGGGACCAGGCGGCGGTGAGCTTGTCCGACAGCAGGCGCGCGGTGATGTCCGAGGAATTGCCCGGCGGGAAGGGCACCAGCCAGCGCACCGGCTTGGCCGGCCAGGACTGGGCTTGCACCAGCGGGGCGCTGAATGCGAGCAGGCATGCACCGGCGAAGGACAGGATGCGTTTCATGGCGGCTCCGGCGGATGGGATGCCGGACCATGAGCAACTGCCGTGCCCGGGGTGCGTCAGCCTGGACGGGCTTTGCGTTTCCCCGGCTTGCTTGCCCGAGTTCCCTTGGTGGCGGAGGGCTTCTCCGCGCGTCCAGCCGCAGGGACAGGCGGGGCGCTGAATGCGAGCAGGCATGCACCGGCGAGGGACAGGATGCGTTTCATGGGGGCTCCGGCGGATGGGATGCCGGACCATGAGCAACTGCCGTGCCCGGGGTGCGTCAGCCTGGACGGGCTTTGCGTTTCCCAGGCTTGCTTGCCCTCGTTGCCTTGGCGGCGGAGGGTTTCTCCTCCGGTCCAGCCGCAGGCACAGGCGCGGCGCTGCCATCCCAGCACGCGCCCGAGGCGAGCAACTCGCGCACCTGCGCGGCGCTGAGGCCCGCCTCGCGGAGCACGGCCACAGTGTCCGCGCCGACGCGCGGGGCCGGCCTGCGAACCCCGGCGCTGCGCCCGTCGATGCGCGCGCCGTCGCGGAGGGTCCACATCGGGCCTTCGCTCGGGTGGATGACGCGCTCCAGCAGGCCGGCATCGCGCAGGTGCGGGTCCGAGGCCAGGGTCTGCAGCGTGTGATACGGCGCGACCGGGATGTCGCGCGCTTCCAGCTCGCGCATCCAGTGCGCGGTCGTGCGCTTCGCCAGCGCCTCGGCGCGCAGCGCGAACAGCGCGCCGGCGTTCTTGGCGCGCGCGAACTTGGTTGAGAACCGGGGATCGACCTTCAGTTTAGGGCGGCCGATCGCCTCCAGCAGCGCGAAAGCCTGAGCGTCGGTGTTGGTGGTGATGCAGATGAAGCCGTCGGCGGTCTGCACCGGGCGCGCGTTCGGGTCGATCAGGCGCAGGTCGCCGGGCGGCCCCAGCGGCGGGTCGAAGGTGGATTCATAGGAATGCTCGGCCAGCACCAGCCCGGCGAGGGTCTCGAACATCGGCAGCTCGATCTTCGCGCCGCGCCCGGTGCGCTCGCGCCCCAGCAGCGCCACCAGCAGCGCGTGCGAGGCCGCCATGCCGATGAAGCGGTCGGCGATCACCATGGGCACGTAGCGCGGCGCGCCGGTGGTGCGCTCGAACAGCGAGGCCATGCCGCTGGCGCCCTGGATGATGGAGTCGTAGGCCGGCTTGCCGGCGTAGCGCCCGCCCGAGCCGAAGCCGGCAATCGACAGGTAGACGATGCGCGGGTTGGCGCGCGCGAGCTGCCGGTAGCCCAGCCGCAGGCGTTCGATCGCCGGTTCGCGCATGTTGTGCATGAATACGTCGGCAGTGGCGGCGAGCTTCAGCAGCGCCTCGCGCCCCTTGGGGTGCTTGAGGTCCAGCACAATGGAGCGCTTGTTGCGGTTCAGGTGCAGGTACTTGCCCGACATGCCGGGCGTGGGCGACTTGCCCGCGATCCAGCGGATCAGGTCGCCTTCGCGCGGCTCGACGCGGATCACCTCAGCACCGAAGTCGGCCAGCAGCTTGGATGCGTAGGGACCTGCGACCACGGCCGAGATGTCCAGCACGCGTATGCCGGCCAGTGGCCCGGCGCCTGGCGGCAATGGCCGCCTTCGCGCCGGGGTGCTTAGCTTCGGTCCAGGCGCGGCCGTGGTCCGCGCCTTGCGCGGATTCATTCCGGCTTCATTCCCGCCGAGCGCATCACCTGTTCCCAGCGCGCCACGTCGCGGTCCAGGTGCGCGGCGTATTCCGCCGGTGTGCTGGCCACCACTTCCACGCCGGCGTCGCGGAAACGTTCGGCCACATCCTGGGCGCGCAGGCTGCGCACCGCGTCCGTGTGGATGCGGTTGACGATGGCCGGCGGCATGCCTGCGGGGCCGACCAGCCCCCACCAGGGATTGGCGTCGTAGTCCGGGAAGCCGGCCTCGGCGATGGCCGGCAGCGCGGGCATCACGCCGATGCGTTTGGCGCTGCTCACCGCGACGGCACGCATGCGCCCGCCCTTCAAGTAGGGGCCGACCGAGGAATAGCTGCCGAAGGTGAAGTCCACCTGGCCGCTGATCAGGTCGGTGAGCGCCGGGGCCATGCCCTTGTAGGGCACGTGCAGGATGTTGATGCCGGCCTGGTGCGCGAGCATCTCGCCCATCAGGTGCGAGCTGCCGCCGGTGCCGGTGGAACTGTAGGTCAGCGCGCCGGGCCTGGCCTTCGCGAGTGCGATGAATTCCGCGACGGTCCTCGCGGGCAGCTCGTTCTTCACCACCAGGATGAAGGGCGAGGTCGCGATCAGCATCACCGGGGTGAAGCTCGTCACCGTGTCGTAGGGCAGCTTCCTGAAAAAGCCCTTGTTGATCGCGTGCGCCGCCGACGTCACCAGCAGGGTGTAGCCGTCGGGCGCCGCCCTGGCGACGAGTTCGCTGCCGATCACCGTGGAGCCGCCGGCGCGGTTTTCCACGACGACGCCCTGGCCCCAGGCGTCCTGCAGCTTCTGGGCGAGGGCGCGCGCCACCACGTCGTTCAAGCCGCCCGGCGGGAACGGCACGACCATCTTCACCGCGCGCTGCGGATAGGCCTGCGCCGGCGCCAGGGAAGGGGCGAGCGCCAGGGCGGCGAGCACGAGCCCCATGCCGGCTTGCCGCAGGTAGTGAATCCGTCGTCCCATCAGTCGAACTTCGCCCCCGATGCCCTGACCAGACGCACCCAGAACTGCGCGTCCTTCGCGAGGAAGGCGGCGAAGTCCGCGGGCGATTCGGATCCGGATGTTTCCGTGCCCTCGCGCGCCAGCATCTGGCGCACGCCGTCCTGTTTCAGCGTGGCGGCGACGGCATCGAAGGCGCGGTTGACCACCTGCGCGGGCGTGCCGGCCGGCGCGAACAGGCCGTACCAGAACGCGATGTCGTAACCCGGCACGCCGGCCTCTTCCATGCCGGGCAGCCCGGGCACCAGCGGCGAGCGGACCCGGTTGGTCACTGCCAGCCCGCGCAGGCGCCCCGCCTGTACCAAAGGCAGCACCGAGGGCGGCGTCGCGAAGGTCACCTGCGTGTCGCCGGCGACCACCGACTGCACCGCCGGTGCGCCGCCCTTGAAGGGCACGTGCACCATGCTGGTCTCGGCCACCAGGTTGAACAGCACCGCCGCGAGATGCGGCGCCGAACCGTTGCCCGAGGTGGCGTAGTTCAGCTTGCCGGGCGACTTCTTCGCCATGTCGACCAGGTCGCGCATGGTGCCGATGCCCGCGGACGGTGACACCGCGACCACCAGGGGCGATGCGGTGAGCTTGGCAATGGGCGTGAAGTCGGTGACCGGGTTGTAGCCCAGTTTCGGGTTGAGGGCCGGATTCACCGAGATGCTGCTGGGGCTGGCGATCAGCAGGGTATGGCCGTCGGGCGACGCGCGCGCGACGAACTCGGCGGCGATGCTGGAGCCGGCGCCGGGGCGGTTCTCCACCACCAGCGGCTGGCCCAGTGCGCGCGACATCGGTTCGGACAGGGCGCGCGCGACGAAATCCGCAGCGCCGCCGGGGGCGAATCCCACCACCACCCGGACGGGCTTGGCGGGCCAGGCCTGGGCGATCGCTGCACCGGGCGCGATCAGCGCGGCGGCGGCGAGCACGAGCGCCATCGGGAAGGGGCGGCTTGCGGGTGAACTCCGTGGATGGCGCAGGGGCATGCGGGCCATGTTAGCGCCGATGCGACCGCGGCTCTGGCGCACTGCGCCATGGGCCGGGCGCCCGGTGGACGGCGCGCGCGGCCAAGTGCTTGACCACAGTCAAGAATCCGCGCCGCCTGCAGCGGAGGGACGGCGCCTTTGCGCTAAAGTTCCGCAGAGGAATTCACCCATGAGCAAGCCCTTGGACTCGAACACTGGCACCCCTTCCGGATCCGCAGGCGCGCGGACGCCCATCATGCTCAAGCCGGTCAGGCTGCGGCCCACGATGAAGGGCCGGCGCGTGGATCCGGCGGCGCGGGCCGAACTGCGTGCATTGCTCGATGGCGACGGCCCGGCCCAGCCGCGCCGGCGCGACCTGCTGATCGAGTACCTGCACCGCATCCAGGACGCGCGCGGCCACCTGTCGGACCGCCACCTGGTCGCGCTGGCCGACGACATGGGCATCGCCATCGCCGAGGTGTACGAGGTGGCGAGCTTCTACCACCACTTCGACATCGTGCGCGAGGGCGAGGCCGTCCCTGCGGCCCTGACCGTGCGGGTGTGCAACTCCATCGCCTGCGACCTGGCCGGCTCGGCGGACCTGCTGGCGCGACTGCCCGCGATCCTGGGCACCGAGGTTCGCGTGAAGCACGCACCCTGCGTCGGCCGCTGCGAAAGCGCGCCGGTGGCGGTGGTGCACCAGAACCCGGTGCTGAACGCGACCGTGGATGCGGTAGCGGAAGCGGTGCGTGCCAAGGCGCGGACCTGCGCCGAGCCCGCCTACACCGACTACGCCGCGTACCGCGCCGGCGGCGGCTACAAGCTGGTCGCCGACGGACTGGCCGGCAGGCGTTCGCGCGACGAGATCATCAAGATCATGGAGGACTCGGGCCTGCGGGGCCTGGGTGGCGCGGGCTTCCCCGCGGGGCGCAAGTGGCGCCTGGTGTCGCAGGAGCCCGAGCCGCGTGTGATGGCGGTGAACATCGACGAGGGCGAGCCCGGCACCTTCAAGGACCGCTGGTACCTGGAGCGCGACCCGCACCGCTTCCTCGAGGGCATGCTCGTGGCGGCCTGGTGCGCCGGCGCTGGCGCGATCTGGATCTACCTGCGCGACGAGTACGCCGGCTGCCGCGCGGTGCTGGAGCGCGAGCTCGATCGCCTGCGCGCCGACCCGCCGTGCCCGCTGCCCGCCATCGAGCTGCGCCGCGGCGCCGGCGCCTACATCTGCGGCGAGGAGTCCGCGATGATCGAATCCATCGAGGGCAAGCGCGGCATGCCGCGGCTGCGACCGCCCTACGTGGCGCAGGTCGGCCTGTTCGGCCGGCCGACGCTGGAACACAACATGGAGACCCTGTACTGGGTGCGCGAGATCGTCGAGCGCGGCCCGGACTGGTTCTCCTCGCACGGGCGCAACGGGCGCAAGGGCCTGCGCTCGTTCTCGGTGTCGGGACGGGTCAAGAAGCCCGGGGTGCACGTGGCGCCGGCCGGCATCACGGTGCGCGAACTCATTGATGAATACGCCGGCGGCATGCTGGACGGCCACGCGTTCTACGCCTACCTGCCGGGCGGGGCCTCGGGCGGGCTGCTGCCAGCGTCGCTGGGCGACATCCCGCTGGACTTCGACACCCTGCAGCCGCACGGCACCTTCATCGGCTCGGCCGCGGTGGTGATCCTGTCCGACAAGGACAGCGCCCGCGAGGCGGCGCGCAACCTGATCGAGTTCTTCGCCGAGGAATCCTGCGGCCAGTGCACGCCCTGCCGCGTCGGCACCGCCAAGGCGGCGAAGCTGATGGCCACCGCCCGCTGGGACCGCGCCCTGCTGGAGGACCTGTGCGAGGTCATGGGCGAGGCCTCGATCTGCGGCCTGGGCCAGGCCGCGCCGAATCCGATACGCAGCGTGCTCAAGCATTTCGCGCACGAGCTGGACAAATAGAAGGGGTTGCCTCCATGACCGCCACCACACGCGAGGAAATCGCCGCACTTCCGGTCGAGTTCAAGCTCAACGGGGAAACCGTCACCGGCCGTCCCGACGAGAGCCTGCTGGAATGCGCGCAGCGCCACGGCGTCGACGTGCCGCACCTGTGCCACAAGCCCGGCCTGCGCCCCGACGGCAACTGCCGCGCCTGCGTGGTCGAGGTCAAGGGCGAGCGCGTGCTCGCGCCCTCGTGCTGCCGCTACCCCAAGGACGGCATGGAAGTCATCACCGACAGCCCGCGCGCGCTGCGCTCGCAGAAGCTGGTGCTGGAACTGCTGCTGTCGGACGTCGCGCAGGAAGCGCACACGCTCGGTTCCGAGCTGGACCAGTGGGCGAGGAAGCTCGACGTCGGCCTGCCGCGCTTTGCGCCGCGCGAACAGCCGCGCGCGGACCTGTCGCACGCGGCGATCGCGGTCAACCTGGACGCCTGCATCCAGTGCACGCGCTGCCTGCGGGCCTGTCGCGAGGAGCAGGTCAACGACGTCATCGGCTATGCGATGCGCGGCGAGCATTCGAAGATCGTGTTCGACATGGACGACGCCATGGGCGAGTCCAGTTGCGTGGGCTGCGGCGAGTGCGTGCAGGCCTGCCCGACCGGGGCGCTGACCTCCAAGCTGTTCGTCGCCGGCGTCGCTGGCGCCGAGGGCAAGACCGCGGCCCAATTGGTGCCCGACCGCACGGTGGACTCGGTCTGCCCGTACTGCGGCGTCGGCTGCCAGCTCACCTACCAGGTCAAGGACGAGCGCATCGTCTCGGTCAAGGGCCGCGACGGCCCGTCCAACCACGGACGGCTGTGCGTCAAGGGCCGCTACGGCTTCGATTACATCCACAGCCCGCAGCGCCTGACCAAACCACTGATCCGCAAGGCCGACGCGCCCAAGCACAAGGATTTCGCGCTCGACCCGCTGCGCTGGATGGACGCGTTCCGCGAAGCCAGCTGGGAGGAGGCGCTCGAACTGGCCGCCGGCGGCCTGATGAAGATCCGCGACCGCGACGGCAAGGGCGGCGGCCCGAAGGCGCTGGCCGGCTTCGGCTCGGCCAAGGGCAGCAACGAGGAGGCCTACCTGTTCCAGAAGCTGGTGCGCACCGCGTTCGGATCGAACAACGTGGACCACTGCACGCGCCTGTGCCACGCCTCCTCGGTGGCGGCGCTGATGGAGGGCATCAACTCCGGCGCGGTGTCCAACCAGGTGAACGATGTGGCGCGCGCCGACGTGGTGTTCGTGATCGGCGCCAACCCGACGGTGAACCACCCGGTGGCGGCGACCTGGATCAAGAACGCGGTGAAGAACGGCACGCGCCTGATCGTCGCCGACCCGCGGCGCACGGAACTGGCGCGCTTCGCCACCCACGTGCTGCAGTTCAACCCCGACACCGACGTCGCGATGCTGAACGCGCTGATGCACGTGATCGTCGAGGAAGGCCTGGTCGACGAGGCCTTCATCCGCGACCGCACCTCGGGCTGGGAGGCGCTGCGCGACAACGTGCGCCACTACAGCCCGGAGAAGATGGCGCCGATCTGCGGCATCCCGGCGCAGACCCTGCGCGAGGTGGCGCGCATGTACGCTACGTCCAAGGGGTCAATGATCCTCTGGGGCATGGGCATCTCGCAGCACGTGCACGGCACCGACAACGCGCGCTGCCTGATCGCGCTGGCGCTGATGACCGGCCAGATCGGCCGCCCGGGCTGCGGCCTGCACCCGCTGCGCGGCCAGAACAACGTGCAGGGCGCGTCCGACTCCGGCCTGATCCCGATGTTCTACCCGGACTACCAGCGCGTGGCCACGCCCGAGGCGAAGGCGCGCTTCGAGAAGTACTGGGGCACGCGCCTGGACCCGGACCCGGGCCTGACGGTGGTGGAGATCATGAACGCCGCCAAGCACGGCGACATCCGCGGCATGTACGTGATGGGCGAGAACCCGGCGATGTCGGACCCGGACGCCGGGCACGCGCGCGAGGCGCTGGCCTCGCTCGAGCACCTCGTGGTGCAGGACATCTTCCTCACCGAGACCGCGTGCCTGGCCGACGTGGTGCTGCCGGCGACCGCCTGGCCCGAGAAGGAAGGCACGGTCACCAACACCGACCGCATGGTGCAGCTCGGCCGGCGCGCGATCGCTGCGCCCGGTGAGTCGCGCGACGACCTGATGCTGATCCAGGAGATCGCCTGCCGCATGGGCCAGGACTGGCGCTACACCCACCCGCGCGACGTGTTCCTCGAGATGCGCGGCTGCATGGACTCCATCGCGGGCATCACCTGGGAGCGGCTGGAGCGCGACTCCTCGGTGACCTACCCGTGCCAGGAGGAGGGCGACCCCGGCCAGCCGGTGGTGTTCACCACGCACTTCCCCACGGCCACCGGGCGCGCGAAGTTCGTGCCCGCCGACCTGATCCCCGCCAACGAGCGGCCCGACGACGACTACCCGATGGTGCTGATCACCGGGCGGCAGCTGGAGCACTGGCACACCGGGTCGATGACGCGCCGCTCGGCGGTGCTGGACTACATCGAGCCCGAACCGGTCGCGTCCTTCCATCCCGCGGATCTGGCGCAACTGGGCGTGGTGCCCGGGGACATCGTCACCGTCGCGTCGCGCCGGGGCGGCATTTCGCTCTACGCCCGCGCCGACGAAGGCACGCCCACCGGGGCGCTGTTCATCCCGTTCTGCTACTACGAGGCGGCGGTGAACCGGCTGACCAACCCGGCCCTGGACCCGTTCGGCAAGATCCCCGAGTTCAAGTACTGCGCGGTGAAGGTCGAGAAGGGCGGGCCGGTGCCGGTCCGCTCCAGCTACGGCGGCGGGCAGGCGATGGATGCGGTGACCGACGCGGAAAAAGCGCCGCTGGCTTCGTAGCATCCCGTCATTCCGGACGCCCCGCAGTGGGCGAGCCGGAATCCAGCGTGGTTCGCCGTCCCGTGAGGGCGGCGAAAGCGCGCCCGATGCAGCCCGGGAAGGCTGCCCTGCCGCGCTCAGGCCGGCTTGCGGCGCGCCTGGGTGACCGCGATCGTGACTTCGCGCTCCAGCAGGGCCCGCAGCGACTTGTTGCGGTTCTGCAGGTCGCGCGCTAGCTGCACCGCGATCATGTACTGGATCTGGCGCGCGACCGAAGGCGCCGTGGCGCGCAGCGCCTCGAAGGACTCGCGCGTGAGCACGGCGGCCTCCACCATGGTCAACGCGGTGCAGGTCGAGGGCGAGGGCAGGTCCTCCACCATCGCCAGCAGCGCGAACGCCTCGCCCGAGTGCAGGTCCTTGCTGTCGCGCGGCAGGTGGGCGAGTTCGTCCACCTCGGTGATGCGCACCCGGCCGTCGGTCAGGATGTACATCGCATCGCCCGGCTGGCCCTGGGCGCAGAAGATGTGGCCCTGCGGGAAGATGCCCGTCTTCAGCGACTGGGCCAGCGCCTCGATCTGGGGCGCCGGCAACAGGCCGAACGCGGGGGAGTTCTGCAGCAGCAGTTTCAGGTCCATGGGTGCCTTGCCTATGAGCGGCCGAAGAACGATTGCAGCCAGCCCTTGCTCTTGCCTTCCTCGATCTGCACTTCCCGGGCCTCGACCTTGCGGATGTTGATCGGCTGGGCGGCGACCTGCGCGGTGGCGCGCAGGCGCTCGGTCAGCATCGCGGTCAGCTGCCTGAGCAGGGGCGCCGCGACTTCGTCGCTGCCCATCACCAGCTCCTCGAAGGCCTGGTGCTTGATGCGCAGCAGCGTCACGTTGGTCACCGCGGTCACCGTGGAGCTGGCGAGCATCTCGCCGGAGAGCACCGACACCTCGCCCAGCCACTGGCCCGGCCCGACCACGCCCAGCGAGATGGCGCGGCGGTTCTCCTCGACGGAAATCTCGACCTCGCCCTGCATCAGCATGTAGAGGGAGTCCACCGGCATGCGGTCGCGGATGATGGCGCGGCCGGCCGGCACCTCGAGTTCGGTGGTGGCGCGCATCAGCATCGCCACGTTCTTCGGCCCGAGTTCGCGCGCGAGGTCCGGGAAGCGCTGGGACAGGTTTTCCGGCATGGGGACGATGTCTCCGGTGGTTCGGGGGCGCCGCGGCGCGGGACTGACGTGCGGGGATGCTGCAAGAGCGCAAGGTTCTCACACTGCCCGCGCGAGGGGCAATAGGCCGCTGCGCAGGGGCCGGCAATAAGTCGCACCGGATACCCCATCGGATACAATCGTCGGGCTCTGAAAGGGACTCCCATGCACAGGAAAACGCGGGCGCGCCATCGCGCCCCTCTGGCCGTAATCGTCTTCCTCGCCGCGCTGGGTGCGGGCACGGCCCAGGCACAGGCCCCGCAGCGTCCCTCCGCCGGCTCCTCCGCTGGTTCCTCCCAAGGTGCGGCACCTGCCCCCGCCCTGACGCCGTTCCAGCTGGGCATGGCCGCGATGCGGCGCGGCGACTACCCGGCTGCGGTCGCCGCCTGGCGGCCGCTGGCCGATGCCGGCGACTCGAACGCGCAGAACAACCTGGGCGTGATGTACGAGAAGGGCCAGGGCGTGGAGCCCGACATGGCGCAGGCCTTCCAGTGGTACCGGCGCTCCGCCGAGTCGGGCAACGCCGCCGCCCAGAACAACCTGGGCGTGATGTACGAGCGCGGCCAGGGCACGGCGCGCGACACCGCGCAGGCGGCGCAGTGGTACCTGCGCGCGGCCAACCGCAACAATCGCGACGCGCAGAACAACCTGGGCGTGCTGCACGAGCGCGGCGATGGCGTCGCGCAGGACATGGCCGCGGCGCTCAAGTACTACCGCGAGGCGGCCAACGCCGGCCATGCGCCGGCGCAGAACAACCTGGGCGTGCTCTACCAGCGCGCCCGCGGCGTCACGCAGGACTACAACCTCGCGCGCCAGCTGTTCACGCGCGCGGCGCAGCAGGGTCACGCCCTTGCGCAGAACAACCTGGGCTACATGGTGGCCTCCGGCCTGGGCGGGCCGGCCGACGTGGTGCAGGCGAACTTCTGGTTCACGCTCTCGGCCGCCGGCGGCAACACCAATGGCGCGCTGAACCGTGACGCCACGACGCGCCGCCTCACCGACGCCCAACGCGACCAGGTCGAGCGCCTGCTCGCGGAGTGGAAGGCGAAGAACCCGGCGAAGTAGGCCCCGTAGCCGCCTCCCGCCCGTTCCGTCCCGCCACCCAGTCCGGCAACCCAGTCAGGCAACCCAGTCAGGCAACCGAGGCAAGGCGCCATTGCCCATTTCCGTACCCCGCGTTGCGCGGCCCGCAGCATGCCATTGAGGCATCGCGGCCGCCGCGTCCACCTGCACGTGCGCGCCGCCGCGCTGGCGGCGGCGTGGCTGTGCGCGCCGGCGTTGGCGCAGCAGCTCCCGCCCAACCAGGGAACCATCCTCGATTCGCTGCCCGACCGCCGGCCGCAGCCGCCGGTGTCGCCGCCGCAGGTGCTGTTCCCGCGCGAGGGCGAGCGCGTGGCGCAGGACCGCAACGGGCAGCGCTTCCTGGTGCAGGGTTTCCGCATCGAGGGCAACACGGTGTTCACCGAGGGGCGGCTCAAGCGCCTGCTCGAGCGCTTCTATGACCTCGAACTCAACCTCTTCGACCTGAACAAGGCCGCCGACGCGATCACGCGCTACTACCAGGACAGCGGCTACCCGGTGGCGCGCGCGGTGATCCCGGCGCAGCGCGTCGAGGCCGGCGTGGTGCGCATCGAGGTGATCGAGGGCACGCTTACCCGCATCCTGTTCCGCGGCAACGAGCGCTACAGCGAGGCCTTCCTCGGCCGCATGGCGGCGCTGCTGGGCAACGGGCGCGTGGCGACGGTGGACGAGCTCGAGCGCGTCATGCTGCTGCTCAACGACCTGCCCGGCCTGCAGGCCAGGAGCACGCTGCAGCCGGGAGCGGACTTCGGCACCACCGAGGCGGTGATCCAGGTCGAGGAGAAGGCCGCCGGCGTGACCTTCGGCATGAACAACTTCGGGCGCAAGGAGTCGGGCGTGTGGCGCGTGGACGCCAATGCCGAGCTGAACAACCCGACCGGCACGGGCGACCAGCTGGGGTTCCGCGGCATACGTTCGGCCGACGGGCTCACCGAGTTCCGCCGCTTCAGCTACAACATGCCGGTGGGCACGCAGGGCATGCGCATCGCGATCGGCCACTCCGCGGTGGACTACAAGGTGGCCGGCACGTTCGCCGCGCTGGGCATCCAGGGCTCGGTCAAGAACACGGACATCGTCGTCACCTATCCCTACCTGCGCAGCCGCAGCCGCAACGTGTCCTTCGGCGCGGGCTGGCGCAACACCGGCGGCACGCAGCAGGCGCTGGCCACGCCGCTGTCGCAGAACCGCCTGGACATCGCCACCGCCTACATCGCCGGCAACTGGGTGCACGAGGACTCGGCCACCACCAGCAGCGTGCTGCAGGTCTCGGGCAACGGCCGCAAGAACGGCAGCGCGGCGCGCAGCCAGGACGCGATGCGCGCCAAGTTCGACCTCGACATCAACCACCTGGCGGGCCTGTCCAACCACTGGGACCTGGCGATGCGCCTGAACCTGCTGGGCGGCGCGAGCGCGATGCCGGACACGGAGCGCTTCAGCCTCGGCGGCCCCGACAGCGTGCGCGGCTACCTGCCGGGCGAGCTGCGCGGGGACATGGGCTATTTCCTGTCGGCCGAGTTCCGCCGCACGTTCAACGTCGGGCGCATGTTCGGCACCGCGACCATCTTCGTGGACCAGGGCGCGGTTTCGAACCGCGGATTCGACGGCACCGACCAGCTGTCCAGCATCGGCGCCGGCCTGTCGCTGCTGCTCACGCGCGACAGCAAGATCAAGGTCGACTACGCGCTGCCCACCGCGCGCGTGCCCAGCGACGGCGAGAAGGGCGGGCGCCTGTGGATCACCGCGAGCATCACGTTTTGAGCGCCGCCCTGATATCCGCCGCGCGGCCGGCGAACTCCGCTAGACTGCGCGGGGGATCAGTCGGTGCGTCAGCGGGACATTTCCTGGGGGGGAATTAATCAATAAAATCAGCCACTTGGTTGATTTTCGGCCTGTTTCCGGCATGGCGCCGGCCAGCCCGCTGCGCATGCTTGCCACGGCCGTCGCCACGGCGCTGGCCGCCATGGCCCCGGATGTGGGGCTCGCCCAGTCCGCATTGCCATCGACGCTGCTTCCCCCGGTCCTGCCCTCGGGCGGCGTGGTCAGCGCCGGCTCGGCCACCATCCGCAACACCACGCCCAACAGCCAGGTCATCACCCAGTCCACGCCCAAGGCGGTGATCGACTGGCAGTCCTTCTCCATCGGCCGCGGCAACTCGGTGGCGATCAACCAGCCCTCCGCCGCGTCGGTCTCGCTCAACCGCGTGGTCGGCCGCGATCCCTCGTCCATCCTCGGATCGCTCGCGTCCAACGGCCGGGTGTTCCTGGTGAACCCCAACGGCATCTTCTTCGGGGCCGGCTCGGTGCTGGACACCGCGGGCCTGGTTGCGAGCACGCTCAACATCAGCAACGAGGACTTCCTCGCCGGGCGCTACGTGTTCAACCGCATGGCGGGCAGCGCACCGGGCGCGACGGTGAGGAACGAAGGCACCCTGATCGCGCGCGACGGCGGCTACGTCGTGCTTGCGGGCGACCGCGTCGAGAACGCCGCCGGTGGCGTGGTCCAGGCGCGCCTCGGTTCGGTGGTGATGGCCTCGGGCGAGCGCCTGACGCTGGACGTGCGCGGCGACGGGCTGATCAGCTATTCGGTGGACGCGGCCACGGCCGAGCGCATGGGCGGCGTGGCGAACGCGGGCCAGGTCGCCGCCGACGGCGGCGTGGTGGTGATGAGCGCGATGGCCGCGCGCGACGTCGCCGGCGTCGTGGTGAACAACACCGGCGTGGTGCGCGCCAGCGGCGTGGAGCAGCGCGACGGCGCGATCTACCTCACCGGCTCGGGCGACGTCCGCTCCAGCGGCAGGCTGCTGGCCGATGGCGCGCGCGGCGGCCGCGTCAGCGTGCGCTCGCAATCGGGGACCACCCAGGTATCGGGCGAAGTCTCGGCGCAGGGCGCCAGCGGCGCGGGCGGGCGCATCGAGCTGCTCGGCAACGCGGTCGCGCTCACCGGCAGCACCACGGTGGATGCCTCGGGCGCCAGCGGCGGCGGCACGGTGCTGGTAGGCGGCGACTTCCGGGGTGGCAATGCCGACGTGCAGAACGCCCGGCTCACCGGCGTCGGCGCGGGCGTGGTGCTGCGCGCCGATGCGCGCGACGCGGGCGACGGCGGCACGGTGGTGGTCTGGGCCGATGACCAGACGAAGTTCTTTGGTACGGTCTCGGCGCGCGGCGGCGCGGCGGGCGGCGACGGCGGCCAGGTCGAGGTCTCGGGCAAGCAGACCCTGGTGATGCGCGGCGCGGTGGACACGCGCGCGCCGGCTGGGCGCGCCGGCACGCTGCTGCTCGACCCGGGCACGCTCACCATCACCGACACCGCCGACGGCACCGGCACACTGGACGGAGAGCTCACCCCCAACAGCGATGGCAGCCTGCTCGCGGCGGTGGCCGACGCCGGCGGCAACACCGTGTCGCGCGGCCAGCTCGAGGCCTTCAACGCGACCACCAACATCACGCTGGAGGCCACCGGGCAGGTCACGGTGAACAACATGGCCGGCAACCTGGTGAACCTGGCCACCGGCTCGGGCAATTCCTTCACCATGCGCTCGACCACCAGCGGCGGCATCACCTTCGCCGACTCGGCCGACGAGATCCGCACCGCCGGCGGCAGCATCTCGCTGCTGGCGCAGGGCAGCGGCGCGCTCACCAGCATCGGCAAGCTCACCACCAACGGCGGCGCGGTGACGCTCACTGCGGGCGGCCTGGCCAACCTGGACGGGGCGATCAGCACCACCGGCGGCGCGGTGTCGGTGACCTCCAACGGGGCGCTGGCGATCAACCAGGCGCTGAACGCCGGCACCGGCACGGTCAACCTCTCGTCATCGGGCGGCGTGACCCAGACCAGCACCGGCGCGATCACCGCCGACAAGCTGCGGCTGCAGGGCACCACCACCTACAACCTGAACAGCACCGGCAACAACGTCAACACGCTGGCGGTCGGCACGACCGGCGCGATCACCTACTTCCAGTCCGCCGCCGCGGGCACGCTGCATGTCGGCACCGTCAGCGGCACCGCCGGCATCGCGACGGGCAACAACGCGGTGACGCTCTCGGCCAACAGCATCGCGGTGGACAACGCGGTCAACGGTTCTACGGTCACCTTCCTGCCTAGGACCAATGGCCAGGCGATGAACCTGGGTTCCGCCTCGGACGCGGCGGGCTCGATGAACCTGTCCAACGCAGAGCTAGGCCGGGTGACCGCATCCACCCTGGTGATAGGCGCCAACGACCAGACCGGCGCCATCACGGTCAGCGCGCCGGTCAGCCTCAGCTCGGTGGCGAGCGCGACGACGCTGTCCAACCGGACCGGCGGCATTGCGGTCAACAGCACGTTGGCAAGCACCACCAACGTCAACCTGTTCTCCGACGGTCCCGGGGGCGGCGGCAGCGTGGCGGGCAGCCTGTCCGACGCCGGCGGCACCAGCGGCGTGAGCGCCGCCACGCTCACCATCCAGTCCAATGGCGGCGTGTCCATGACCGGCAGCGGCAACAACGCCGCGACGCTGAGCATCAACAACCAGGGCAGCGGCAACATCAGTTTCTCGAACAACCGCAGCGGCACGCTGTCGCTCTCGGGCCTGAACCAGAACGTGAACGCGGCCACCGCAACCATCACCAACAGCGGCGCGCTGTCGGTGGACAACAACCTGGCCTACACCACCGACGGCAACATGACGCTGAACGCGGGGGGCACGATCACGCTCACGCAGGACGTGTCCACCGCCGGTTCCGCCGGCGGCGGCACGGGCGCGCGCCTCACGCTGAACGCCACCTCGGGCGGCGTCAACCAGAGCGTGTCCACCAAGAAGATCACCACGCAGGACCTGCTGCTGACCGGGACGGGCAGCTTCACGCTGACCGGGTCAGGCAACAACACGTCCAAGCTCGCGGCCGGGGTCACGGGCGCGCTGTCCTACACCGACACCAACGCGCTGACGGTGGACACCGTGGGCACGACCAACGGGGTCAGCGCGGGCAACAATGCGGTGACGCTGCGCTCGGGCGGCGCCATGACCCTGGCCAACAACGTCTCCAGCGGCACCGCCACCGCCTCGCTCACCACCACCTCGGGCGCGATCAACCAGACCGGCGGCACTGTGACGGCCAACGTGCTGCAGCTCAGCTCGGCCGGCGCGATCACCATGAACCAGGCCGGCAACGACGCCACCGCGCTGCAGGCGAGCGCCGCCGGCAACATCGGCTACACCGACACCAGCGGCGTGTCCGTCGCCGGCACCGGCGTCGCGACAACGGTCCAGGCCGACATCCGGATACGCACCGGCAACACGCTGCAGCTGGGGGCGAACGTCAACTCGCAGAACGGCACGGTGGTGTTCCAGACCACGGCCGGGGGCGTGAACCAGACCAGCGGGACGGTTTCCACCGGCAACCTGTTGTTGAAGGGCACCGGGACTTTCACGATGTCCACCGACACCAACAACACCGGCGGGGACTTCGCCGCCGACGTGGCGGGCGCGCTCACCTACAAGAACGCCGGCGCGCTGAAGATCGGCTCGGTCACCGACGGCGCGGCCACCAACGGGGTGCGCAGTTCCACCGGCGCGGCGATCGACCTGTCCACGGTGAACGGCAGCCTCAACGTCACCCAGGCGGTCAGCAGCGACACCGGCGGCGGCACGCGCGGCAACGTGTCGCTGGTGGCGGGCGGCAACACCGCGGACCTGACGGTGAACGCCAACGTCACCGGCGCGACGGTGCGCCTGTCGGCCGACCGCAACCTGCTGGGCGCGGCGGCGGTGGTGGACACGGTGACCTCGAGCACGCTGATCCTGGGCGGGGACAACGACCCGCTGAACGACCCGAACTTCACCAACTGGGTGACGTTCTCCGGCGCAACCGCCCCGAACGAGTATCTGATCAACTTCAGCGACAACAAGGAGATCACGCGCGACCTGGCCTACAACCGCGTGGTGTTCCGCGGCCTGACCTCGGGCAAGGCGGTGAGCATGGCCTCGGGCAAGAAGATCCAGGCCAACGAGCTGGTGCTGATTGGCGAAGGCAACTTCAACCTCGGCAACTCGGGCAACGACGTGTCCCGGCTCGCCGGCTTCACGAACTTCAGCGGCAGCGGCACGGTGACCTACCGCGACGAGAACGCGTTCTCGATCGACACGGTCACCACGAACGGCTTTTACGGCTACATGCTGAACGAGTCGACGACCGCGTTCTTCAACCGCACGGTCACCGGCCTGAAGAACTTCGGCGCCTCCACGATCAACCTGACCACCGCCGGCACCGGCTCCGAGCTGACGGTCAAGCAGGCGCTGTCGGTCGGCGGCGGCACGCTGAACGTGAGCACAACCGGCGGCATGAGCGAGTCCTCGGGCATCGCGGTCACGGCGGACAAGTTCGCCCTCACCGGCAGCGGCAACGTCAGCCTGTCAAACAGCCAGAACAACATCAACACCTTCGCCTCGCAGATGTCCAACGTCGCGAACTGGACGGTGCGGTCCGGCGCGACCACCTTCACCACCGGCACGGTGGGCAGCCTGTCCGGCATCAACCTGATCGGGCCGGGCTCGGTGAGCGCCAACCTGCACGGCGTGTCCACGACCATGAACGTCAGCCAGCCCATCACGGTGCGCGCCGGGGTGTCGAACTTCGGCGACGGCGATCCGGCCAACAACGTGTTCCCCGCCACGCTGCTGGTCAACGGCTCGCAGACCATGAACATCAGCGCCAGCCTCACCGCCACCGGCGGCACCAATGGCACCGGGACCGGCGCCTCGGTGAGCGTGCTGTCGGACAGGGGCACGGTCAACCAGACCGCGGGCACGATCACCGCCAACGACAACGGCCCGGCCACTTCCGGCAGCCTGGCGCCGCACCGCGCCGAGGTGCTGGTGCGCGCGAACAACTTCGTGTTCACGTCGGAGGCCTCGGCGCTGGCGTGCGCGCCCAATTGCGGCGGCAACGCGACCACCGGGTCCATCACCGCGAACTCCCCGCGCGGCGCGGCCTGGATCGAAATCAATGCGCCCGGCACGACCACCAGCGGCGGCACCCTGACCGCGGCCGGCGAGTCCGGCTCGCGCGTGCGCCTGTCGGGCAGCGTGGAGTTCACCGACGCCGACGGCAGCAACGCGCGGCGGCGCCAGTTCGGCCGCGTGCAGGTCAACGGCGCGGTCAACCTGAGCGCGGCGGCGACCGCGGTGAACACGGGCGGCAGCGCCGCGGCCGGGGTGATCCTCAAGGGCAGCACGGTCAACACCGCGGGCGTGATCACCGCGTCCGGGCCGGCCGGCGTGGTCATCAACGCCGGCACCGGCGGCTTCAACGTCGCGGCCAACATCAACACCACGAGCCCCTCGGGCGTGGGCCTGTCGGTCGAGGGCGGCACCGGTCGCACCAGCAGCGGCGCGGTGATCACGACGCCGGCGCTCAGCATCTCCTCGGACAAGTCCAAGGGCACCTACAACCTGGCGACCAACACACCGTCGCTGCAGGTGCTGGGTGGCAGCTCGGTCACCATCGACAACGGCCTGCGCACCGGCGACCTGCTGGTGCCGGTACTCGGTTCCGTGAACGCGGAGAAGAACGTCGACAAGCCGGTGGGGGACTTCACGCTGGCCACCGGCGGCACGCTGAACATCCTGTCGCTGAACAACTTCAACACCGACTTCGACGCGGCCAGCCGCCGCTCGGTGCTCAAGCTGGTGGCCGACAACATCGTCGTGCTGCCCAACACCATCACCACGCGCGCGGCCACCGACGTCACGCTGCGGCCGTTCACCAACAACCGCGACATCTACATGGCGGGCGTGTCCGGCTACACCGCCGCGGGCGGCACCGAGTTCCTCGGCAACTCGCTGGGTATCCTCAACCAGTTCCACCCCGAGGCGACCATCAACATCGGCGGCCCCAACCTGGCGGGCACGCTGTACGCCGGGAACATCTACGTCGGCGCCTATGTCGGCGACCCGATGGCGCTGGGAACCAACAACCTGAACCTGTCGACCAGTGCGCGCGTGTACAACCGGCTCTCGCTCCTGGGCACCTCCGCGCCCGCGACCTACACCGACGCGACCACGACGAGTTGCGACTTCGGCTTCCTCGGCTGCTGGTCTTCCACCACGACGGATGTGACGCCAGACACCGCCACCGAAGCCGGCATCTCCAAGCTCGTCGGCCCCAAGCGCAACGCCAGCGGCGTTGTCGTGGAAGACAAGTACATTCGCATCACCGACAGCCTGGTGGTGAACGGCAAGGCGCGCGACGTGCAGATCCAGGGCACGGGCTCAGGCAGCGGCGGCAACCGCGGCGCCGGCAGCGCAGGCACGACCCCGGGCAACCCCACCAGCGGCACCACCCCGACCACCACCGGCGGTGGCGGCAGTTCTTCCGGCGACGGTCCCGCGCCGGGAGGCTCGCCCGGCGGTGGCGGCGCGCCCGACCCGACCCAGCCCGTGACCACGACGGTGGACAACAGCTCCAAGGTCAAGCCGACGCAGAAGCCGCCCGGCACGCCTGACGACGCCGGCGACCCGTCGGGGCCCGGCGGCGGCGCGACCCTGGTCGATGGCGGCGACACGCCCGGCGGCGGCCCGAACCCGACGTTGGTGCTGGACACGGATACCGGAACCGATCAGGGCCCGACGCTGGTGACTGGCGGCCCGCCCGGTGGCGGCGACCCGTCCCTGGTGGTCGATACCGGCGGCGGTCCGCCCGGCGGTGATCCGACCCTGGTGGTCGATACCGGCGGCGGCCCGCCCGGCGGCGACCCGACCCTGGTGGTTGACTCCGGCGGCGGTCCGCCCGGCGCCACCGGTCCGGTCCTGGTGACCGATTCCGGCACCGGTGACCCGACCGGGTCCACCATTTCTCCCGAGCCGGGGGGCGGGCCGGGTACCGGCGGCGGATCGCCTGCTGGCGACGGTACGCTCGTCGGTGGCGGCGGCGGCGGGGGCGGTGGTGATGGCGGAAGCACGCTGGCCGGCGATGGCACCGGCAGTGGCGGCACGAGCGGGACCGGCCTGGCCGGCGATGCCACGGGTGGTGGGGGCGGTGGAGGCAGCGGTGCCGGTGGCACCGGGCTCGCCGATGGCAGCGGCGGCAGTGGCGCCGGAGGAACGGGACTGGCCGGTGACGGCACGGGTGGCAGCGGCACCGGCGGCACAGGCCTCGCTGGCGCGGGCGCAGATGGCGGTGGCGGCAGCGGCGGTTCGAGCCTTGCCGACGGATCCGGCGCGGGTGGAGCGGGCGGCGGCGGTGCGGGTGCCGGGGGATCGGGGCTTGCCGGTGATGGCGGGACCTCGGGCGGCAGCTCGCTGGCCGGTGGCGCCGCCGATGGCGCAGGCGGAATCGCCGGCGCGAGTCTGGCTGATGGCTCGGGTACGGCCGGCGCGGCGGGCGGCGGCTCGGGTGCGGGTGGCGCAGGGCAGGGCGGCGATGGCGGCGCGTCCGGCGGGACCTTCCTGGCCGGGGGCGCCGGGGATGGTGCCGGCGGGGCGGGCGGGGCGACGCTGGCCGATGGAGGCAGCGCCGGAGCCGGCGGCAGCGGACTGTCGGGCGCCGGTGCCGGTTCGGGTGGCAGCGGTGCGGGATTCGCGGGGCCCGGGGGAGACGGCGGGGCATCCGGGGGCACCTCGCTGGCCGGTGGCGCGGGCGATGGCGCGGGTGGTGCAGGCGGCGCGAGCCTGGCGGACGGCAGTGGCGCAGGCGCAGGTGGCGGCGGCAGCGGCTTCGACGGCGCAGGCGCCGGAGGTGGCGGCAGTGGCAGCGGTGGCACCGGGCTGGCCGGCGATGCCGGTGCATCGGGCGGTGCGTCGCTGGCGGGTGCGGGTGGAGCCGGCGACAGCGCTGGCGCGACCGGTGGTGCCGGCCTGGCTTCGGCGGGCGGTGCTGGCGCTGGCGCAGGGGGTTCCGGGCAGGATGGATTCGCTCCCGGCGGCGCCGGCAGCGGCGGCGGGCAGTCCGCCGGGGCCGGCGATGACGGCTCCGGTGGTGTAGGTGGGGCGGCGCTGGCCGGCGGAGGCTCGGGTGGCGGCGGGTTCGCGCCCGACGGCGTGTCCGATGGCGCCAGCGGCGGTTCGCTCGCGTCGGTCGGGGACTCGGCGGGGGCCGGTGCGAGCGGACTCGCCGGTGGCGCAGGCGCGCGCGCCGACGGCCCCTTGCTGCTGGCCGGTGGCGGCGAGACCGACTTCGTCGGCCGCAATGCCGCCGGGGGCGGTGCCGCAAACCAGGCTGGCGACGAGCCGGTGCAGGCCGCCGCGGGGGGGGCCGGCGTGTCCATCATGCCGAGCTGCGGCGGCGATGCGACCGACAACTCGCGCGTGCGCTACCGTCCCGGTGACGCGCAGCAACTGGTTGCGATACGCGGCTCGGGTGCGCGCATACCGCGCGACGACCGCGGCTGTCCGGGATCATCCGGAGGCAAGAAAAACTGAGCCAGTTTCATAGGGAAACGCAGGTGTCAAGCGGTTGCCGCTGGTGCCCGTGTGTGTTTAAATCGCAGGGTCGTTTTCGGCAGGGTTCCAACTGGGGATCATGGTGGCGCCGCGCGCGCATCCAACTCCCGGATCAGGCCTTGAACCAGGCGTTCCACCATTCACCGTCGTCCATACCAATGAGGGGAGTTCCCATGATCCAGTCCATCCAGTCCGTCCGCCGTCTTCGCAGCCAGGCCGGCCAGGGCATGACGGAATACATCATCATCGTCGCGCTGATCGCGATCGCCGCCATCGGCGTGTACAGCTTCTTCGGCCAGGCCATCCGCGGCCAGACCTCCGCGATGACCGCCGAACTCGCCGGCAAGTCGGCATCCGCCGGCCAAACTGCGGCCAAGGGTGCGGCGAGCGGTGCGGCCGGCACCACCACCGCCAAGAACCTCGGCACCTACGGCAACGAGCAGGGCAGCCGGTAACTGCCGGCGCGGTCGCGGCCCATCCTCGGCCTGATCGTCACCAGGGGAACGGCGCCGTGACCGCGGCACGCAGGAATGCTTTGACCGCGCTGCGCAGGCAGCGCGGCCAGTCGCTGGTGTTCATCACCGTCACCGCGGCGGCGGTGATCGTCTCCATGCTGGCGATGTACAGCATGGGACAGTTGTCGGTGGCCAAGATCCGGCTTCAGACCACCGCGGATGCGGCGGCCTACTCGGCCGCCGTCACCGAGGCGCGCGACCTCAACTTCCAGGCCTACATGAACCGCGCGATGATCGCCAACCAGGTGGCGGTCGCGCAGATGGTGTCCATGACCTCGTGGACGCGTGCCTGGGCCGACACCTGGAACGGGAACTGGACCAGCGTGGGCTCGTCGCTGGCGAGCCTGTCCCCGGTGATGAATGCGCTGTGGAACGCGCAGGTCAACAGCGTCGGCAAGCCAGTTTCCAACACCGCGAAGAACCTGATGAACACCGGCGGCGGCATCGTCACCAAGCTGCTCGACGGCATCATCGACGCGCTCAAGATCGCGGGCGACGTCTACCACTACATGACGCTGGGCAACATGGTGATGGCGCTCGGCGGGGGCTACGGCCTGGACGTGCTGGACGACCTGAACCCGATCGGCGCGGTGATCAAGGCGAACGACCCGAATGCGGACCTGTCCCTGGTGGGCGGTCTGGTGCTGGGCTACCACGCCTACAAGTACAACGACTTCACCGCCACCATGGACCCGACCAAGGGCACCGACGGCACGGACCGGATGGCGACGGTGCAGCACCACTCGATGGATGGCTTCTACCACAACCGAACCCAGCCGGCCTCGCTCTGGCCGCTGCCGTTCCTGTGGGACTTCACCCGGCTGATCCCGTACCAGTACGGCATGCTGTTCATGCTCTACCTGCACGCCGGCGGCACCGAGCTGAAGCAGCCGGCGAGCGGGGACAAGTTCAAGGAGTACGCCGGCCTGGACGCGGTCGGCATGACCGGCCTGTTCATGTTCTGGTTCTCCATCCTGGGCATTCCCATCCCGGTGCCGATCCCGATCTTCCTGCCCGCGGGCAGCGGCGCGGCGATCGCCGGCACCTCGCTTGGCAACTCGCAGGACCTGTCCGGCAGCAACAACTTCGTGCGCGGCTACTCGGACTCCTACGGCTGGGCCTACGCCGGCATGGCGGTTCCCACGATGTTCACCGCGTTCGAGCGCCAGGGCCGCGGCCCCGAGGGCGCCAACCTGGACACGCGCGGCGGCCTGCGCGCCTACCGCGACATCAAGGCCAACATCACAGCGGACAAGAAGGGCAGCAACAACGTCAATCCTTCGGCCACTACGGCGGCGGCGCAGTTCAAGAACGACGAGGCGCCGGAGATCTGGATCGAGATCCAGAAGGACGCGAACCTCATACCGACCACGAACTCGTCGAAGTTCGTGATGGGCGGCAGCGACGGCGGGCAGCTCTCGCTGGAATCGGGCGAGAACAAGTCCATGCGCGCGCTGGCCTCGGCCAACGCCTACTTCAAGCGGCCGACCGACGTCACGTCATTCGCGCGCAGCGACGGCAAGGCCGAGTACGGCAGCCTGTACAGCCCGTACTGGCAGGCGCGGCTCAAGCCCAACGGGCTGGTGGCGCAGGCCGCGGCGCTGGCGGGCCAGGCCCTGAGCGCGTGGTTCTGATGCGCGCCGACCACTCCCCGGTTCCGGTGCGCCAGCACCAGCGCGTGTGCGGCCAGCGCCCACACGGCCAGCGCGGACAGGCCATGGTCGAGTTCGTCATCGGCGCGACCCTGTTCCTGATCCCGCTGTTCCTCATCATCCCGATGCTGGGCAAGTTCCTGGACATCCAGTCGACCACCGCGATGGCCTCGCGCTACGCGGCCTTCGACCGCACCGTGTCCTACGGCGGCACCTCCTCCTCCGTGTCCTGGCCGTCGAACAACAAGACCGACGCGGAAGTGCTGAAGGAAGTCCGGCAGCGCTTCTACCGTGACGGTGCCGGCGCGTTCAGCGCGGCCGACCGCACCACCGACACGCTGAGTCCGCGCGAGCTGTGGAAGGACCGCACGGGCGCCAGCCTCATCGCCGGATACGGGCAGACCAGCACCAACGACTCCTCCGAGAGCCTGATGGACAAGGTGCTGGGCGTGGTGACCGGCCTGCTCGACCTGATCGGCTCGACCTTCAAGCCCGAGACCAAGGGCCGCTTTACCGCGACGGTGAGCGTGAACGCCAACAGCGGCCAGCCGATCGGCATGGCGCTGGAGGCCAACAGCACCCAGTTCGGCGCATGGAACCAGGGCTCGCTGACCTTCTCCATGTCGACCAGCATCCTGGCGAATGGCTGGGGCTCCGCCGGCAGCACGCATACCAAGGACATGGTGCGTGGCCTGACGCCGACCTCGGTGTTCGCGACCTACGGCCTGGACAACCTCAAGTGGTTGCTGGTGCCATTCGACGTGGCCTGGTGCCGGCTCGAGCTCGGCAAGATGGACGTGGACTTCGTGCCGGGCGACCGCCTCCAGGGCGGCGCGACCTGGCCGTCCGTGACCGCGGGGTGCCCGTGAGCGCCGCCGCCCGGCCGATGCGCCGCGCCGCGCGCCTGGCGTTCGCCGCCGTGTTCGCCTGCGCCTCTGCCCATGCTGCCGCGCGCGACAACGCGCTGGGCTGCCGCGAGTACGACACGCCCGAGGGCCAGGCGGTCGTGGTCACGCCCAGCACCGTGGTCAACGGCCTGCCCATGGTGGTCACCGAGCTGAACACCCGGCTGTCGCCCGAGGAGGTACGACGGTTCTACCTCGCGCTGTGGCGCGGCAAGGCGTCCGGCGTGTTCGAGATGGAGAACGAGGGCTGGCAGATCGTCGCCATGCTGGATGGCAACTGCTACTACACCACGCAGATCAAGGCGGCGGGCACCGGCGCGCGCGCGCTGCTGGGCGTGTCACGCGTGCCGGACCGCAGCAAGCTGAAGGAGGCGGGCGCGGGTTTTCCCAGGCTGCCGGGGAGCCAGGTGCTCACCGACATGCTGCACGACGACGGGATGAAGAAGGGCCGCACGCTGCTGCTGAACAACGCGCACTCGGCGCGCGTGAACGCCGACTTCTACAAGCAGGCGCTGGTGACCGATGGATGGGAACTGCGCGCGGCGCGCATCGTCCCCAACCCTGCCGGCACCGGCTACGTGCTCCACCTCAGGCGCGGCCTGGAGGAGCGCAACGTGACCATCGCCGGCTCGCGCGACGGCACCAACATCATCGCCAACACGGTGGACAGGCCATGAACCCATTCCCGAATTCAACGAGGCGCGCGCAGCGCGGCCAGTCCACGGTCGAGTACACCATCGTGCTGGCGGTCGCGGTGATGGTGCTGGTGGTGTCGACCGGCGGTTCCACACCGATCGACCAGCTGCTCACCGCGATCAAGACCGCCTACCGCGGCTACCTTTACGCGATCAACTGGTCCACGGTGCTGACCATTCCCTGAGCGGGTACGGCGGGACGAAGCGGGCAACGACCGAAATCGAATTGAGCAAGGCGCGCCGCGTGCGCGCCAAACCGGAGAGCAGCGATGGCACTTAGACTGAGGATCAACCGCGTTTGGATACTGCTGCTGCTGGCGGTGGGACTGGGCGTGGCGGCGGTGTTCCTCTCGCTGCAATACCTCAAGACGCGCGAGCAGCGCCTCGAGAGCGACCTCAAGCAGCGCGCCAAGGGCGGACCGACGGTGGCCGTGGTGGTGCCGATGGCGGATGCGCCCAAGGGCACGATGCTGAGCGGCGAGACGGTGGTCGCGCGCGATATCCAGGCCGACCTGCTCTACCCCGACATGGTGACCGCCGACCAGTTTTCGATGATCGAGGGCAAGCGCCTGCTGCGCCCGGTGGAGCGCGGCCGTCCGCTGCGCCGCGAGGACGTGCTGGACGACCGCGCCGACCTGTCCGCCATGCTCGACAAGGGCCGCCGCGCGATCACGCTGGACATCGACGAGTTCAACTCGATCGCGCAGATGGTCCGTCCCGGCAACAAGCTCGACCTCTACCTGATCGTGCCCGAGAGCACAGGCGGCCAGGAGATTGTCACCTTCCTGCAGGGCGTCAAGGTGCTGGCGGCGGGGCAGGCGACCAAGTCGCCCGAGCCCGGCACGCCCGAGGCGCGCAACTTCCGCTATGGCACCGTGACCTTCGACCTGGATCCGGATGATGCCGCGCGTCTGGCGCTGGCCCAGCAGTTCGGGCGCATCCGCATGGTCCTGCGCAGCGGCGAGGACGCCGGCGAAGTGATGCTCTCGCGCATCAACACCAAGAACATCTTCCGCGCGGTTCGATTCGCGCCGCAGAAGCCCAGCGCGCCCACCCCGACGTCGCCCGAGATCGACCTGGCCTCGGTGGAATACATCATCGGCGGGCGTGGCGGCGCGACCGCGGCGCCGCTGAACGTGCCCATGCCCGCGGGCGTGCCCAACCTGATGCCGACCCAGACCCCGGGAGGACCCGCCTCGATCGGGCTGCCGGGCTCGGCCGGTGCCACGCCGGGCACCACCACGCTGACCGGCCCCGGCGGCGTGAAGCTCACCTATCCCTCCGACATGCCCCTGACGGGCACCCGCTGAAATGGCCAAGGACCTGAACATGCGCAACTCCCACCGTCCCGCCAGGGCCGCCATCATGGCGGCGTGCCTGATGCTGGCCCATGGTCCATCGCTCGCGCAGCGGGCGCCGGCCGCGACACCCGCGCCCAAGCCCGCTGCCGCCCCCGCTCCGGCGGCACCGGCTGCTGCGGCAGCCGCGCCGGCAGCCGCG
>CAIVVS010000215.1 GCA_903909415.1 uncultured Pseudomonadota bacterium | reverse complement strand
ATCGGCGCGCTGGGCCTGGCCGCCATCCTGGTCGCCGGCTTCATGCTGCGCCTGTCCTGGCAGCAGGAGAACATCGCCTGGACCAATGCGCGGCTGCGCGAGCAGGTGGGGCGGGTGGACGCCGAACGGCAGCTGGAGCTGGCCACGCGCGCCGGCGGGATCGGCACCTTCGAATGGAACCTCGCCGACGACAGGCTGGCGTGGAACGAACAGCATGCCCAGCTATGGAACACCACGCTCGCGGCGTTTCCCGGCACCTTCGAGGCCTTCGCCTCGCAGGTACATCCGGACGACCTGGTCGGGCTCAAGGCGGAGGTCACCGCATGCCGCAAGGGCGGACGCGAGTTTGCGCAGGAGTTCAGGGTGCTGCGCCCCGATGGCGGCGTGCGCTGGATCGCCGCGCGCGGCCAGTTCGTCGACGACGCGCCGGGCAAGCCAGGCCGGATGTACGGCACGGTGTTGGACGTGAGCCGCGGGCGCGAGGAGCAGGCGGAGCGCGTGCGCCTCGCCGGCCTGCTGCAATCCATCGTCAACGGCTCCACCGACGCGATCTTCGCCAAGGACCTGCAGGGCCGCTACCTGCTGGTCAATGCGCCCACGCTGGCCGCATTCGGCAAGGGGGAAGCCGAGGTACTCGGCCGCACCGACGCCGAGCTGTTCCCGCAGCCTGATGCCGGGGCCGTGATGGCGCGGGACCGTGCTTTGCTCGCGCGCGAAGAGGTCGACACCGTCGAGGAAACGGTGCACACCGCGCAGGGCATCCGCACCTTCCTCGTCACCAAGGGACCGATGTTCGACGTTACCGGCGTGGTCACCGGCCTGTTCGGCATCGCCCGCGACATCACCGAACGGGTGAAGGCCGCCACCGCAATGGCCGAGGCCGAGGCGAGCTTCCGGCTGCTGTTCTCGGCCAATCCGGTGCCGATGTGGGTGGCCGACGAAGCCGCGCGGCGCATCGTCGAGGTCAACCAGGCCGCCATCGCGCAGTACGGCTACAGCCGCGAGGAGTTCCTGGCCATCGACCTCGTCGCGCTGCGGCCGGAGGAGGACAGGCAGCGCTTCCTCGAGCACATCCGGTCGCTGGCACCGGACATGGTGGACGGCAGGATCTGGCGCCACCGCTGCAAGGACGGCAGGATCATCGATGTCAGCACCCGCGCGAACCGGGTCGAATGGGCGGGCAAGCCGGCGCGCCTGGTCCAGTGCATGGACGTCACCGCACAGCAGCGCGCGGGGCGCGAACTGGCCGAGAGCGAGGTCCGCTACCGCCAGCTGTTCGCCGACAACCCGCACCCGATGTGGGTGTTCGACGCCGGGACGCTGCGCATCCTTGCCGTGAACGACATGGCGATCACCCACTACGGTTACTCCCGGGAGGAGTTCCTCGCGATGGGCATCCAGGACATCGGCCCGGCCGAGGACGCCGCAGCCCTCAAGGCGCACGTCGCGGCCCACCCGGACGGCGCCGTCGACGCGGGCTACTGGCGGCACCGCATCAAGGACGGCACGCTGATCGACGTGCATGTGGTGGTGCACGACACGGACTGGGACGGCAGGCAAGCCAAGGTAGCCCTGTCCGTCGACGTGACCGCGCAGCGCAAGGCAGAAGCCGAGTTGCGCGACGCGCTGCAGATGCTGGAACTCACCGTCGAGGGCGGCGAGATCGGCACCTGGGACTGGGAACTGCCCACCGGGCGCACCACCTACAACGCGCGCTGGGCGCAGATGCTTGGCT
>CAIVVS010000214.1 GCA_903909415.1 uncultured Pseudomonadota bacterium | reverse complement strand
CCGGCTTCTACGCCGTGCTCGCCTCCTCGGCAGCCGCCGGTGCCGGTCAAGCCGACATCATCAAGCCGCTGGTCGGCCTGGCGTTCGGCGGTTCGCTGATCTCGATCTTCGCGCGACTGGGCGGCGGCATCTTCACCAAGGGCGCCGACGTCGGCGCCGACCTGGTGGGCAAGGTCGAGGCCGGCATCCCCGAGGATGACCCGCGCAACCCGGCGGTGATCGCCGACAACGTGGGCGACAACGTCGGCGACTGCGCCGGCATGGCCGCCGACCTGTTCGAGACCTTCGCGGTGACCATCATCGCGACCATGCTGCTGGGCGCGCTGATGGTGAAGACCACCTCCGACGCCGCGGTGATCTTCCCGCTGGCCATCGGCGGAATCTCCATCGTCGCCTCCGTGATCGGCTGCCTGTTCGTCAAGATCATCCCCGGCAAGAAGATCATGAGCGCGCTGTACCGCGGCCTGATCGTGGCCGGCGTGCTCGCCGGACTGGCCTACATCCCCCTGACCTACTGGGTGATGGGCGAGGTCGTGAGCACCGTGCCGTTCGAGTTCTCGGACGGCAAGCAGATGATCACCGCCTGGCACCTGATCGGCGCGGCCTGGGTCGGCCTGGTCCTGACGGCGCTGACCGTGGTCATCACCGAGTACTACACCGCGACGGAATACGCGCCGGTGCAGCACGTGGCGCAAGCCTCGACCACCGGCCACGCGACCAACATGATCGCGGGCCTGGGCGTGTCGATGAAGTCCACCGCCTGGCCGGTGCTGGCCGTCTGCGCGGCCATCCTGCTGTCCTACAAGATGGCCGGCCTGTACGGCATCGCGATCGCCGCGACCTCGATGCTGTCCATGACCGGCATCATCGTGGCGCTGGACGCGTACGGCCCGATCACCGACAACGCCGGCGGCATCGCCGAAATGAGCGACCTGCCGGCCTCGGTGCGCGCCATCACCGATCCGCTGGACGCGGTGGGCAACACCACCAAGGCGGTGACCAAGGGCTACGCCATCGGTTCGGCCGGCCTTGCGGCGCTGGTGCTGTTCGCGGACTACACGCACGCGCTGGAAGCCTCGGGCAAGAACCTGGCGTTCGACCTGTCCAACCACTACGTGATCATCGGCCTGTTCATCGGCGGCCTGGTGCCCTACCTGTTCGGGGCGATGGCGATGGAAGCCGTGGGCCGCGCCGCCGGTGCGGTGGTCGTGGAAGTGCGGCGACAGTTCAAGGAGATCCCCGGGATCATGCTCGGCACCGCCAAGCCGGAGTACGGCACGGCGGTGGATATGCTGACCAAAGCTGCCATCAAGGAGATGATCCTCCCGTCGATGCTGCCGGTGCTCGTACCCATCGTGGTCGGCCTGGGCTTCGGCTGGCTCGGCGGCCCGGCAGCGGGCGCGCAGGCGCTGGGCGGCGTGCTGATGGGCACCATCATCACCGGCCTGTTCGTCGCCATCTCGATGACCACCGGTGGCGGCGCCTGGGACAACGCCAAGAAGTACATCGAGGACGGCCACCACGGCGGCAAGGGCTCGGACGCGCACAAGGCGGCCGTGACCGGCGACACCGTGGGCGATCCCTACAAGGACACCGCGGGTCCCGCGGTGAACCCGCTGATCAAGATCATCAACATCGTTGCGCTGATGATCGTTCCGCTGCTGGCCTGAGCGGCGCGGGAAGGCAGGCAAAAGGGCGGCCGCGGCCGCCCTTTTTCGTTTCCGGAGGGCGCTGTGCAACCGACACCACGGCAGCAGTCGGCAAGGACGGACGGGCGCGCCGCATCGGTTGCTGCGGACCCGGTGTCGCGGCCCCGCAGCGGACGCGACCCGCTCGCACTGGGCGTGCTCGCCGTCGCCGTGCTGGCCCTGCTCGCAGGCATCGCATTGGGCGTGCGCGAACTGGTGTCCGCGCGTTCCCAGGCTCCCGCGCGCGGGACTTCGACTGCCGGGCAAGGCCTGGCCGCGAGGGTGGATGCGGCGACCTCCGCACTCATCGCCCGCTTGCGCAATGAACCGCCACCTCCATCTGCACCTGCGCCGGCCGTGCCGAACGCGCCGGCCAAGGCCGGGCCCGCGGCGCCACGACCTGTGCAGAAGTCCCCAGACGCGCGCGCGCCACAGGCCGCATTCCCGGCTGCGCCGGCGCCGGACTACGCCGCGGAGGCGACAGCGCTCCCGCCCGGTGCGCGCTGGTCCTATCGCATCGGCTTCGGGCCGTCACAGGCGCCGGCCGGATTCCTGAAATACGACGTCACGGACGCGCGCGGACAGGCGGGGCCTCGCCTGAGCATGCAATGGGCGCCGAACGGCGGCAACGCCACCAGCTGGGATTTCGGTGTGTTCGCCGCGGGGCATGCCAGCCACGCGAACGTGCGCTTTCCGGGATTCTTCATGCATGCGGCCTACCTGCCGCATCCCTTGCAGGCCGGGCAGCGTTTCACCTGGGCCTTTCCGTGGCAGGGTGGCGAGCCCGGCACGAAGCGCGAGCGGCGCTTCACCGCGAACGTGACGGGATGGGAATCGGTGGACGTGCCCGCGGGTCGTTTCGATGCGGCGCGTATCGATGTGGTGCTGCACTACCGCGCCGATGCAAAAGTGCAGGCGGAAGTGCGCAATACGCTCTGGTACGCGCCGGCTGCGCGCCAGGTGGTTCGCGTCCAATGGTCGGGCAGGGCACCGGACGAAGGCAACACCGAAATACTCGCCGAGCTGGCGTCGCTGCGCCTGAGATAAATAATCAATAAAAACAGCGGGTTATGTCATTTCGGCAAGATTTGGCCATCCAGCAGTCTGGCCAGTGCTAGGAAGTGCCCGCGCAGCAGCGTGGGCGCGGCGTCAGGGTTGGCGCCGCTCGGATTGGGCGTGACGAACACGCGGCAGGTTCCGGCCAGTTCCTCCTGCAGTCCGTAGGCCAGCGGCGCCTTCGCATCCAGCCCCAGCGCGAACTCGCGGTAACGCCGCCATGCTTCCTTGCCCTGGAACCAGGCGATCAACGGCGCATGGCGGGCGAGCTTGGCCGAAAGCAGGCGCGCACCTTCGCGGAAATCGTCCTTGCCCAGTTCGGCGGCGTTGCGTGTCGGGCGTTTCACGATGTCCGTGAAGCCGATGCCCGCGTGGTGGTACAGCCATTCGATCGCCGCACGCGAGGGGGCAAGGTCCGCGGGCACCAGGCCCGAGGCAAGCAGCGCGGGCCAGAAGCGGTTGCCCGGTCGCGCGAACGCGAAGCCCGCGTCCACCGAGTACGGCGAGGGATTGATGCCGATGGAGACCGCGCGCAGGCCGGGGCGCAGGTAGTCCGGCAGCGTGACCACCGGTGCAACGCCGGCCTTGCGAACGGCGGGCATGCTCAGCCCAGGCCCCGCAGCGCGCCTTCGGTTTCGAGCACGCCGAGCACGCGCCCGGCGCTGTCCGCGGCCAGGCAATCCACCGAATGCAGGCCGGGCATGGAACGCAGCCAGGTGAGCTGGCGCTTGGCGAGCTGGCGCGTCGCGAAGATGCCGCGCTCGCGCAATTCGCGCGCATCGATCGCCCCGTCCAGGTGCTCCCAGGCCTGGCGGTAGCCGACGCAGCGCATCGACGGCATGGTGGGCTGCAGCGCATGCCGCCTGCGCAAGGCGCGCAGCTCGCCGACCAGTCCGGCGTCGAGCATGGCGTCGAAGCGCTTCGCGATGCGCTCATGCAGGACGAGTCGGTCCGACGGCAGCAGCGCGACCGGCAGGAATGACAAGCCGGGTGTGCTGTCCTGCCCGGCCGCCAGCAGCGTGGACATCGGCTGGCCGGTGATCGCGTGCACTTCGAGCGCCCGCTGTATGCGTTGCGCGTCGTTGGGCGCGAGCCGCGCGGCGGTGCCGGGATCGAGGCGCGCAAGCTCCGCATGAAGCGCGGGCCATCCTTCCACGTGGGCACGCGCATCCAGCGCCGCGCGTACCTGTCTGTCGGCCTGCGGCAGCGCGGACAGGCCGTGCTGCAGCGCGCGCGCGTAGAGCATGGTGCCGCCGACCACCAGGGGCAAGCGGCCGCGTGCCCGGATGGCGTCTATCGCCTCCAGCGCATCGGCGCGGAAGCGCGCCGCGGAATAGGACTCGGTCGGCTCCACCAGGTCGAGCAGGTGGTGCGGCACCAGCGCGCGCTCGGGCGCATCGGGCTTGGCGGTGCCCACGTCCATGCCGCGATAGACCTGGGCCGAGTCCATGCTGACGATCTCCAGCGGAAGTCGCCGCGCCAGCGCCATCGCGACGCCGGACTTGCCGCTCGCGGTCGGCCCCATGAGGAGCACGACGGGCGCCTGAGCCGGGGGGCGGGCCGAAGCGCGGCCCGCTGCTTCGCCCGCCATCGCGGCTACCTGCCGCGCATGAACAGCCGGTCCAGGTCGGCGATGGTGAACTGGTACCAGGTCGGGCGCCCGTGGTTGCACTGCCCCGAGCGTTCCGTGACTTCCATCTCGCGCAGCAGCGCGTTCATCTCGGGTACCGTGAGCGAGCGGTTGGCGCGCACCGCGCCGTGGCAGGCCATGGTCGAGAGCAGCTCGTTCTGGCGTTCGGTCAGCACGCGGCTCGCGCCGTACTCGCGGATGTCACGCAGCAGCGAGCGCGCCAGCTCCGTCAGGTCGCCCGAGGCGAGCAGCGCGGGCACGGCACGCACCGCCAGCGCGGTGGGCGAGACCGGGTCGATGTCGAAACCCAGCGAATGCAGCGTGGAGGCGTGTTCCTCGGCGGTGGCGACGTCCAGGCTGTCGGCGTTCAGCGTCACCGGGATCAGCAGCTTCTGCGCGGCCAGCGCGCGTTCGTCCAGCGCGTTCTTCAGCTTCTCGTAGAGGATGCGCTCGTGCGCCGCGTGCATGTCGACGAGCACCATGCCGTGCTCGTTCTGGGCGACGATGTACACGCCGTGCAACTGCGCGAGCGCATAGCCCAGGGGCGGCGCGGGCGTGGACTGCGTCGGCAGGTTGATGCCGTTGCCGGCCGCGTTGCGGGCCGGTCCGGGTTCGGGCGGGCGGAACAGCGCGGCGTAGCCGGCCAGGGGCTGCGCGACGCCCGGGTTCATCGCGAGCAGGCCCTGGCGCTGGGCAAACCCGCCCAGGCCGCCGCCGTGCGAAACGCCGCTGCCGAAGAATGCGCCGCCGGTGGCCGGGGGGCGGCCGGTGGTCCCCACGGGGACGTCATCAGCCATCCCTGCAAAGGCGCTCGCGGGTGCGCCACCCTGCAGCGCCGCGTAAGCTCCCGCGGCCTGCGGCACCGGCGCATCGGTTGCGCTGGCTGCCATCGCCCTGGCCAGCGCGTGGTAGACGTACTGGTGCACGGCGCGCGAGTCGCGGAAGCGCACCTCGGTCTTGGCCGGGTGGACGTTCACGTCCACCGCCAGCGGGTCGATCTCCAGCCACAGCACGTAGGCCGGGTGGCGCTCGCCGTGCATCAGGTCGCGGTAGGCCTCGCGCACCGCGTGCGCCAGGACCTTGTCGCGCACGAACCGGCCGTTGACGAACAGGTACTGCGAGTCCCGGGACGCGCGCGAGAAACCCGGCGCACCGGCGAAGCCCGACAGCCTCAGCCCCGCTGCCACCGGTTCGGCCTGCCTGGCGTGCCTCGCCGTGTCGAACTCGCGCGCGCCGGCGATGAACTCGTCACCCAGCACCGAGGCCACGCGCCTGCGGGCGTCGCCCGCCGGCAGGTGGCGGGTGACCTTGCCGTTGTGGCGCAACGTGAACCCGACGTCGGGGCGCGACAGCGCGGCGCGCGCCATCGCCTCGTCGCAATGGCCATACTCGGTCTGCTCGGACTTGAGGAACTTCCGCCGCGCGGGGGTGTTGTAGTACAGGTCGGCCACCTCGATGGTCGTTCCCGGCGCGTGCGCGGCGGGCTCGGGTGGCTGCACGGCACCGCCCTCGGCCCGTATCAGCCAGGCGTGGCGCTGGCCCGCGGCGTCCGCGTCGCTCCCGTTGCTGCCCGATGCCCGGCTGGTCAGCGACACGCGCGCGACCGACGCGATCGAAGCCAGCGCCTCGCCGCGGAACCCGAGCGAGCTGACGGTCTCCAGGTCATGCATGGACGCGATCTTGCTGGTGGCGTGCCGCGCGAGGGCCAACGGGAGCTCGTCATGAGCGATGCCACCGCCATTGTCGACGATGGCGATGCGCCGCACGCCGCCCTCGACCAGCGACACCTGCACGTCGCTCGCGCCGGCGTCCAGGCTGTTCTCGACCAGTTCCTTCACCACCGAGGCCGGCCGTTCCACCACTTCGCCAGCCGCGATCTGGCTGATCAGTGTGTCGGGCAGGAGCTGGATGGCGGGCATGGGCGGTCTGGATTCGGGGCGGCGGACCAGGAAGCGGCGGAGTATACAGCGCGCTCCGGGAGCGCCTTCGGCGGGGTATTGCGCATCCGCATCCGGGCCGGCGCACCGCTGCCGGTAGAATACGCCGTCCGCCGGGTTGTCCGGCCCGAACGGAAGCGCACCGAATGGATCTGCTCGCCACTTTCTGGGACCTGCTCACGCACCTGGACAAGCACCTGGCGGTGCTTCTTGCGGAACATGGAAAGTGGGTCTACCTGATCCTGTTCCTGATCATCTTCTGCGAAACCGGCCTGGTGGTGACGCCCTTCCTGCCCGGGGATTCGCTGCTGTTCGTGGCCGGCACGCTGTGGGCCGGTTCCGACATGAACGTGCACGCCCTGGTCGCGTTGCTGGTGGTCGCCGCCATACTCGGGGACACCGTGAACTACGCGGTGGGCCGCTGGTTCGGCCCGCGGGTGTTCCGCTGGGAACAGTCGCGCTGGTTCAACCGGCGGGCCCTGGACCGCACCCACGCGTTCTACGAGAAGCACGGCGGCAAGACCATCATCATCGCGCGCTACGTGCCCATCGTGCGTACCTTCGCGCCCTTCGTCGCCGGCGTCGGCGCCATGCACTATGGCCGCTTCGCGGCCTTCAACGTTGCCGGGGCCCTGCTCTGGGTCTGCTCGCTGGTGTATGCGGGTTACGTGTTCGGGAACATCCCGTTGATCCGCAACAACCTGACGGTGGTGATCTTCGGGATCATCGGGTTGTCGCTGCTTCCCATCGTGGTCGAGTACCTGCGCCACAGGCGCGCGGGCGCCTGAACAGGCGGCCCGCGGTCCGCGCTGCGACGATGCGGCAGGGGCGTGGCTCGAGCCTCGCCGCGCTTTTGCGACGACTGATCGCGTACCTGGTTCACGCCTCGCCCCGCGTCGTCGACGACGGGGCGCGTACCTAGTTCACGCGCCGCCCCGCGTCCGCAACGACCGGCCGCGCGAGGGGCGGGTTGCGCGCGAAGTAGCGCTTGATGCCGTTGAGCACGGCGCGCGCGAGCTTGTCCTGGTAGGCCTGGTCGATCAGGCGCTGTTCTTCCTCGGGATTGCTGATGAACGCGGTCTCGACGAGGATGGACGGAATGTCCGGCGCCTTGAGCACGGCGAAGCCCGCCTGCTCGACGTCGCGCTTGTGCAGGGTGTTGATGCCGCCCAGTTCGGACAGCACCGCGCGCCCCAGCTTCAGGCTGTCGTTGATCTGCGCCGTGAGCGACAGGTCGGCCAGTGTCATGGCCAGGAAGCGGTCCTTCACGTCCAGGTTCACCCCGCCTATCAGGTCGGCGTCGTTCTCCTTCTTCGCCAGCCACTTGGCCGCCGTACTGGTCGCGCCGCGCTCGGACAGCGCGAACACCGAGGAGCCGCGCGCGTGCGGCTTGATGAATGCATCGGCATGGATCGACACGAACAGGTCGGCCTTCACGCGCCGCGCCTTCTCGACCCGCCCGCCCAGCGGCACGTAGTAATCGCCTTCGCGCGTGAGCACCGCGCGCATGTTCGGCTCGGCGTCGATGGCTTCCTTGAGGCGTCGGGCAATGGTGAGCGTGACGTGCTTTTCCTGCGTCCCGGCGCGGCCACGCGCGCCGGGATCCTCGCCGCCGTGTCCCGGGTCGATGGCGACCGTCACCAGGCGGGTGAAGGAGGGCTTCTCCGCCGGGCGCGCGGCGGCCTTCGGTGGTTCGGTCACGGGCGTGGGTGCAGGCGGCGGCGCAATGGTGGGCGCAGGGGCCGGCGCCGTCGCTGATGCTGTGGCCGCGGGCGCGGGCGCAGGCGACGCCGGCTCTGCCGTTGGCGCAACCGGCGCGGACACCGGTGCCGCAGGCGTGGCGCCCGGAAACTGCACTGCGGCGACGGGAGCGGGCGGCTCCACCGTGCGGTCCACCAGCGCCATCAGCGGATCGGGCGGCGAGGCGGGGTAGATGTCCAGCACCAGGCGGTGGCCGTATTCGCCGACCGGCTTGAGCGTGAAGATCTGCGGCTTCACTTCGCCGCGCAGGTCCAGAACCACGCGCACCACGCCGGGCTTGAAGCGCGCTGCGCGCAGCGCCGCGATGTAGGGGTCATCGGCGAGCAGCTTGCCGGTGAGCTCCTTCTGCACGCTCGCTAGGTCCACGTCTTCCAGGTCCAGCACCAGCCTGTCCGGGTTCTTCACCGTCAGCAGACTGTGCTTGAGCGGCGCCCGCGTTTCCAGCGTGAGGCGCGTGTAGACCTTCGAGGGCCAGATGCGCAGCGCCTGCAGGGTCTCGCCGCTGCGCGCGGCCTCGGCGGTACGGGACTGCGCAGCGGCAGCGGATTGCGCACGTGCCGCCGCGACGAAAAACTGGGACAGGAACAGGACGACGAAGCCCGCGCCGATCAGGCGCAGTAGCAGGCGGGAGCTCAGGAAGAGCCGGCGGACGATTTCCGGAGCGCCTCGGCTATGCACGCGATTCCTGCGCCGGTGTGGGCCTGCAGCTGCGCGATGCGCGCGCCGTCATGCGGGAGGAGGTGGATGTCGAGGTCGGGAAGGGGCAATCCTGCCGCTTTGTCGGGCCATTCGACCAGACAAACCCCGGTGCCGTCGAAATGTTCGCGAAAACCCGCATCCAACCAGTCTCCAGGGTCCCGTAAACGATAAAAATCAAAGTGATACAAGTTTAACCTAGAAATATCGTAAAGTTCAACCAGAGCGTAGGTCGGGCTCTTGATCCGGCCTTCCACGCCCAGCGCGCGCAGCATTCCCCGCACCAGGGTGGTCTTGCCGGCGCCCAATTCGCCGTGCAGGTAGAGCTTCAGCCCGGGGGTGAGCGCGCCCGCGAGCGCGGCCCCCAAGGCGGCAGTGGCTGCCTCGTCGCGAAGCGCAAGCCGGCCGCCGGGCTGGCTATCATCGCCACCGGACATGCCTGCCTGAATGCCTTGATCGGACGATGACACGTGGAAGGTCCTTCGGAGTTGCCCAAGCCCGCCTTGCACGCCACGGACGCGCGCGCTGCGGACCCGGCGATGCTCGCGCTGGCCATCAAGGCCTGGGGACGCGAACTCGGGTTCGATGCCGTTGCAGTCAGCGATACGGACCTGGAGCAGGCCGGGGAGCGGCTGTCGCAATGGGTCGCCGCCGGCATGCACGGCGAGATGGATTATATGGAAAGGCACGGGGCGAGGCGCTCGCGCCCGGCTGAACTGGTCCCGGGCACGCTGCGCGTCATCACCGCGCGCATGAGCTATGGCGCCGCGTCAGCCGACGCGCGGGCGGTGCTGGGCGATCCGGCTCGGGCTTATGTCGCCCGCTATGCGCTGGGGCGCGATTACCACAAGGTGCTGCGCGCAAGGCTGCAGTCGCTGGCCGAGCGCATCGCCGCCGAGGCCGGCCCGTTCGGCCATCGCGTGTTCACCGACTCCGCCCCGGTGATGGAAGTCGAACTGGGCCGCAAGGCCGGGCTTGGCTGGCGCGGCAAGCACACGCTGCTGCTGTCGCGCGATGCCGGCTCCGGCTTTTTCCTGGGCGAGATCTACACCGACCTGCCGTTGCCGGTGGATGCGGTGGTGGATGAGCACTGCGGCAGTTGCACGCGCTGCATCGACGCCTGTCCGACCGGGGCCATCACGGCACCGTTCATGCTGGATGCGAGGAGGTGCATCTCCTACCTGACCATCGAACTCAAGGGCAGCATCCCGGTCGAGTTCCGCCCGCTCATCGGCAACCGCGTCTACGGTTGCGACGACTGCCAGCTGGTTTGTCCGTGGAACCGTTTCGCGAAGCTGAGCGCGGAGGAAGACTTCCAGGTCCGCAACGGCCTGGACGATGCGTCGCTGGTGTCGCTGTTCGCCTGGGACGAGGCGGAGTTCGAGGCAAGGCTCGCCGGCAGTGCGATCCGGCGCATCGGCCACGAACGCTGGCTGCGCAACCTTGCCGTGGGCCTGGGCAACGCGCCCCGCATCCGCGAGGTACTGCTCGCGCTGGAATCCCGCCGTGAGCATGCCTCTGCGCTGGTGCGGGAGCATGTGGCGTGGGCCCTTGCGCGGCACGCGGCGTGAAAGCCTGCGCGGCACGCGGCGTGAAAGCCTGCGCGGCACGCGGCGCAGGAGTCGGCGCGGCGGGCGGCAAGGCGCCGGGACGGCACGCGAACGAGCCTCGTCGCGCTGCAATCAGGGAACGAGCAGGTCCTCCGGCAGCTTGAACTCCGGATACTGCCTGCGCAGGGCTTCCAGTTCGCGCACGGCCTCCGCCTGCTTCCCTTGCCTGCGCAGCTCGCGAATCCGGGAAAGCCATTCATCCAGCGGTCGCACCGTCGCGGCAGGCGCCGCTGGTGGACTGGCCGCTGCGCCCGGCCGCGACGCTGCCGCCGCTGGCGCGGGTCCCGGCGTGACGTCGCGCGCGCGACCTTCCGCCTCCTGCGAGCGCTGCACGGCTCGCGGCGCTTCGCTGGCCGGGGCCGGCGCCGCAGGCGGCGGGAAGGCCTGCGGCGGCACGGGCACCGGCGCTGCGGGGGGCGCCGTCATGGGCGCAGATACCGATGGGGCGGGCATCCCGGCTTGGAACCCCGCGTTGGCATTCGCAGCGGGCCCGGCGGGACTGGCTTCGCTCCGCGCACCCGTGCCTGCGGCGACGCGATCGGGCGCGACCTTTCCGGCAGGTGGCGGAGCAACGCCGGGCGCGGCAAGGGATCCCGGGGCAGCGTCCACCGCACGCTGCCGCGCGGTGCCTGCGGTGCCGGGTTCGGTGATCTTCTGGATCGCCTGCATCCCGTGGCCTTCCTGTGCTGCCTGCTGGTAGACGAGCAGCAGCGTGAAGCTCATCACCACCGTGGCGAGGACGGCGAAACGCGTCTGCCAGCCGCCCCAGGACCAGCGCGAGGCGCGGGCCGGGTTGTCCTTCACCGCCGCATGCGCGCGCCGGAGCACGGCTGCATCCAGCGACGCGGGCGGCACCTCGCTCGCGGCCTCGCGATACAGGCTTGATATCGCTGTGTCGCGCCTGCTGCCTTGCGGTTCGTCGTTCACGTGCCCTCCTTGAGCGGCTGAAGGCGTTCGCGCAGCTTGGTCATCGCGTAGCGTAGCCTGCTTTTCACCGTCTCCCGGCTGGTGCCGGTGGCTTGGGCGATCTCCTCAAGCGACAGTCCGGCTTCATGCTGCATCAGGAACGCATCACGCTGCGCAGGCGGGAGTTGCGCCACCGCCTCGGCGATCCTGCTCGCCGCTCGCTCGCGGTCCAGTGTTTCCCAGGCCGCTGGCGCGTCATCCGGCAACTCCTCCAGTTCCTGCGCCTCCGGCTCGGCAAGCGGGATTCCAGCGGCCCTGAAATGGTCCATCAGGCGGTTGTGCGCGATGCGGTAGGCCCAGGTCGCGAACTTCGCGCGCGGCTCATAGCGCCCGCGCGCCTGGATGATGCGCGCCCAGACATCCTGGTAGAGCTCTTCGGCCACGGCCGGTGCACCCGACTGGCGCAGCAGGTAGCGGTACATGCCGCCGCGATGGCGCGAATACAGCAGGTCGAAAGCCGCGGCATCACCGTCGCGATAGCGCAGCATCAGGGCCTCGTCGGAGGGCTGGTTCATCGCGGCGCAGTGTAGCAGCGCCGCACGGGCGGCTCCGCGGGCCGCTGGCGACGGTGCGTTGCGGGAAGACGGGGGCGACTCGCTTCGCGTCCCGACTCGTGACCCTGGAGGCAGGCAGCGGGATGGGCACGGGGTTGCAAACGCCGGCGCGGCTAGAATGGGGTTGATGACACGGAAGCATTTCCATGAAGCTCAGCCAGCTGAAGATCGAGTACCAACCGCTGGATGACCGCGTGCTGGTGCGCGTGGCCACCGACCAGGGCAGCGAGGTGGTGCTGGCACTCACCCGGCGCTGCGTGAAACTGTTGTGGCCGGCGCTGGTGGGTCTGGCGCGCACCAGTCCGGAGCTGGCGCTGCACGCCGACCCGCTGGCCCGCGATGCGGTGCTGGGCTTCCAGCATGAGCAGGCGGTGCGCCAGGCGGATTTCTCTCGGCCCTACGAGCCCGAGGTGCGCGAGCGCCCGCTCGGCGAGGCGGCCATCCTGGTGGCGCGCATCCACACCGGGCGTGACGCTGCCGGGCTGGCGGTGTTGACGCTTCAGCCCATGGAAGGGCAGGGCATCAGCCTGACCCTGGATGCGACCCTGCTGCACGCCAGCTGCACGCTGCTGCAGAAGGCGGTCCACGCCTCGGACTGGGACCTGCGGCTGTCGCTGCCGGATGCCGGCGTGCCCGCGGGTGATGCCGCGAACGGAGGGGCGCTGCTGAACTGAGCCTGGCCGGGTCGCTGCGGACCGCGCTCCGCGCCTGTCGCGCGGTTCCTTTCCAGGCATTTGCCGGGCTGCTAGGCGCCGGCCTGCATGGATTCCAGTTCGCCCTGGATCTCCAGCCACTCGGCCTCGAGCTGCTCGACCTTGCCGGCGGCGTCTGCGGCAGCGCGAATGCGCTTTTGCAGTTGCTCGGGCGGCGTGCGCGCGTAGAAATCCGCGTCGGCGAGTTCCGTCTCGATCGCCTTGCGCTCTTCGTTCCGCTTGGCCATGTCCCGCTCCAGCGCGCGCAGTCGCTTGTCCAGTTCCTTGCGGCGCGATCCCTGCGCCTCGCGCGCCCTGGCCTGCTCGCGGCGCTCGTCGCGGCGCGAGGCACCGGCCGGGCCGCGCGCGGAGCGGTCGCGCTCCAGCGACAGTTTCCGGTAATCCTCCAGGTCGCCATCGTAGTCGGTGACCACGCCGCCGGCCACCAGCCAGAGTTCGTCGGCGGTGGTGCGCAGCAGGTGGCGGTCGTGCGACACCAGCACGATGGCGCCCTCGAAGTCCTGCAGCGCGGTGGTCAGGGCCTCGCGGGTTTCCAGGTCCAGGTGGTTGGTCGGTTCGTCCAGCAGCAGCAGGTTGGGCCGTTGCCACACGATCAGCGCCAGCGCCAGGCGCGCGCGCTCGCCGCCGGAGAACGGGCCGCAGGGCGTGGTCGCCATGTCCCCGGGGAAGCCGAAGCCGCCCAGGAAGCTTCGCAGGTCCTGCTCGCGCTGCCTGCGGTCAAGGCGCGTGATCATCTCCAGCGGCGTGGCCTTTTCGTCCAGCGTCTCGACCTGGTGCTGCGCGAAGTAGCCGATCGCCAGCCCCTTGCCCTCGCGCCGTTCGCCCGCCATGGGTTCCAGCGTCCCGGCGAGCAGCTTGACCAGCGTGGACTTGCCCGCGCCGTTGCGCCCCAGGATGCCGACGCGCTCGCCGGGGCGGATCGCGATGCGCACGCCGGAGATGATGGCCGTGCCGCCGTAGCCCGCCGACGCATGGTCCAGCGCCAGTAGCGGGTCGGGCGCGGCCGGAATGTCGCGGAAGCGGAAGTCGAACGGCGAGTCCACATGCGCCGGCGCGATCTTTTCCATGCGCGCCAGCGCCTTCATGCGGCTCTGCGCCTGCGGTGCCTTGGAGGCCTTCGCCTTGAAGCGGTCGATGAAGCCGCGCATGCGCGCGATCTCCTCCTGCTGCCGGCGGTAGGCCGACTGCACGTTGGACAGGTACTCGGCGCGCGCCGACTCGAACGCGGTGTAGTTGCCGGTGTATTCGCGCAGCGTGGTGCCCTCGAAGCTGATCACGCCATCGACCACCGAGTCCAGGAACTCGCGGTCGTGCGAGATCACCAACAGCGTGCCGTCATGGCGCGCCAGCCAGGCCTCCAGCCAGAGGATGGCGTCCAGGTCCAGGTGGTTGGTCGGCTCGTCCAGCAGCAGCAATTGCGCGCGCGACAGCAGCACCTGGGCCAGCGCCAGGCGCATGCGCCATCCGCCGGAGAAGGCGCTCACCGGCCGCTCCGCATCGCCCGGGGCGAAGCCCAGGCCGGCGATCACGCTGTGCGCGCGCGGCGCCGCGGAGAAGCCGTCGATCTCCGTCATGCGTTCGTGCGCGGCGGCGATCCGGTGGCCATCGCCCGAGTCATGCGCGTCCTCGATCTCTTTCTCGGTCGCGCGCAGCACCCGGTCCCCGTCCAGCACGAAATCCAGCGCGCTGGCCTCGGTTGGGTCCACCTCCTGCGCCAGGCGAGCCACCGTCAGGCCGCCGGGCATCTCCAGGTTGCCGGCGTCGAGGTGGTGTTCCCCGGTCATCAGCGCGAACAGGGTGGACTTGCCGCAGCCGTTGGCCCCCACCAGGCCGAGCTTGCGCCCGGGATTGATGGTGGCGCTGGCGTCTTCGAGCAGGCGCTTGGCGCCGCGGGCGAGGGTGATTTTCTTCAGGCTGATCATGGCAGGCGGGGGTCGGCAGGCGCTTGCGCCGGGACTTTCGGGGGCGGACGGGGCGGAAAATGCGGGAAAATGGCGATAACTCGCTGAATTTTCTCACGGAAACCGGGCCGGACTGGTAAAATCTTCGGTTTCCCGCCAGGCCTTCAAGGAGTGTTGCGTTGTCCGGTTTCGCCGATCTTGAACTGATCCCTCCCCTGCTGCGCGCGGTGGAGGAGCAGGGCTACACCGAGCCGACGCCGATCCAGGCGCAGGCGATACCCCTGGTGCTGGCCGGCCGCGACGTGATGGGCGGCGCCCAGACCGGCACCGGCAAGACCGCCAGCTTCGTGCTGCCCATCCTGCAGCGCCTGTCCCGCCACGCCAACACCAGCGCCTCGCCAGCGCGCCACCCGGTGCGTGCGCTGATCCTCACCCCGACGCGCGAGCTCGCAGTGCAGGTCCACGAGAGCGTGCAGCTCTATGGCAAGTTCCTGCCGCTGCGCAGCACCGTGGTCTACGGCGGCATGCCGATGGACCCGCAGACCCAGGCGCTGCGCGCGGGCGTCGAGATCCTGGTCGCCACGCCCGGCCGGCTGCTCGACCACGTGCAGCAGAAGACGCTGTCGTTCCCCTCCGTCGAGGCCTTCGTCCTGGACGAGGCGGACCGCATGCTGGACATGGGCTTCGTGCCCGACGTGCGCCGCATCATTTCGCTGCTGCCCAAGCAGCGCCAGAACCTGCTGTTCTCGGCGACCTTCTCCAACGAGATCAAGTCGCTGGCCGACACCATGCTGACCGACCCGGTGATGGTGCAGGTCGCCCGCCAGAATGCCACTGCGACGACGATCACCCACGTGATCCACCCGGTCCCGCGCGAGAAGAAGCGCGACCTGCTGGCGCACCTTCTGCGTACGCGCAACATGACCCAGGTGCTGGTGTTCTGCGGCACGCGGCTGGGCGCCAACCGGCTTGCCTACCAGCTGCAGCGCGACGGCATCCAGGCTGCCGCCATCCATGGCGACAAGACCCAGACCGAACGCACCCAGGCGCTGGATGACTTCAAGTCCGGCAAGGCCGCGGTGCTGGTGGCGACCGACGTCGCCGCGCGCGGGCTGGACATCGAGGGCCTGCCCTACGTGGTGAACTTCGAGCTGCCGCAGTCGCCCGAGGACTACGTGCACCGCATCGGCCGGACCGGCCGCGCCGGCGCGCTCGGCCGTGCGGTGTCGCTGGTGTGCTCCGAGGAACTCGAGCGCCTGGAGGCGATCGAGAAGATGATCAAGATGACCCCCGAGCGCGAGATCATCCCGGGCTTCGGCACCGATGCCGGCACCGCGGCGGCGATGGACGCGGATTCGCGGCCCGCAGGCGGGCGCGGCGGACGGCCCGAGCGTGGGGCGGACCGCGGCAGTGAGCGAGGCGGTGACCGAGGTGGCGAGCGCGGCCGGGACAGGGGCGGCGAGCGCGGTGCAGACCGGGGTCGTGACCGGCCTTCGCGCGAGGATCGCGGTTCGCTGACCGGCGCGCCTGCTGCGGCACGGCCTGCGCCTTCGCGTCCCGCTGCCTCGCGCAGCAGCGATCCGATATTCAGCCAGCCATACCAGCCTTCCACCTCGGCGCCTGCCCCGGCGGGCTCCGGATCAGGCGGCTACGGTACCGGGCCGCGGCGCCAGGTCGCGGCGCTGCTGGGCGGCATTCCCAAGGCGCGTGACAAGCAAGGATGAACCTCGACCGAGTCACCGCCGGTCGCGACGTCCCCAATGACGTCAACGTGATCATCGAGATCCCGATGAACGCGGATCCGATCAAGTACGAGGTGGACAAGGAAACCGGGGCGATGTTCGTGGACCGTTTCATGTCCACGGCGATGCACTACCCCTGCAACTACGGCTACGTGCCCCGCACGCTGTCGGGCGACGGCGACCCGGTCGACGTGCTGGTGCTGAGCCCGGTTCCGCTGCTGTCGGGCGTGGTGCTGCGCTGCCGGCCGATCGGCATGCTCAAGATGGAAGACGAGGCGGGCGAGGATACCAAGGTGCTCGCGGTTCCGATCGACAAGCTCACCCCGCTCTACCATGGGATCGCCAACCCGCGCGACCTGCCGGTGGGCGAACTGACGCGCATCGCGCATTTCTTCGAGCACTACAAGGACCTCGAGCCCGGCAAGTGGGTGAAGGTCCGCGGCTGGGTCGGGCCGGAAGAGGCCAAGAAGGAAATCACCGACGGGCTTGCGCGGTTCTCGCGCGCGCGCAAGAAGCCGCGCTACTAGTCCTGCGCAGTAGCAGGCCCTGCCGCTGTCGCCGGACTCCCGGTTGGTCCGGAATCCTTCCTGAACGGCGCACGCTCGTTCAGTTCGCTCAGGTAGTGCGACATGCCCGCGGCCTCGCGTTCGAGGAAGCGCTCCACCGCGTCGGCGAACTCCGGGTGCGCGAGCCAGTGCGCCGAGCGCGTCTGCACCGGCAGGAAGCCCCGCGACAGCTTGTGTTCGCCCTGCGCGCCGCCCTCGAACACCTTGATGCCGCGCTCGATGCAGAACTCCAGGGCCTGGTAGTAGCAGGTCTCGAAATGCAGGTTGGGCAGGTAGCCGATCGCGCCCCAGTAGCGGCCGTAAAGCGTTCCCGCCGAGAAGAGGTTGAGCGCCGAAGCCACCGGCTTGCCGTCCAGGTGGGCCACCACCAGCAGGACATTGTCCGCCATCGCCTCGCCGATGCGCCGGAAGAAGGCCAGGTTCAGGTAGGGCGTGGAGTGGTGGGCGCGATAGGTGCCGTCGTAGCAGCGCGCAAAGAAGCGCCAGTGCTCGTCGGTGATGTCCGCGCCGCTCAGGCGCGAGAAAGTCACGCCGGCCTCGCGCACCTTGCGCCGTTCCTGGCGGATCTTCTTCCGCTTGTCGTGCGACATCTGGGCGAGGAACTGCTCGAAATCGGCGTAGCCGGCGTTGTGCCAGTGGAACTGCACGCCGGTTCGCAGCATCATGCCGCGCGCGCGCAGCAGTTCGGCCTCGTCCTCGTCTGGAAACAGGACGTGCAATGACGAGACCTGCCCCGCCAGCGTCAGCGCCGCATCCGCGAGGAATGCCCTTGTCGCCGCGTCGTGCGCCATCAGCCGCGATCCGGTGACGGGTGAAAACGGGATGGCGCAAAGCGCCTTGGGGTAGTAGGCCAGGCCGTGGCGCTGGTAGGCATCGGCCCAGGCCCAGTCGAATACGTACTCGCCGTAGGAGTGCGACTTGAGGTACACCGGCATCGCACCGCGCAGCCGGCCGTCTTCCCACGCCGTGACGTACTGGGGCGACCAGCCGGATCGCTCGCTCGCGCAGCCTGTCTCGTGCAGCGCGTGCAGGAAGGCGTGGGACAGCATCGGGTGGTCTCCCGCCAGCGCGTCCCAGTCGGCGGCGGGCACGCTGGACAGGGAGTCGAGTACGCGGAGTTTCGGCATGCCGGCATTATTCGGCCGCGGGGCCGCAGCGGCAAGGCCGATAGCGCGCGCGGTGCCCGATGCGGGAGGATGGTCGCAGGGCCGGTGATACACTTTCGGCGATGCTTCCCGCAGCCGCTTCCAAGTCCCTCGTCCTCGCGCTGGCCCAGATCAACCCCACGGTGGGCGACCTGGGCGGAAACGTGGACCGCATCCTGTCTGCATGCGAGAAGGCGCTCGCCGCCGGCGCGGACCTGGTGCTCACCCCGGAGCTTGCGCTGTGCGGCTACCCGCCCGAGGACCTGCTTCTGCGCGCGGGATTTTTCCGTGACTGTGAAGCCGCGCTCGGGGCGCTCGCGACGCGCCTGAATGCGCTGTCGCCCGTGCTCACGCTGGTCGTCGGCCACCCGCGCCGGTCGGCGGGCCGGCGCTACAACTCGGCGTCCGTGTTGCGCGGCGGCCGGGCGATCGCGTGCTACGACAAGCGCACGCTGCCGAACTACACCGTGTTCGACGAGGAGCGCTACTTCAGCACCGGCGACGCGGCCTGCGTGTTCGAGTGCCGAGGCGTGAAACTGGGCGTGAACATCTGCGAGGACGTCTGGGGCCCGCAGGGCCCGGTCACTGCCAACCCCAATGTCGCGCTGGACCCGGCGCGCGCCGGCGACGCCTGGGTTGCGGTTGCGCCGCGCGCCGCGCGCGAGGCCGGCGCCGAGTTGCTGCTCGTGTTGAACGCCTCGCCCTACCATGTCCGCAAGCAGGGTTCGCGCTACGGCGTGATGCGCGAGCGGGTGCGCGAGACAGGCATCCCCCTGGCTTTTGCCAACCTTGTCGGCGGGCAGGATGAACTGGTTTTCGACGGCGCTTCCTTCGTGCTCGATGCCCGGGGCGAGGTCACCCACCAGTTCGCTGCCTTCGAGGAGGAGCTGGGGATCGTTCGCATCGACGGCGGACAACCGGTCGCGGGGAAACGCGTGGCGCAGCAAGGGGAAGAGGCCGAGGTCTACCGCGCCCTCTGCCTGGGCGTGCGGGACTACCTGGGCAAGAACGGCTTCCCCGGCGCGCTGATCGGCCTGTCGGGCGGCATCGACTCGGCCTTGGTTCTGGCGATCGCCTGCGACGCGCTCGGCGCGGACAGGGTGCGCGCGGTGATGATGCCGACCCAGTACACCGCCGGCATCAGCCTGGAGGATTCGCGCGCCATCGTCGCCAACCTGGGCGTGCGCTACGACGAGATCGCGATACGGCCGGTGTTCGATTCGTTCCTGTCGGCGCTGGAGAAGGACTTCGCGGGCAAGCCGGTGGATGCGACCGAGGAGAACCTCCAGGCGCGCATCCGGGGCACCATCATGATGGCACTGTCCAACAAGCACGGCTCCATCGTGCTGACCACCGGCAACAAGTCGGAGATGGCCGTGGGCTACGCAACGCTCTATGGCGACATGGCCGGTGGTTTCGCGGTGATCAAGGACATCGCCAAGACGCTGGTGTACCGGCTGGCGCGCTGGCGCAACACTGTGTCGCCGGTGATTCCGGAGCGCATCATCACGCGGGCGCCTTCGGCCGAACTGCGTCCCGACCAGACCGACCAGGACAGCCTTCCGCCGTATGACGAACTCGATGCCATCATCGCCGACTACATGGAGAACGACATGAGCCCGGCGCAGATCATCGCGCGGGGGCGCAGCGCGGCCGACGTGCGCCGCGTGGTCGAACTCCTGCACCGCAACGAGTACAAGCGCCGCCAGGCGCCGGTGGGCATACGCGTGACGCACCGCGGCTTCGGCAAGGACTGGCGCTACCCGATCACCTCGCGGTACCGCGAGCCCTACGAATAGCGAAGGCCGTGCGCCCCTTCGGCCGCACCCGTGCGCCCCTTCGGCCGCACCCGTGGGTGACGGCGCGGGCGAGCGCCCCTATACTGTCGCATTGCCTGGCCCCGCGGCCGACTGGGAGCAGACATGAAGAAGATTGAAGCCGTCATCAAGCCGTTCAAGCTGGACGAAGTGCGCGAGGCGCTCGCCGAGGTGGGTGTCTCCGGGCTCACCGTGACCGAGGTCAAGGGCTTCGGCCGCCAGAAGGGCCACACGGAGTTGTACCGGGGCGCCGAGTATGTCGTGGACTTCCTGCCCAAGGTGAAGGTCGAGGTCGTGGTGTCCGACAAGATGGTCGATGGCGCGGTGGAAGCGATCATCAAGGCAGCACGTACCGGCAAGATCGGCGACGGCAAGATCTTCGTGACCTCGATCGACCAGGTGGTGCGCATCCGCACCGGGGAGTCCGGCGAGTCTGCGATCTGAGCCTTTGCAGCGGTCGTGGCCCGTTCAGGTCAGGGCCGGAAGCTTCAGTCGCGCGTCCTTTTCAGCAGGGCAAGCAACGCCCCTGTTCCGCCCAGGGCGGGTGGTGCCGGGACGAACGCGAGAACATCCCCGCAGTGTGACAGTACCTGCCTGACGCGCTCGCGCAGCACGGGTTCGCCGCCGGGTGAGCCAAGGCCCTTGCCGTGGATCACGCAGACAACGCGCAGCCCGCGCGACAGCGCCTCGTCGATGAAGCCCTCGAGCCTGTGTCCGGCCTCGTCGGCGCGCAATCCGTGAAGGTCCAGCCTGGCGGGCGCGCCCCATGCGCCGTGGCGCAGCTTGCGCAACACGTCGCGGCCGACGGCAGGCCTCAGCCAGGCCGGCTCTGACCCGTGGTCGTCCTGCACACGCACGGCCGGCGGGGCGACCGGTCGGGGCGTGCGCGCGGAATGGTTGGCTGCGGCGACTTTCGCGGGCTCAAGCCGTGTGGCGTCGGAGGGTTTCCGGGCCACCGCGGTGACTGGCGCCGGCGCTGCGCGCTGGGTGGCCTTCAATGGGGTCGCGCCCTGCACGGCTTCCCGGAACAGCAAGCGTTCGCCTTCGGCCAGCGCCGGCTTGCCGGATCGCCTGCCCGAGGTCAGTGCGGGCGGTCTTGAACCGTGGCTGGCCATGCCGGCACCGATCCGTCCTCAGTGCAGCGCGTCCAGGTACTTCTCGGCATCAAGCGCCGCCATGCAGCCGGTGCCGGCGCTGGTGACCGCCTGGCGGTACACGTGGTCCTGCACGTCGCCGGCCGCGAACACGCCGGGAATGCTGGTCGCAGTGGCATCGCCCTCGGTGCCGGAGCGGGTGACGATGTAGCCGCCCTTCATGTCCAGCTGGCCCTCGAACAAAGCGGTGTTAGGCGTGTGGCCGATCGCGATGAACAAGCCGGGCGCCGCGATGTCCTCAGTACTCGCGCCATCGCTGCTGCGTATGCGCACGCCGGTGACGCCCTTGGCGTCGCCCAGGACCTCGTCGAGCACGTGATTCCACTTGATGGTCACGTTGGGCCGGTCGAACAGCTTCTTCTGCATGATCTTCTCGGCGCGGAACGCATCGCGCCGGTGCACCACCGTCACGTGGTTGGCGATGTTCGAAAGGTACAGGGCTTCTTCCACGGCGGTATTGCCGCCGCCGACCACGACCACGTCCTGCTTGCGGTAGAAGAACCCGTCGCAGGTCGCGCAGGCCGAGACGCCTTTGCCCATGAACTTCTGTTCTGACGGAAGGCCGAGGTAGCGTGCCGAGGCGCCGGTGGCGATCACCAGCGCATCGCAGGTGTAGGTCGCCGAGTCGCCTTCCAGGCGAATGGGCTTCTCGCGAAGGTGGGCGGTGTGGATCTGGTCGAAGACGATTTCGGTCTCGAAGCGCTCCGCGTGTTTCTGGAAGCGCTCCATCAGTGCTGGACCGTGTACGCCGTCCACGTCGGCCGGCCAGTTGTCCACCTCTGTCGTGGTGGTCAGTTGCCCGCCGGGCGCCATGCCCGTGAGCAATACCGGGTTCAGGTTGGCGCGCGCGGCGTAGATGGCGGCCGTGTATCCGGCCGGGCCTGAGCCCAGGATCAGCAAGCGTGCGTGTTTGATTTGCTTTGACATGGGTTCACCCTTGGCCCGACAATCCCGCAGTCATTCTCATCTCCCGAGACGCGGAAGACCGCCAGTATAACCTGTGGTTTCCGGGCAACAGCTCGTGGCGCAATGTCAGGAATGGGTTGTAAATCCTTGAAATTAAAGGCGTCTCGTTCCTATAATTGCCGGTCGGAGGCTTGTTCTGGCAGGCTCCCGCTTGGTGCGCCGGATCCGGCGACAAAACAGCATGGTGCGGGATTGCTGAGGTCCACGCTCAAATTCGTCACGCTTGCATTGCTGGCCGCTCTCGCGGCCGTTCGCGTTCATGCGCAGGAACCGCGTTTCGACATCCAGCGTTTCGTGGTCGAGGGTTCGACCTTGATCACGAAGGAGCGCATCGACGCGGTGCTGGCCCCTTTCGCCGGCAAGGGCCGCTCGTTCGCCGACGTCCAGCGCGGCCTGGAGGCGCTGGAGAAGGTCTACTCGGCCCTCGGCTACAGCGCGGTCCAGGTGATCCTGCCGGAGCAGGAACTCGAGAGGGGCGAGGTCCGCTTCAAGGTGGTGGAAGCCAAGATCGGCAAGGTGGTCGTCGAGGGAAACAAGAACTTCGACGAGGAAAACATCCGCCGCAGCGTGCCCAACCTGACGCCCGGCACCTCGCCCAACATCAACGAGATCGCCGAGGTCCTGCGCGTGGCGAACGAGTCGCCCGCGAAGCAGACGACCGTGCTGCTTCGCGGTTCGCAGGAGGAGGGCGAGGTCGACGCGGTGGTGCGCGTGTCCGACGAGAAGCCGGTCAAGTACAGCGTCACCCTGGACAACACCGGAACCGCCCAGACCGGCATCTTCCGCACCGGCATGGGTTTCCAGCACAGCAACCTCTGGAACCGCGACCACGTGTTGTCCATGCAGTACGTGACCTCGCCGCATGACCCCGACTATTCGAACAAGCTGCGCGCCTGGCCGAACAAGAAGGTGTTCATCTTCGGCATGTCCTACAAGATCCCGCTGTACTCGTTGGGCGACTCGGTCGAGATGAGCGTGGGTTATTCCAACGTGAACTCCGGCGTTGTCCAGAACCTGTTCAACGTGGCAGGCAGCGGTTCCATATTCGGCCTGCGCTACAACCGCAACCTCAGGCGCATCGGCGACCTGGAGCACCGGCTGCAGTTCGGCTTCGACTACCGCGCCTACGGCAACCGGATCACCGCGCCCGGCGGCGGCGTGCAACTCGTGCCGGACGTCACGGTGCACCCGTTCAACCTTGCCTGGCTGGGCACGTTGCGGGGCGCCTCCAACGAGATGTCCTTCAACGTGGGCTATACGCAGAACATGCCCGGCGGCAACGACGGGTCATCCAGGGACTTCGAGGCGTCGCGTGCCGGTGCCCGGCCCGGCTACACCATCTACCGCTACGGCGCGAACTTCAACCAGGCATTCTCCAACGACATCCAGATGCGCCTGGCTTTCAACGGGCAGATGACGCGGGACAAGCTGGTCTCCGGAGAGCAGTTCGGCGTGGGCGGGTCGGATTCGGTGCGCGGCTTCCTGGAGCGCGAGATCACCAACGACTACGGCTACCGGGGAACTGGCGAAATCTATTCGCCGGACTTCGGCAGTTCGATCAACTGGACCACCGGCATCCGTGCCCGCGCGGTCCTGTTCTACGACTTTGCCATGGTGCAGCGCAACGAACCTCTGGCGGCGGAAGTGCACAGGCAGACGATTTCCAGCTGGGGTTTCGGGATTCGCATCTCCCAAGGCACCAATTTCAGCCTGCGCATGGATTTTGGCCGGGTGATCGACATCGGCGGCGTCCAGACCAAGGGCGACGGTCGCATGCACGCCAGCATGGCCTACGTGTTCTGACCCTCGCCGAGCGGGAACGATTCCCGTTCCGCCTGGCGGCTCCCCGCCGCTTGCTTCCCCCACGCCGTCCTGGACTATTCCGGGCCATGTAACAGTTTTTTGCGTGGCGTGAACTTTGCTCCACTTACCCCCATATTGAGGTTGGTCGCATGGAGCCCTTGTGCTAGCATGATTTTGCTGGAAAGGGCCCATCGCTATATTCGGTTAAGTTGCTGTTTTTGCTGGTTATTTTAAATGCGGGTGACTCTCGTTTCCGCAGCTGGGCGGAGCCAGGGTTCCCGGGAGGTGGTCGGGATGTCGAAACTTGGTCGCAGCGCGGCACTAGTTGCCGCTGGGCGTACGCGCAAATCGCCGTCCTCCGGGGCCCGTTTGCGCCGTTCCGGCACGTCCGAACCGGTGCTGCGCCACAAGCTCGCGGCCCTCGCGGTCGCCTCCTGCTTCGCCGCGGGCGCCCAGGCCAACCCGACCGGCGCCACCGTCGTTTCGGGTAGCGCCAGCATCCAGGCGTCCGGCAACACCCTGAACATCACCAACTCGCCCGGCGCGATCATCAACTGGCAGGCTTTCTCGATCCGCCCGGACGAGATCACGCGCTTCATCCAGCAGGGCTCGGCCAGCGCGGTGCTCAACCGCGTCACCGGGTCCGAGATCAGCGCGCTGATGGGCCAGCTGCTGTCCAACGGCAAGGTGTTCCTGATCAACCCCAACGGCGTGTTCATCGGCGGTGGCGCGGTGATCGACACCGCCGGTTTCGTTGCAAGCTCGCTGCGTCTGTCTGATGCGGATTTCCTCGCCGGCAAGTTCAAGTTCGACGAGCAGATCGGCGCCGGACGCATCGTCAACCAAGGCACGATCAAGGCCAACGGCGGACCGGTGTACCTGGTCGCGCCCAACGTGGAGAACCACGGCGTCATCACCAGCCCCACCGGGGAGGTGATCCTCGCCGCCGGCAAGACCGTCGAACTGGTGAACGCCGGTTCGCCGCACGTGCGCGTCGAACTCACCGCGCCGGACAACGAGGTGCTCAACGTCGGCCAGGTGGTCGCGAACTCCGGGCGTATCGGCATCTTCGGCACCGCCATCCGCAACAGCGGCACCGTCAGCGCCAGCGCGGCGTCGGTGGACGCGGCGACCGGCAAGATCGTGTTCCGCGCGAAGAAGGACATCACGCTCGATGCCGGTTCCCGCATCGAGGCGAGCGGCGTGCAGGGCGGCACCGTCACGGTGCAGGCCGAGCAGGGCACGCTGTTGGTGGACGGATTCATCGAGGCGATCAACTCGCTGCCGCCGACGGCGGCCGGGCCTTCCTCGGCCCGGACGGCTGCGACCGGCGGCACGGTGCAATTGCTCGGGGAGCGGGTTGGCCTCAATGCCGGCACGCGCATCGACGTGTCCGGCGACGCGGGCGGCGGCACGGTGCTGGCCGGCGGCGACTACAAGGGCGGCAACGCCGACATCCAGAACGCCAGCCGCGCCTTCATGGCCGAGGGCGCAACCATCCACGCGGATGCGCGCCAGGCGGGCGACGGCGGCAAGGTGGTGCTCTGGTCCAACGAGGTCACCAACTTCGCCGGCGCGATCAGCGCGCGCGGCGGCGCCCAGTCCGGCAATGGCGGCTTCGTCGAGACCAGTGGCAAGGACATCCTCAACGCCACGGGTTCGGTGAATGCCAGCGCCGCCAACGGTGCGGGCGGCCAGTGGCTGCTGGACCCGTTCAACCTGACCATTTCCAACGCGGCTTCCACCGGCAATACCGGTTTCGACGCCAGCGGCACCGGGGCCAACATCCTGGCCTCGACCATCGAGACCACGCTCAAGGGCGGCACGAGCGTGACCGTCACCACCGGTTCCACCGGCGGCGAGACCGGCAACATCACGGTCAAGGGCACGGCCGATGGCAACGGCGCGGTGGACATCAACAAGAATTCCGGGGTGTCGGCCACGCTGACCCTGCAGGCGGCGGGCAACATCCTGATCGACGCGGGTGCGCAGATCCGCGCCACCGGCGGTGGCAACGCGCTCAACATCGTGCTGAATTCCGGCAACGACAATGGCGTGGCCTCGGCCGCCGGCGGCATCAAGGTGGACGGCAGCCTGGTGTCCAACGGCGGGGACATCACCCTGGGTGGCGG
>CAIVVS010000213.1 GCA_903909415.1 uncultured Pseudomonadota bacterium | reverse complement strand
TTAGCAGGCCTTGCGATGAGTTCATGGTTTGTGGTCGCTCGTAGACGGGCGAAGCACTTTGAACAGAAATGGACGTGCGCCATACAGGCCCGCACTAACATTTGGGCATGCTTCTGCATTTCCCCACCAAATACCATCCCGTGATTTGGAGAATCCCGACCGTAGAAAGCCTCGGCGTATTGCGAGAATGGCGTTGTCTTTCAGCCGCAGTACGATCAACTCTCCGCCAGCAATTGCCATTTCTCGGTCTTTGGGGCGAACGATGCCCCGCCACGTAATCGCATACTTAGCACTTGGCCGTTTGAGTATCTCGGCCCTAAGCGATGTGAGTGATTTGCTGTCGTATCCAGAAAGTCGATAAATGGCGTCTTTCGTGAGGTTGGGAAAAAACATGCTCGGATGAAATAGAGATCGATAAGCTTGATCATTAGGGCCCAACGGTGGCGCTGGGATTTCTACGAATTGGTACCTCCCCAATCCGGTTAGATAGAACCCAATTTGACGAGGGGTATCAATCGGAGGAGACCCGTAACCAAATGGATCCTCCATCACGTAGCGGTCCTGCTGTTCGGCATTGCCTTCTTCGGAAACCCTCGGACGTATCTGGTACACCCCCTGCACGCTGTCGACGGTCTGGTAAATGAACTCGCCGGCTTCTGCCTTGCACAGTGCATCAAAGTACTGCTTGCTTGTCATGCCCTCTCTGTACACCGGTGGGCTGGGTGGATCGGGGAGCTTGGGCCGCGGCACGTTGGGATTCGGCCAGTATTCCGGCTGTTCCTTCCTGCGCAGGCGCAGGTAGTCACACTGGATGTCCGCTCCGCGTATCTGATTCAGGCAGGCACGGTACTTCTCGGGGTTGTAGTGCTGGCCGAACAGGTGTCTGCGCGACGGGTCCAGCGGTTCCAGATATGGAACCTGGGCCGAAGCGCATCTAACCTGGCCGAGAACGGCGAATGTCGATGCGAGCACGGCGACGACAACGCGAAAGAAATACGAGGACATCAAGAGGCCTCCCACGAAAATCCTAACGTGGGATGGACGAGATGTCAGCCGATTTGCAGAGAATCTATGCTTGGATTCCTTTGTCCAGATATCTGGATTGCAGGATTCTCTTTTGAAGTGCTGAAAGTCCGACGCTACCCCTGCCTCAACCGGAACCTCTGCAGCTTCCCGGTCTCCGTCCGCGGCAGCGCATCCCGGAACTCGATCGCCCGCGGGTACTTGTACGGCGCGACGGTGGCCTTCACGTAGTCCTGCAGGGCCTTCACCATGGCCGCGTCGCCCGGGTGGCCGGGCTTGAGCACGACGAAGGCCTTCACGATCTGGCCGCGCTCCTCGTCGGGCACGCCCACCACGCCGCACTCGGCCACCGCTTCGTGCGCGAGCAGGGCGGATTCCACTTCCGGGCCGGCGATGTTGTAGCCGGCGCTGATGATCATGTCGTCGGTGCGCGCCTGGTAGTAGAAGTAGCCGTCCTCGTCCATCTTGTAGGCGTCGCCGGTGACGTTCCAGCCGTTCTGCACGTACACCTTCTGGCGCGCGTCGGCCAAGTAGCGGCACCCGGTGGCGCCCTTGATGGCGAGCTTGCCCACCACGCCGGGCGGGCAGGGCTGACCCTCGTCGTCCAGCACGGTGGCGATGTAGCCGGGGATCGCGTGGCCGGTGGCGCCGCGGCGCGTGGCCTCGGGCTTGTGGGACACGAAGATGTGGATCATCTCGGTGGAGCCCAGGCCGTCGATGATGTCGATGCCGCTGGCCTGCTTCCACATCTGGCGCGTGGCATCGGGCAGGGCTTCGCCGGCCGAGACGCACTTCTTGAGCGAGGACAGGTCGTACTTTCCCGCGCCCGGTCCAACAAGCGGCGCCATCTGGCGGAAGAACGTCGGCGCGGTGAAGCAGATGGTGGCCTTGAAGTCCTGGATGGTCTTGAGCAGCAGGTCGGGGGTGAGGCGCTCGGACAGCACGGTGGACGAGCCGTGGCGCAGCGGGAAGCACAGCATCCCGCCCAGGCCGAAGGTGAAGGCCAGCGGCGGCGTGCCGCAGAAGACGTCGTCCGGCGTGGACAGCAGCGTGGAGCGCGGGAACAGGTCGCACATCGCGAGGATGTCGCGGTGGAAGTGCATCGTGCCCTTGGGCTGGCCGGTGGTGCCGGAGGTGAAGGCGATCAGCGCCACGTCGTCCACGGCGGTGTCGACGTTGTCGAACTCGGCCGGGTGGAACTCGAGGTGGTCTTCCAGGCCGCCGCGGCGCGGGTCGTTGAAGTACAGCACCTTGCGGTCGTCGCCCATCAGGTCCGGGCACTGGGCGCGCGCCAGCTCCATCTCGTCCTTGAGCCGGATGTCGCACAGGGCGGCGGTGATCTGCGCCTTGTCGATCATTTCCTTCAGTTCCTTGGCGCGCAGCAGCGGCATGGTGGCCACGGCGATGCAGCCGGCCTTGATCACCGCGAACCAGCAGGCGGCCATCATTGGGTTGTTCGGCCCGCGCAGCAGCACGCGGTTGCCGGGAACCAGGCCCATGTCCTTCTGCAGCACGTGGGCGATCTGGTTGGCGCGTGTGAGCAGCTGGCGGTAGGTGCAGGTGAAGCGCTCGCCGTTGACCTCGGCATGGATGGCGGGGCGCTCGCCATGGCCGGTGGCCACCATGTGGTCGAGCAGTTCGGCGGCGGCGTTGATGCGCGCCGGGTACTGCAGCTCGGGCCGGTCGAGGATGATCTCGGGCCAGAGCTTCTTCGGCGGCAGGTTGTCGCGGGCGAAAGTGTCCTTGTGCGCGGTGTAGGCCATGGTCA
>CAIVVS010000212.1 GCA_903909415.1 uncultured Pseudomonadota bacterium | reverse complement strand
GGCCGTGCGTTGGTCGCGCTGCCCCCGGATGTCCTCGGACGATTCGCCATCCCGCGATCGGGATAGGGGGACCGGGTTACCCCGGCCACCCCTCCCACACCACCCGGCATGCGGGTCCGCACCGGGCGGTTCGAGCGGTTGAGGTCATGAGAGACGGGGAACGCCCCAGCGATCGAAGTACGCGATCGTCAGGACGCGGTTGAGTTGCCCGGCGCTGTTGCGCCACCAGCGTCGCGAGTTGGCCGCGACCCGATGGGCATCAGCGCCGGACGCGCCCAGCGCTTTCAGTTCGCGGTACATCGTCGTACCGCGCTTCCAGTGCTTGAGCTGGATCGCCCGCAGCCGATGACGCAGCCACTCGTCCAGCTCACGCCAGACCTTGGGGGTTTGCGCCAATCGGAAGTAGGCTTTCCATCCCAGCAGGTAGGGACGTAGCCGCGCGGCCGTTTCGGCCATGCTGCGTCCGCCCGAACGCCGCGTCAGTTGCCGGACTCGCTGCTTGAACGTCGCCATGGGTTTGTCGGCCACGCGGCGCTTGATCTCGCCACCCTTGGCCACCCACAGGCTATACCCCAGGAACTTGCGCCCGAACGCACTGGCCACCGCGCTCTTGGTCTCGTTGACCGTGAGCCGCAACCTCGCGTACAGCCGCCGCAGCAACGCCATCACCCGCGCACCCGCCTTGAGACTGCGCACGTACACGTTGCAGTCGTCGGCATAGCGCGCGAAGCAGTAGCCCCGCCACTCCAGTTCCCGGTCCACCTCGTCGAGCAGCACGTTCGCCAGCAGCGGACTCAGCGGCCCGCCTTGCGGCGTGCCTTGATACCGCTCCAGCATCACTCCATCGCTCATGATCCCGGCATCGAGGTACGCACGGATCAGCCGCAGAGTTGCGGCGTCCCCGATTCGCTTGCCCAGCCGGCCCATCAGGATGTCGTGGTTGACCCGGTCGAAGAACTTCTCCAGATCCACGTCCACTACGACCCGCCGCCCAGACTGCACGTACGACTGCGCGGCCAATACCGCATCGTGCGCACGCCGTCCCGGCCGGAAGCCGTAGCTGTGCTCGCTGAAGGTGGGATCGAGCAACGGTTGCAGCACCTGCAGCAACGCCTGCTGGATCAACCGGTCCGTCACCGTCGGGATGCCCAGCTCGCGCTGACCACCATCCGGCTTCGGGATCGTCACCCGTCGTACCGGAGCAGGCCGGTACGTCCCCCGCAGCAGTCGGTCGCGGATATCGGGCCAGGCGGCCTTCAGGTAATGGCCTGTCTGTTCGATGTCCAGACCGTCCACCCCCGCCGACCCCTTGTTGGCCTTCACCCGCCGCCACGCCTGCTGCAGGTTCTCTCTCGTCAGTGCCGCCGCAAGCAGCGACCCTGACCCTGTGCCTTCGGTGTCGCGCCGCGGACCGCGGGCTTCGTCGCTGGACGCTTCGCGCGCGGCTTCACCGCGCACTACCCCGTCCCGCCCGGATCGCTCCGGCATCTGACGCATGGCCCTCGACATCGGCACACCCTCGTGCACTTCCACTCGTTCAGCCCTTCGCTCCATGCCGGCAGCTACTACGGCCTCGGCTGACTTCTCGCTCCGGCTCATCACCGTCGCCCCTTCAGGCGCAAGGCGAGATCTCCCCGGGTAAGAACGCACTCCTTCGCTGCACAACCGCCGGATCTACGCCGCTTCGCCTTGATCACGAGAGCTTCGCGGTTTGTGGCCCGCTCGCCCTGCTCGGCAGCGCCTTCTATCCGGTTCTTGTTCATCGGCTCGCAGCTGCGCTCCACGCTTCCTCCCCACACTCGGTCACCCTCATGCAGTTGCGCTTCGCTTCACTCGCTGTGATCAACTCGTGGCGGGACTTGCACCCGCAGGAGTGCGCCCGTGCCGGGCGTACGGCAGAAATGCCGCCGCGCGCCCTCGGCGGCGGCACCTACTCCCACTCGATCGTCGCCGGCAGCTTCGCCCGCGTGCTCAGGCTCCGTATGGGGCCCTGCGGCTGCCAGCAAGTCAGGCTAGCTCGGTGTCTCGTCCTTACCTTCACCGACTGGTTCGGTTCCCGTCATTAGGTGGAATATGTTCGGATCGCCTTCAAACCAGCCGAAGTTGATGGGACGTTCGTTCC
>CAIVVS010000211.1 GCA_903909415.1 uncultured Pseudomonadota bacterium | reverse complement strand
GTCGCCGCCGGACGCCAGAAGCCGGCCAGCTTGCGGTGGTGCGAGAGCAGCGCCATCTGCACGTTCTCGCGCACGCTCATGGACGCAAAGGTCGCGGTGATCTGGAAGGTGCGGCCCACGCCCAGGCGCCAGACCGCGCGCGGCGCCATGCCGGCGACGTCCACCCCGGCGATGCGCACGCTGCCCGAGTCCGGTGCCAGCTGGCCGTTGAGCATGTTGAAGCAGGTGCTCTTGCCCGCGCCGTTCGGCCCGATCAGCGCCAGCATCTCGCCCGCGCCGAGTTCGAAGGCGACCTCGCGCACCGCGTGCACCCCGCCGAAGGACTTGGCCAGGCCGGCCACCTGCAATACGGGTTGGCCTGCGGGCCGCAGCGCGGGCGCGCTCATGCCGCGCCCTTCGTGGCGGAACCGTCGCGCTCGCGCGTCAGCCTGCTCCACAGCGCGGCCAGACCGCCCACCACGCCCTGCGGGAACACCAGCACCAGCACCAGGATGGCCGCGCCCAGCATGGCGCGCCAGTAGTCGGTGTTGCGCGCGATCACGTCCTGCAGCCAGGTGAAGGCCGCGGCGCCGACCACCGGCCCGGACAGGGTCTGCACCCCGCCCAGCAGCACCATCACCAGCGCGTCGATGGACCGCTGCACCGACAGCGTCGAGTCCGGCGCGATGCTGCCTTTCGAGAACGCGAACAAGGCGCCTGCGATGCCGGCCATGGCGCCGGCGACGATGAAGCCGGCCCAGTGGATGCGCTTGACGTCGATGCCGATCGCATCGGCGCGCAGCGGCGAATCGCGCCCGGCGCGCATCGCGTAGCCGAAGGGCGAGAACAGCATGCGCCGCAGCAGCCAGGCGCCGGATGCGCACCAGGCCAGCGTGAAGTAATAGAACGCGGTCTTGTCCGACAGCCACGGCGCCGGCCACACGCCCACCATGCCGTTGGAGCCGCCGGTGAAGTCGTCCCACTGGAACACCACCGACCAGGCGATCTGCGCGAAGGCCAGGGTCAGCATCGCGAGGTACACGCCCGACAGGCGCACGCAGAACCAGCCGAACAGCGCCGCGCCCGCGGCCGCCACCAGCGGCGCCAGCGCGAAGGCGCCTTCCATCGGCAGGCCGCCGTGCTTGAGCAGCAGCGCCCCGCCGTAGGCCCCCAGGCCGAAGTACGCGGCGTGGCCGAAGGAATGCATGCCGCCCGGGCCCATGATGAAGTGCAGGCTGGCGGCGAACAGCGCGGCGATCAGGATGTCGATCGCCAGCACCAGCGCATAGGGCAGCCCCAGGGCCGGCAGCGCCAGCAGCGCCGCGAACGCGACCGAGGCGACCACGGCGAACGCGCGCCCCGCCGGGCGCAGCGGCGGCTCCACGTGCGACGCGGAGGCCACCGGCAGCGCCTGCGCGCGGCCCAGCAGCCCCCAGGGCCGCACCACCAGCACCACCGCCATCACGATGAACTCCACCACCAGGGTGAACTTGGACAGCGAGAACGACACGCCGAACAGGGTCACGCTGCCGATGCCGATGCAGAAGGCCTTGATCTCGCCGATCAGCAGCGCGGCGAGGAAGGCGCCGGGGATGCTGCCCATGCCGCCGACCACCACCACCACGAAGGCGTCCGAGATCGCCTGCAGGTCGAGGAACAGTTGCGCCGGCTCGCGCGGCACCTGCAGCGCCCCGCCCAGCCCGGCCAGCATCGAGCCCAACGCGAAGACGCCGGTGAACAGCCATTTCTGGTTCACCCCCAGCGCGCCCACCATCTCGCGGTCCTGGGTGGCGGCGCGCACCAGCGTGCCCCAGCGGGTGCGGTTGAGCAGCAGCCAGAGCACGCCCAGCACCAGCGGGCCGACCACGATCAGGAACAGGTCGTACTCGGGAAAGGCCTTGCCGGCGATCTCCACCGAACCGGACAGGCCGGGTGCGCGTGGCCCGAGCAGGTCCTCGGGACCCCAGATCCACAGCGCCACATCCTTGATCACCAGGGTGAGCGCGAAGGTCGCGAGCAGCTGGAACAGTTCCGGCGCGCGGTAGATGCGCCTCAGCACCGCCATCTCGATCAGCGCGCCTATGACTCCCGCGGCCAGCGCCGCCAGCAGCAGGCCGACCCAGAAACCGGCCGCGCCCAGCGGCTCGCGCAAGGCCTCCACCGCGCTCACCGCGATGTAGATGCCCAGCATGTACAAGGACCCGTGGCCGAGGTTGACGATGCGGGTCACGCCGAAGATCAGCGACAGCCCCACGGCGATCAGGAACAGCGTGCTGGCGCTGGCCAGGCCGTTGAGGAACTGGATCAGGATGGTGGATGCGGTCAAGCGGTGGCCACGCGCGGGAGGGTCAGGACTGGGGAATCACGGCGGATGAAAAAGAAAACGCCCCGGCGCAAGGTTCCCGCCGGGGCCTGGCTGCGCGCGGGCTTACTCCTTGCGCAGCGCCTTCACTTCCTCGAACGGCGGGAAGAACAGCGCGCCGTTGGCGAACTTCCAGTCCACCATCACGCCCTTGCCGTCCTTCTTGGCCAGCCTGCCGATGTAGGCACCCATGGTGGACTGGTGGTCCACCGGGCGGTACACGATCGGGCCGATCGGCGTGGGCATCTCCAGGCCGCGCATCGCCTCGATCAGCTTCTCGGTGTCCACCGACTTGGCCTTGCGCATCGCGTTGGCGACGGTCCAGATGGTCGAGTAGCCCACCACCGAACCCAGGCGCGGGTAGTCCTTGAAGCGCTTCTGGTAATCGGCGAGGAACTTGGTGTGCTCCGGGGTCTTGATCGCGCTCCACGGGTAGCCGGTCACCCACCAGCCCTCGGGGGTCTCGTCCTTGAGCGGGTCGAGGTACTCGGGTTCGCCGGCCAGCAGGTTGAACACTTCCTTGCCCTTGAACAGGCCGCGGGTGTTGCCCTCGCGCACGAAGCGCGACAGGTCGGGCCCGAACAGCGAGGAGAAGATCGCATCCGGCTTGGCATCGGCCAGCGCCTGCACCACCGGGCCGGCGTCGATCTTGCCCAGCGGCGTGGCCTGCTCGGCGACGAACTCGACGTCGGGCTGGGCCTGCTTGAGCAGCTTCTTGAACGCGGCCGTGGCCGACTGGCCGTACTCGTAGTTGGGATAGACGATGGCCCAGCGCTTCTTCTTCAGCTTGGCGGCCTCGGGGATCAGCATCGCGGTCTGCATGTAGGTCGAGGGGCGCAGGCGGAAGGTGTAGCGGTTGCCCAGGTCCCAGACGATCTTGTCCGTCAGCGGCTCGGCCGCGATGAACAGCACCTTCTTCTGCTTGGCGAAGTCCGACACCGCCAGGCCGATGTTCGAGGCGAAGGTGCCCGCCAGCACGGCCGCGCCCTCGCGCGAGAGCAGTTCCTCGGCCACGCGCACCGCGTCGCCGGGGTTGCCGTTGTCGTCGCGCGACACCAGCTGGATCTTGCGCCCGAGCACGCCGCCGGACGCATTGACTTCGTCCACCGCCAGCTCCATGCCCTTCTTGTACGGGTCGAGGAAGGCCGGGAACGCCTTGTAGCTGTTCAGTTCACCGATCTTGATCGGGCCCTGCTGCGCGACGGCCGGCAGGGAGGCCAGCCCCAGCGCGCCGGCGAGTGCGGCGATGCTCAACATGGTCTTCATGTGCGATTTCCCCTGAAAGATGGAACATCCTTGCGCGGCCGCTGCACGGTCGCACGCTGTGGAACCACGGATCGGGCCACTATAACGTCAACGCCCCCGGCAGCGTGAGCGGGCCCGTTGCCGGGGCGCCCCGCCCTGCTTTGGGGTCCGCCGCCCCGCCCAGGGCGCCGACGATGCGGCAGCGCCCCTGCAGCACGATGGCCGCCGCGTACGCCAGGCCGGCCGTGCGCAAGGCCTGCGCGCGCACCACGCCGGCCTCCATGGCCCGGTCCAGCGCCTGCCCCGGCAGTTCGTCCACGCCCACGGTGACCAGCCGGTCGCCGAGGTCCGAATCGTCCACCCGCTGGCTGGCCGGCACGCGCCGCACCGCCGGGTGTTTCACGTCCACCGCGTTGGCGACCATGGTCGCCGCCGCATCGGCCGCCGCCGCGTTCGCGGCCAGCACCGTGGCGCTGTCGGCGATGCCCAGGCTGAGCGAGCGGCCGCGCCAGCCGCTGGTGGCGATGCCGCGCACCGGCATGGCGGCGCCCACGTCGATCGCGCCGCGCAAGGGCCCGCGCGGCGCATGGTTCTTCGCGATCTCCGGGTCCGGCAGCAGGTCCACCAGGCCGACGCGGAAGCGCTCGCCCGGGGCCAGGTGCAGCGCGATGTCACCGCCGTTGTTCACGTAGGCGCGCTGCACGGCGCCAGGCGCGGTGGCGACCATGGCCGCGAGCATCTCGTCGGCCACCGAACCCGCCACCGCCGCCATGGGCGTGATGAACACCGCGCGGTGCGGCAGGCAGGCCGCCAGCATGCGTTGCGCGACCGGGCCCTTGAAGGCCACGCCGCGCTTCACGAGCTCGTCCACCGGCGTGCGCAGCAGCGGCAGCTCCGATACCAGCGTCGCGAGGATGTCCTGGAAATGCGCCCAGCCGTGCTCGATCGCGGCGGCCGCGATGCCGGCCTCGGCTTCCACGCCGATGACCAGGTCGATCGGACCGTGCTGGAAGTGCCAGCGGCCGTCGGCGAAGCGCGCGCGTGTCGGACCGGCCATGGCTCAGGCCCCCGGACGCGCGGACGGCGCCGGCAGCGGCCAGGGATTGGCGCTGTCCCAGCCGATCAGCTTCACGCGGTCATGCGAGAGCACGTCCTCCAGCCGGCGCACGCTGCCCATGTGCCCGCCCAGCGCCTCGTAGTCCGACAGGCGCATGCTGAACTCGATCGGCGCGACGATGGCGGGCGTGGGCACCCAGCCGAAGGCGTTCGCGGGCATGCGGGTCACGTCCACCATCATCATGATGCCGCCGCCCGGCCAGACGTAGGCCGGCGCGCCGCCGGCGGTGACGCCGACCAGCGATTCCTTGATCGAGCGCGTCAGCGCGATCGGGTTCTCGGTGACGCCGGATCGCAACGACCCGCCCGCGCCGCCGAGGAACAGCACGGTGCACAGCGCCGGCTCGCAGTTCTCGCCGATGCGCTCCACCACCTTGGTGACCGCCGCCGGCATGGGCGCGGGCACCAGCTTCAGGTCCTGGTCGAGGATGAAATACGCCGCGTCCTCGCCGGTGGTGGACACGAACAGGATGCGCTCGCCCGGCCAGGCCTTCTTCGGGTCGATGGACTTGATGATGGTGAGGGGATCGGTGATGTCGGTGCCGCCCCAGCCGGATCCCGGGTTGGCCACCTGGAAGTAGCGCCCCGGCGTGGACTTGCGGCCTATCACCTTGATGCCGCCGTCGCGCATGTCGAGGAACTTGCCGGCCTGGTGCTCGGACAGCACGCCGGTGATGTGGTCATCCACCACGATCACCTCGTCGACATGGCCTTCCCACTGCTTGGCGAACATGCCGATGGTCGCGCTGCCGCAGCCCACGCGCATGCGCTGCTCGGCCACGCCGTTGATCACCGGCGCGCGGCCCGCCTGCACCACCACGGTGGACCCGCCGTCGATCGCCAGTTCCACCGGCTGGCAGTTCCCGAGCGCCATCATCACGTCGCAGGTGACGCGGCCTTCCTTCTTGCTGCCGCCGGTGAGGTGGTGCACCCCGCCCAGGGACAGCATCTGCGAGCCGTACTCCATGGTGGTCACGTGGCCCACCACCTCGCCCTCGGAGCGCACCGGCGCGCACTCCGGGCCCAGGTAGCGGTCGGTGTCGATCTTCACCTTGAAGCTGCAGTAGCTGAAGATGCCCTCGGTCACCACCGTGACCATGTCCACGCCGTCGCGCTTCGCGGCCACGATGAAGGGCGCGGGCTTGTAGTCGGGGTAGGTGGTGCCCGAGCCGACGCCGGTGACGAACACCGACTGCGCGGCGTCCGGCGCCTCCGGCAACAGGCGGCCCTGCCAGTCCTGTCCCGCGAACGGCACCATCGCGCCGCCCTCGCCCGCGACGCGCGCGGCGAGCACCAGCGGATCGACGCGGGTCAACACGCCCGCGACGTTGGCATAGCGGTCGCAGGCGCCGGCGCGACCCTCGGTGATGTTGCACAACACCGGGCAGGCATTGCACAGGATCTTGTCGCCGGGGGACTTGTCCTGCGGCGCGGCCTCGATATTCGCGGAAGGGTCTGCGTGCGTGCTCATGGTTCTGCCTGTCGTTGCGGCCTGCTCGTCTTGGTGATCACTGCGGCCGCGCGCCGACGATGCGCATGTCGCGCGGCTCGCGCATCTTGAACTGCGCCGGCTCCTGGCGGATGTTCACGAGGCCGGCCTCGGCCATCACCGCGCCCAGGCTGGCCGGGGTGTAATTCCAGCGGTGGCACATCAGCGGATCGCGCCAGGCCGGGTCGCCGTAGAACACCCACATGGTCTTCTGGCCCTCGGCCCCCGGCAGCGAGCCCTGCTCCGGATTGGCCAGCATCTCGGCGCAGGCCGTCAGCAGGTTCGGGCACTCCAGCACCATCAGGCCGCCGGGCTTGAGCACGCGGGTCCATTCGCGCAGCACGTCCACCACTTCCCAGCGCCAGAAATGCTCGACCACGTGGATCGCCATCACCTCGTCCACGCTGGCATCGGCGAAGGGTTCCAGCTTGTGCAGGTCGCAGATCACGTCGGGCTGCCGGCCGGCGCGTGCCGGCGCGATGTCCACGTTGGTCCAGCCCTCGAGGATCTTGTCGCCGCAGCCGAGATTCAGCCGCGTCGGGATGGCCAAGCCCTGCGCGTCCGCCCCGCCTGCGGGCTTCTTGCCAAGTGCCTGTTTCAGAAAGCTTTTGAGCATCGTTGCCGAATAGGATCCTGTAGGCTGCCGCAGACCGACGCAGCGCGGCCTGCGGCATCGACCGCGGATATGGGCCTGCATTGTCGACCCGGGCGGAGGGATTCCGCAGTCTAACCGCGCGCCGGGAGCGCCGCCAGCCACCGCACCGGATCGCGTCGAAGGCCTTGAAGCGCTTCGCAAATTGCAGCGAGGCAGGCAGAAGCTTTATACTTCAAGCTTCTGGACGCGAAACCGGCCCGGCGCGGCGGTCAAGCGAGTTTTCACCCGAATTCCTCACCATTCCAAACGAGCCATGAC
>CAIVVS010000210.1 GCA_903909415.1 uncultured Pseudomonadota bacterium | reverse complement strand
GGGCAGATGTTCCACCAGTTCTTCGGCGAGAACATGCTGCGCGCCGACGTGTGCAACGCGGTGGACGAACTCGGCCAGCTGCTGGACCACACCGGCCCGGTGGCCGCGGCCGAGCGCAACGCGGCGCGCATCTTCAACGCCGACCACTGCTTCTTCGTGACCAACGGCACCTCCACCTCCAACAAGATGGTGTGGCACTCCACCGTCGCCCCGGGGGACGTGGTGGTGGTGGACCGCAACTGCCACAAGTCCATCCTGCACGCGATCACCATGACCGGCGCGATCCCGGTGTTCCTCACGCCCACGCGCAACCACCTGGGCATCATCGGGCCGATCCCGCTGTCCGAGTTCCACCCGGACAACATCAGGAAGCGCATCGAGGCGCACCCCTTCGCCAGCAAGGCGGCCAACAAGACCCCGCGCATCCTCACCATCACCCAGTCGACCTACGACGGCGTGCTCTACAACGTGGAGATGCTCAAGGAGACGCTGGGTTCGTACGTGGACACGCTGCACTTCGACGAGGCCTGGCTGCCGCACGCCACCTTCCACGACTTCTACAAGGACATGCACGCCATCGGCCGCGACCGCCCGCCGTCCAAGGACTCGCTGATCTTCGCGACCCACTCCACGCACAAGCTGCTGGCGGGCATCTCGCAGGCCTCGCAGATCCTGGTGCAGGAGTCGCAGACCCGCAAGCTCGACCGCCACGTGTTCAACGAGGCCTACCTGATGCACACCTCCACCAGCCCGCAGTACGCGATCATCGCCTCGTGCGACGTCGCCGCGGCGATGATGGAGCCGCCCGGGGGCACGGCGCTGGTGGAGGAATCCATCATCGAGGCGCTGGACTTCCGCCGCGCGATGAAGAAGGTGGACGACGAGTGGGGCAAGGACTGGTGGTTCAAGGTCTGGGGCCCGGGCGCCACCAGCAAGGAAGGCATGGGCAGCCGCGAGGAATGGATCCTGCGCGGCAACGAGAAGTGGCACGGCTTCTCCGACCTTGCCCCGGGCTTCAACATGCTGGACCCGATCAAGGCGACCCTGGTCACCCCGGGCCTGGACGTGTCGGGAAAGTTCGCCAAGACCGGCATCCCGGCGTCGATGGTGACGCGCTACCTGGCCGAGCACGGCGTGATCGTCGAGAAGACCGGCCTGTACTCCTTCTTCATCATGTTCACCATCGGCATCACCAAGGGCCGCTGGAACACGCTGGTGGCCTCGCTGCAGCAGTTCAAGGACGACTACGACCGCAACCAGCCGCTGTGGCGCGTGATGCCCGAGTTCTGCGCCGCGCACCCGCGCTACGAGCGCACCGGCCTGAAGGACCTGTGCCAGCAGATCCACGAGACCTACCGCGCCAACGACGTCGCGCGCCTGACCACCGAGATGTACCTGTCCGAACTCAGCCCGGCGATGAAGCCCTCGGACGCCTTCTCGTGCCTGGCGCACCGCGAGATCGAGCGCGTGGAGATCGACAAGCTGCTGGGCCGCGTCACCGCCATGCTGGTCACGCCCTACCCGCCGGGCATCCCGCTGCTGATCCCGGGGGAGCGCTTCAACGAGCGCATCGTCCAGTACCTGCAGTTCGCGCGCAAGTTCAACGCCCAGTTCCCCGGCCTGGAGACCGACGTCCACGGCCTGGTCGAGGAGGAGGTGGGCCACGAGATGCACTACTACGTCGACTGCGTGCGCGCGGACAAGGTGCCGCCGCTCTGAAGGTACCGCCGCCCTGAGGCGGATGCCCGCCGACTGCGGGGCGGCGGGCTTGCGCGGCCGGCGCTCGTTCCGCCTCCGCCCCGGACCTACTCCGCCTTCGCCCCGGACAGCCTGACCGCCTGCGCATAGAACGCGATGTCGGCGCGCAGCTGCGCCGCGTACTCGGCCGGGGTGTTGCCCACCGGGTCGATGCCCAGGCTCTCGAAGCGCTTGAGCGAGTCCGGGTGGCGCACCGCCCGCGCCACCTCGCCCGATATCTTGGCGACGACGGGCGCCGGCGTGCCGGCCGGGGCGAGCGCCGCCACCGAGGGCAGGAACAGCATGTCGCGCACGCCCAGCTCGGCGAAGGTGGGCACATCGGGCGCCTGCGGCGTGCGCGTGGGGCTCGCCACCGCGACCAGGCGCACCGTGCCGGTCTTCACGTGCGCGGTCACCGTGGACAGCACGGTGAACAGCATCGGGATCTGCCCGCCTATCAACGCCGGCGTCGACTGGCCGCTGCCCTTGTAGGGCACGTGCAGGATGTCGGTGCCGGTGCGCGCCTTGAAGGTCTCCATCGCCAGGTGGTGCGGGCTGCCCGGACCCGAGGACCCGTAGGACAGCTGGCCGGGCCTGGCCCTGGCCTGCGCGACCAGCTCGGCCACCGTGTGGATGCCGGAGGACTGGTGCACGGCGAGGAAGAACGGCGAGGTGCCGATCATGGACACCGGCGCGAAGTCGCGCAGCGTGTCGTAGGACAGCTTCGGGTGCAGCGCCAGGTTGATCGCGGTCTGCCCGAGGTCGGCGATGAGCACGGTGTAGCCGTCGGACGCCGAGCGCGCGACGAACTCGGTGCCGAGGATGCCGCCGGCCCCGGGCTTGTTCTCCACCAGCACCTGCGCGCCGTTCATGGCCGCGCTCTCGCCCATGCGCTGCGCCAGCACCCGCGCCAGCGTGTCGGGCAGCCCGCCGGTCGGGTACGGCACGACCAGGCGCACGAGCTTGGCGGGCCAGGCGGCGGCGTCCTGCGCGGCCGCGGGCGCGGCGGCCAGGAGCGCCAGCGCGGCGGCTAGCGCCGCCTTGGCCGGGCGGAGGGTGGATGGCTTCATGGGGTGGCTCCGGGGAGGCAGACAGTAAGGCGGACAATCGGGGAGATTCGCAGGCCGCAAGCATACACAACGACGATGGCGATACCGGACCCGCGCCGTGGTAGCGTCGCAGTCTTCCGTCCGGAACCAGACACTCAGGCCATGCTCATACCCACCCTGCTTGCAGTTGTCACCGGATTGCTCGCTGCATTCACCGGGGACGCCTTCGCCCAGGCAAGCGCCCGGGAAGACGCCAAGGCGGACATCCGCGTCATCGCCGTGCGGCCGGGCACCAGTTCGCTCAAGGGCAGCCTGCGTGGCCGCGAGACCGTGGACTACCGGCTGCGCGCCGCCACCGGACAGGACCTGATGGTGACCCTCAAGGCGACCAACCGGTTCGCGTTCTTCAACGTGCTGCCGCCCGGCGGCGGGGATGCGCTGTTCGTCGGCTCCACCTCGGGCGAGCGCTACCGCGGCGTGATGCCGAAGGACGGCGAGGTCACGGTGCGCGTGTACCTGATGCGCAACGCGGCGCGCCGCGACGAGCGCGGCAGCTACACGCTGGCGCTGAAGCTGGACGGCGAGGCGGACCCGGCCCGCACCGGCCCGACCCACTACCACGCAAACGGCCGGGTGCGTTGCGCGGTGGGCGCGGCGCAGGACGAATGCGCGTTCCGCGTGCTGCGCGACCATGGAGCACGCACCGCCGAGGTCTGGATCGAGGTGCCGCCCGGCGAGGGCCGGCCGCGCCAGCGGGTGCTGCGCTTTGCCGCCGGGGTCGTCAGCGCGGCGGACGGCTCGCCCGCCACCTCGGCGCGCGAGGAAGACAACTGGCGCGTGCAGGCGGGCGACGAGACCTACCTCATCCCCGACGCGCTGATCGTCGGCGGCTGAGCGCCGTACCGCGACGCCGCGCAGACCGCGCATGGACGCCGCCATACCGCCCGCTGCCGGCGCGCTCGCCCTTCTGTCGGGCTGGGGCCCGGTCGCGGCGCTCAGGGCCAACTCGCTGGCCTACCCGCTGCTGGAGTTTGCGCACCTGTTGGGGCTGGCCGCGACCTTCGGCAGCGTACTGGTGGTGGACCTGCGCCTGCTCGGGATGATGCGCCGGCTGGATCCGCGCGCGCTCGCATCGGCGGTGCTGCCATGGACGATCGCCGCATTCGCGCTGGCCGCCGCCTCCGGTTCGGCGATGTTCGCCATGCGCGCCGCGGAAATGGTGGACAACACCGCCTTCGTCGCCAAGGTGGCCCTGCTGTTCGCCGCCGGCACCAATGCCGCGCTGCTGCATGCCCGCGGGGCGCTGGACCCCGCGTCAGCGGCGACCCGCCTGCAGGCGGGCCTGTCGATAGTGGCCTGGATGGCGGTAATCTTCTGCGGCCGCTGGATTGCCTACCTCTGACCCCAACCGGGAGGATTCATGGACCGACGCCGCTTCATCACCACCGTTCCCGCCGCCGCACTCGCCACCGGACTGGTTGCGCACGCACCCCGCCTCCTCGCCCACCACGGCTGGTCGAGTTTCGACGAGTCGCGCCCGATCTACCTGGAGGGCCGCGTGAAGTCCGCCAAGTGGCAGAACCCGCATGTCGAGATCGTGGTGACCGTCCCCGAGGCCATGGCGTTGCCCGCGGGCCTCGCGCGCCGCGTGCCGCCCGCCCAGACCCAGCGCGTGGACGGGGCCAGGGTGCTGGCCGGCGCCGTGCTGCCCACGGCCCGCGGAGACTGGACGCTGGAGTTGTCGCCGCTGAACCGGGTGGAGAACTGGAAGGTGCCCCAACCCAGGCTGGGCGACACCGTGGCCGCCGTCGCCTACACGTTCCGCAACGAGGCGCTGTACGAGGGCCGGCACTTCGCCCGCGTCGAGTACCTGATCATCGGCGAGGCGATGTACGGCCTGCGGTCCAACCCGGCCTGAGCCGGCCTCAGCCGGCCGCCACGATCAGCGACGGGCTCAGCGCCACTCCACCAGCGACACGCCCGCGCCGAACACCGTCTGGCGGTGGTTGAAGTCGATCAGGCTCTCGCCGTAGCCGGAGAACAGCGACAGGTGGGCCTTGAGGTAGCCCGACAGCGGGATCGACCATTCCAGCTTCATCGAGCCGCGCGAATTGTCCCCGGTGCGCAGCGAGTGGCGCCCCTGCACCGAGACCACGTGCCCGCCGAAGCGGTGCGCGAAGATCACCTCGGCGCGCCCGACATAGTCCTGGATGCGCGGGTTGTCGTCGTCGGCCGCGCGCTCCGGGATGCGCCACCAGGGGCGCAGCAGGATCATGGAGTCGCCCTTTTCCAGGCCCCACTGCGCGATCAGGCGGTTCCAGCTGCGCGACAGCGGCCGCGCCCGGCCGTTGGACTGGTGGTTGATGCTCACGCCCGTCATCACCGACTTCCAGCCCAGGAACTCGCCCGGCGCATCCATCACGAACATCGCCTCGGGCTCGTAGTTGGTCTCGCGGAACGGACGCGATGCGGCGCTGTTGTAGACCTGCCAGCGTGAGCTCTGCGTGTAGCCCATCCAAAGGCTGCCGGTGTCGCCGAGGATCCGGTCCCAGACCTTGGTCTTGAAGCTGAGCTGGAACTGCGCCTCGGTGGCGTCGATGGGCAGCGGCGCGACCTGCACGTTGGCCGGGTTCTGCGACGCGGGCTGCGCGTTGGTGCGGTTGGTGTGCGTAGCCGCCAGCAGGTACATCGGCTTGTAGGTGCGCAGCTCGAACGGCGCGCGCGGATCCTTCGCGTCCAGGTCCCAGGACTGCGCAAGCGTCCTGGTGCCGCGGGCCTGCTCGGCGCGGCGCGCAGCTACCGCGGCCTCGACCGGTTCGCCGGGGCGCGACGGCGTGGCGGCGGACGGTGCGGCGCCCGGCGCACCGGGCTGGCCGAAAGCCTTGTCATAGCAGTCCAGCCGCAGGTTGCGGTCCTCGTGACGGGCGCAATCGTGGCCCTGCGCGCCGGCGGTCGCGCAGGCGATCAGGGGCAGCAGCCCGGCAAGCAACCGCAGTACCGTGGTGGCGGCGTTCATGTATGGCTTCTTCCTGTTGGCGTTGGTGTCGGATGCGGCCGGTTGCCTGCGTGGAACGGCTGGGCGGCGCGCATTGTCGCAATGGAGTCCGCATTCGTGCAATTCGCGTTCCAGATGGCTGCGGCCGAAACACGACGGGCCGGGAGCGCAGAATGCGCCACCGGCCCGAAGGCTGAATTAGTTAATTAAATCAGCCACTTATCATGTTTTCGGCACTTTTTGGGCCGCATCCAGCAATTCCAGCACGCGCACCGGCGACACCGGCGCCTCGGACACGCGCACGCCGAAGGGCGAGAGCGCGTCCTCGATGCCGGAGATGATGGCCGGCGCCACCGGAATGGTGCCGGTCTCGCCGATGCCCTTCACCCCGAGCGGGTTGGTCGGCGAGGGCGACTCGTTGAACAGCACCTCGATGTGCGGCAGCTCGGTCGCCGTGACCAGCAGGTAGTCGGCGAAGGTGGTGGAGATCGGCTGTGCCTGTTCGTCGTAGCCCATCTTCTCGAACAGCGCGTTGCCGATGCCGTGCACGATCGCGCCATGCACCTGGCCCTCGGCCACCATCGGGTTGATCAGCCGGCCGCTGTCCTGCACCGCCACGTAGCGCAGCAGCTTCACCGCGCCGGTGCCGATGTCCACTTCCAGTTCCACCGCATGGCAGGCGTTGGCATGCGCCTGCGTGTCGCACTGGAACATGGAGGTCGCCTCCAGGCCCGGCGTCATGCCGCCGGGGATCTGGTAGCCGGGCGCGCCCTTCATCTTCTTCGCGATCTGGCCCAGCGTCACGCCCGAGCCGGGCGCGCCGTTCACCTCGACGCGGCCGTTCCTCAGCACCAGGTCCTTCTCGGAGGCCTCGAGCATGCTGGCGGCCGCCTTGAGGGCCTTGTCGCGCACCTCGGAGGCCGCCATGTGCGTGGCCGAACCGGCCATCACCGCCTGCCGGCTGGCGAAGCCGCCCAGTCCCATGGACAGGAAGCCGGTGTCGCCCGCGGTCACCTCGATGTCCCCGGGCTCCACGCCCAGCTGCTCGGCACAGACCTGCGCCAGCGCGGTCTTGATGCCCTGGCCCATCGCCAGCGCGCCGGTGTAGATGGTGATGCGGCCGGCGGGAGACACGCGCACCAGCGCCGACTCGAACGGCCCGCGCCCGGTGGGCTTCACGCAGTTGGCGAAGCCCAGCCCGAGGTAGCGGCCTTCCTTCAGCGCCGCGGCCTTGCGCGCCGGGAAGCCGGCGTAGTCGATCGCCGCCTTGGCCTTTTCCTGGCAGGCGAGGTAGTCGCCGCTGTCCACCACCGACACCACGCCGGCGCGGTTCTTCAGCTGCTTGGCGTAGGGCATCTTCTCCGCGGGGATGAAGTTGCGCGCGCGCACCTCGGTGCGGTCCAGCCCCAGCTCGCGCGCCACGCGGTCCAGCAGGCGCTCCATCACGAAGGCCGCCTGCGGATAGCCGGCGCCGCGCACCGGCACCACCGAGGGCTTGTTGGTCTGCATCACGAAGATGTCCATCTCGTAGCAGGGCACGATGTACGGGCCGGTCACCGAGGACGCCGCGTTGAACGCGCAGTTGATCCCCTGCGGCGTGTAGGCGCCCTGGTCGTGCACCAGCTTGCCGCGAACGCCCAGCACCTTCGCGTCCGCGTCCACGGCGATCTCCACGTCCCAGAACTGGTCGCGCTCCTGGATCGCCGAGAGGAAGTGCTCGCGCCGGTCCTCCACCCACTTCACCGGGCGGCCGAGGTCGCGCGCCGAGGCGGCCACCGCGATCTCCTCCGGGTAGACCAGGAACTTGGCGCCGAAGCCGCCGCCCACGTCCGGCGCGATCACGCGGATGTGGTGCTCGTCCAGCGACAGCAGTTCGGCCAGCGCGTGCAGCAGCTCGTGCGACATCTGCGTGGACGACCAGACGGTGAGCTCCCCGCTCGCCTGGTCAAAGCGCGCCATCACGCCCCGGCCTTCCATGGAATGCGCGCCGCCGCGATGCACGAACAGCTGTTCGCGGAACACGTGCTTCGCCTTGGCGAAGGCCGCCGCGCCGTCGCCGTAGGCCATGCGCACCTGCTCGGCGAGGTTGGACGCGGCGTCCGAACGCACCTTGGGCGAGTCGGGCTTCATCGCGTCGCGGCAGTCGGCTACCGCCGGCAGCGGGTCGTAATCCACCTCGACCAGCGCCGCGGCGTCCTCGGCGGCGTAGCGCGAATGCGCCACCACCATGGCGACCGCCTCGCCGGCGAAGGCCACTTCCTTGCCCGACAGCACCCAGGGCGTGATGTCCTTCTGCAGCGTGGCCGACGGGAAGCCCAGCGGCAGGCGCATGGTGGACACGTGGGCCGACATCGCCTGCGCGTCATACACCGCGACCAGGCCGGGCACGGCGCGCGCGGCGCTGAAGTTCACCGACCGCACCTTCGCGTGGGCGTGCGGGCTGCGCACGAAGGCGGCGTGCAGCACGCCATCCACGACCACGTCATCCAGGTAATGGCCCTGGCCGCGCAGCAGCGCGGGGTCCTCGATGCGGCGCGCCTTGTTGCCGACGACGCGGAACTTCTGCTCGGGGGCGTTCATCTATTTTCCCTCCCGCAGCGCGCGCGCCGCATCCAACGCGGCGGCCACGATGTTCTGGTAGCCGGTGCAGCGGCAAAGGTGCCCGGACAGCACCAGGCGCACTTCCTCTTCCGTCGGATCCGGGTTGTCGCGCAGCAGCTCGGTGAGCGACATCAGGATGCCCGGCGTGCAGTAGCCGCACTGCAGGCCGTGGCGGTTCCAGAAGGCCTGCTGCAGGGCGTCCATGCCCTCGCCGCCCTTTCCTGCGGGGGCGAGGCTCTCGACCGTGCGCACCTCGCAGCCGTCGGACTGCACCGCCAGCATCAGGCAGCTGCGCGCGCTCACCCCGTCCACCAGCACGGTGCAGGCGCCGCACACGCCGTGCTCGCAACCGAGGTGCGTGCCGGTCAGGCCCAGGTCCTGGCGCAGGAAGTCCGCCAGCATCTTGCGCTGGGGCACGTTGCATTCGCGCTTCTCGCCGTTCACCGTCACGGTGATGGCGCGCATCGCCTCGTGGGCGTTCTCGTTCATGGCTTTGCCGTTCATGGTGGGGTTGCTCATTTGCCGATGCCGGGAGGGACGCTGCCCACGCGCGACAGCGCGGTGCGGATCGCACGGCCGGCGAGGGTGCGGGCCAGGCGCTGCCGGTACCAGGCCGGGGCCTGCGGGTCTTCCAGCGCCTCGACTTCGCCGCACAGCGCCGCGGCGGCGTCGATGCGCGCCCCGTCGGGCTTGCCGCCGGCCAGCAGCGCCTCGGCGGCGGGCAGGCGGAACGGCACCGGGCCGACGCCACCCAGGGTAAGCGAGGCGCGCGTGATGCCGCCATCCTTGCCTGCTTCCAGCAGCACCGCCACCGACACGATGGCGAAGTCACCGTGCCGGCGCGCGAACTCGAGGAATGCCCAGCCGTGGCCGGGCGCCCAGGGCTGGATGCGCACCTCGGCGAGGATCTCGCCCTCGGCGAGCGCGGTGGTCATCATGTCGGCCGCGAACTCGCCTATCGGGATGACGCGCTCGCCGCCGGGGCGCGCGATGCGCAGCGTCGCGTCCATCGCCATCGCGATGGTCGGCAGCTCGGCGGACGGGTCGAGGTGGCACAGGCTCCCGCCGATGGTGCCGCGGTTGCGCGTCTGGCGGTGGCCGACCCAGGTGATGGCCTCGGCCAGCAGCGGCAGGCGCTTCGCCACCAGCGGCGAGAACTCGATGTCGCGCTGGCGGGTCATCGCACCGAACGTGATGGCGCCGTCCTTCTCCGCGATGCCGGACAGGCCGGCGACGCGGCCCAGGTCCACCAGGTGGTCGGGCGCGGCCAGGCGCATGTTGAGCATGGGCATGAGCGACTGGCCGCCGGCCAGCACGCGCGCGTTCGGGTTGCCGGCCACCAGCTGCAGCGCTTCATCGAGCGTGCGCGGGGCGTGATAGGTGAATGCGGAAGGTTTCACGTCATTCCTTTGCGAATCGCAAGCTAAATGCGGCGCCGGACCGGCGACGCAGGATTGCGAATGTACACTATGCAAAACAAGGAGGATCGCATGCCGCACAAGCAATTTTCAGGGGCCTTCGCCGCCGCCAAGGCCCTGGCGGCCGCGTTGGGCGCCGCCCTGGGCACGGCGCTGCCCGCCGCCGCCCAGGAATACCCCTCCAAACCGGTCAAGGTGGTCGCCACCTTCACCCCCGGCGGCGGCGCGGACCTGACCGCGCGCTTCATCGGCGACCGGCTGTCCGACCTGTGGCGCCAGCAGGTGGTGGTGGAGAACCGCGTCGGCGGCGGCGGCAACGTGGGCGCGGAGATGGTCTACCGTTCCGCCCCGGACGGCTACACCCTGCTGCTGGTGGCCAGCTCCCATGCGGTGAACGCGGCGCTGTTCGCCAAGCCCTCGTTCGACCTGCTCAAGGACTTCGCCCCGATCGCGATCACCACGTCCTCGCCGGTGCTGCTCGCCGTCAACCCGCGGGTCAAGGCGGCCAACATGCGCGAGTTCACGGCGCTGCTGCGCGCATCGCCGGGCAAGTTCGACTACGCCACCTGCGGCATCGCGACCACCCACCATTTCGCGCTGGAGCTGTTCAAGTTCGAGACCAAGACCTTCGCGCTGCACATCCCGCACCGCGGCTGCGCCGGCGCGGTGTCGGACGCGGTCGGCGGCCAGCTGGACGTGGTCGCGGTGACGCTGCCCGCCGCCCTGCCCTACGTGCGCCAGGGACGCCTGCGCGCGATCGCGCTCACCAGCCGCGAGCGCTCGCCCACCGCGCCGGACATCCCCACCATCCGCGAGTCCGGCGTGCCGGAACTGAAGGACTTCGCGGTGGACAACTACTACGGATTCCTCGCCCCGGCCGGCACGCCGCGCGAGATCGTCTCGAAGATCGAGGGCGACATCCGCAAGGTGCTGGCCAACCAGGACACGGTGAAGAAGCTGGCCGGCGCGGGGCTGGACCTGTTCCTGCTGTCCCCCGCGGATTCGACGGCCATCCTGCGCAACGACATCGAGCGCTACAAGCGGGTGGCGGCGGCCTCCGGCATCAAACAGGAGTAAGGCGATGGCACTGGAAAAGGGACAGCCCGGCTACGTGCGCCGGGTAGTGACGGGACACGATGCCGACGGGAAGGCCATCGTCATCTCCGACGGCCCCGCGCCCTTCGTGCACACCGCGGCAATGCGGCCCGGCTATGCATCCACCGACATCTGGCGCACCGGCGGGACGCCGGCGCCCATCGTCGCCCAGGCCGAAGACCCGACGCCGGGCCCGCGCCGCCAGCTGCCGGCCAAGCGCGGCAGCGTGCTGCGAATCAACACGCTCGCCCCCGACTCCGAGGCCCTGCTCAACCTCGACGGCGAGCAGGCCAAGGCAGTGTTCGCGGCGCTGGGCAACGCCTCGGCCTCCACGTTCGCGGCCAACAAGCGCCACCCGATGATGCACCGGACCGAGACCATCGACTACGCGATCGTGCTCTCGGGCACAGTGACCATGCTGCTGGACGACAGCGAGGTGGTGCTGAATGCCGGCGACGTGCTGGTGCAGGTCGGCACCAACCACGCCTGGAGCAACCGCTCCAAGGAGCCCTGCGTGATCGCCTTCGTGCTGCTGGACGGCGAGTTCGAGCCGGAACTGGCGGCAAAGCTCCCGGGTCACTGACCCGCGACGGACGGGCATGCCGCGCCTGATCGCCACCTACCGGATGCGCTGCGAACGCGTGCAGGCCGATGCCTTCGCCCAGTCGATCGCGCTGGAGCAGAGCGTCGAGGTGCCCATGGCCGCGGTGCGCGAGGACTGGATCCGCGACGAGGTGGTCGGACGCGTGGAGTCGGTATCGGAGTCGGGCGACGGCGCCTTCCTCGCGCGAATCGCGCTGGCCGACGTCACCATGGGCACGGGAACGGGTTTCGACGCCGCCCAGACCATCAACATGCTGTTCGGCAACAGCTCGCTGCATGACAAGGTCGAGCTGCTCGACGTGGAACTGCCCGGGGGCCACGCGCGGCACTTCGCCGGGCCGCGCTACGGCGTCGCCGGCCTGCGCCGGTTGCTGGATGCCCCCGCGCGCGCGCTGACCTGCTCGGCGATCAAGCCGCAGGGCCTGCCGGTCGGGAAACTCGCCGCGCTGTGCGAGGTACTCGTGCGCGGCGGCGTGGACATCATCAAGGACGACCACGGCATGGCCGACCAGTCCTATGCCCCCTTCGCCGCGCGCGTGGCGGCCTGCCAGCGCGCGGTCGAGCGGGCCTGCCGCGAGACCGGGCGCCGCGCGCTCTACGCCCCGAGCATGGTGGGCGCGCCGCGCGCGCTCGCCGGGCAGGCGCGCATCGTGCGCGAGGAAGGCGTGGGCGCGGTGCTGCTCGCCCCGGCGCTGGTCGGCATGCCCGCCTTCCATGAACTGGTGCAGGAAGAGATCCGCGTGCCGGTGCTGGCCCATCCCGCCTACGCCGGCGCGGCGCGGGTCGCGCCGCCCCTGCTGCTCGGGAAACTGTTCCGGCTGCTGGGCGCGGACGCGGTGATCTACCCCAACCATGGCGGGCGCTTCGCCTACTCCGAGGCGCTGTGCCGCGCGATCGCCGGGGCGGCGCTGGCGCCCTGGCAGGGCCTGGCGCCCATCCTGCCGGTGCCGGCCGGCGGGATGACGGTGGAACGCGTGCCGGAGATGCTGCGCTTCTACGGCCGCGACGTGATGCTGCTGATCGGCGGCTCGCTGCTGGAGGCGGGCGATGGCTCGCCGCCACTCGCGCCCGCGCTGCTGGCACGGACGCGCGCCTTCACCGAGGCGGCCGCGCAGGAACCGGCGGGCGCGCGGTAGCATTGCGCATGGACGACAAGCACCCCGCACCGCACGTCCGGCACGAGCGCGACACGCGCCGCTGGGACGGCGTGGAACAGCTGGTCTACAAGGCCGAGGGCAGCGCGCCTTTCAGGGACATCACCCGCCAGCTGCTGTTCCATGAGCCGGCGCTGGGCTGCGAGCTGCGCTACTTCGAGATGCAGGCCGGCGGCTACTCGACGCTGGAGCGCCACGAGCACGCGCATGCGGTGGTGATCCTGCGCGGCAGCGGCCGCGTCATGGTGGGCGCCAGCGTGTTCGATGTCGGCGGGCACGACCTGGTGCACATCCCGGCGATGGCCTGGCACCAGTTCCGCGCGCCGGACGACGCGCCCTTCGGCTTCCTCTGCATGGTGAACGCCGAGCGCGACCGGCCGCAGCTGCCGGACGCCGGGGCGCTCGCGCAGTTGCGCGCGGACCCGGTGCTCGCGGCCTTCATCAGGACCTGACCAGCCGGCCGCCCGTGCGGCGCGGCAAACGAAATGGTTGCGCCACGGGAATCAGGGCGGTAGGCTGCGGGAGCACATTCCGGGGGGGCAGAGACCGCATAATGGACGCGCATCGTCG
>CAIVVS010000209.1 GCA_903909415.1 uncultured Pseudomonadota bacterium | reverse complement strand
CAAGTGGCTGTCGGACAAGACCGCGTTCTATTACTTCACGCTGGCCTGGTGCGCGTCCGGCTCCTGGCTGCTGCGGCGCATGCTGTTCTCGCCCTTCGGCTACGCGATGCGCGCCGGACGCGACTCGCCGCTGCGCGCCGACGCGATCGGCATCGACGTCAAGCGCATCCACTGGGCCGGCTTCATCGTCGCCGGCGCGATGGCGGGCGTGGCAGGCGCCTTGTTTGCGTTCTCCAAGGGCAGCATCGCGCCGGACTCGACGCTCTCGGTGCAGCGCTCCATCGACGCGCTGGTGATGGTGCTGCTCGGCGGGGTGCAGACCCTGTCCGGGCCGATCGTCGGCGCCGCGGCCTTCACCTGGCTGCAGGACGTGATCGCGCGCAATACTGACTACTGGCGCGCCATGCTGGGCGCGGCCATCCTGGTGCTGGTGCTGGTGTTCCCGCAGGGCGTGGTGGGCGGGCTGGACGCGCTTTGGCGCAGGCTGACGCGCGACCGCACCGGTGACGCGAATGGTTCCGCCACCGGATCCGCAACCGGATCGGCAACCGGATCGGCAACCGGATCGGCAACCAAGGGGACGGCATGAGCGCGCCGGTGCTTCAGGTGGCAGGCCTGGCCAAGTCCTTCGGCGGGGTGCACGCGGTGCGCGAGGTCGCCTTCGAACTCGGCGCGGGCGAGATGCTTGCGCTGATCGGCCCGAACGGCGCGGGCAAGAGCACCTGCTTCAACATGCTCAACGGCCAGCTGGCGCCGGACTCGGGCAGCGTGCGCATCGCCGGCGTGGACGTCGCAGGCATGGCGCCGCGCGCGATCTGGCGCCTGGGCGTGGGCCGCACCTTCCAGATCACCGCGACCTTCGCGTCAATGAGCGTGCGCGAGAACGTGCAGATGGCGCTGCTCTCGCACCACCGCAGGCTCGCCGGTTTCTGGCGGCCGGCCGCAACGCAATACGTCGCAGAGGCGGACGCGCTGCTGGAACGCGTCGGCATGCGCCCTCAGGCGGAGCGGCCTTGCTCGGTGCTGGCCTACGGCGACCTGAAGCGGGTGGAGCTGGCGATCGCACTTGCCAACGAACCCAGGCTGCTGCTGATGGACGAGCCGACCGCCGGCATGGCGCCGCAGGAGCGCATCGCGCTGATGGCGCTGACCGCGTCGATCGCGCGCGAGCGCGGCATCGGCGTGCTGTTCACCGAGCACGACATGGACGTGGTGTTCGGCCACGCGGACCGGCTGCTGGTGCTGAACCGCGGCCGGCTGATCGCGCAGGGCCTGCCGGCGGAAGTGCGCGCCAATCCGGAGGTTCAGGCGGTGTACCTCGGCTCGCGGAGCGCGCATTGAGGCGCTTGCATCCCATGCACGCAAACGACGCTGGATTCCGGCTCGCGGCTGGTGCCGCGTCCGGAATGACGGTGCCTCCAGGTCATTCCCGCGAAAGCGGGAATCCAGTGGCGTTGAAGTCCAGCAATTCACGCAGCCTACGGACTTTCACCAAAGCCGCTGGATTCCGGCTCGCGGCTACCGCCGCGTCCGGAATGACGGTGCCATGCCGTCATTCCCGCGGAAGCGGGAATCCAGTGTCTTTGATTTGTTGCCGTCCATGCTGACCGTCTCCAACCTGCAGGCCTGGTACGGCCGCGCCCACATCCTGTCCGATGTCGCGCTGACCGTGAACGCCGGCGAGGTCGCGGTGCTGCTGGGGCGCAATGGCGCGGGCAAGTCCACCACCATGAAGTCGGTGATGGGCCTGCTGCGCGCCGAGGGCCACCGCACCCGCGGCGAGGTCAGCTTCCGCGGCGAACGCGTCGAGCGCTGGGAGCCGTACCGCATCGCCAAGGCGGGACTGGGCTACGTGCCCGAGGAACGCCGCGTGTTCACCGACCTCACGGTGATGGAGAACCTGGAAGTCGGGCGCCAGCCGCCGCGCGCGGGCGTGCCGGCGTGGACGCCGGAGCGCCTGTTCGCGCTGTTTCCCAACCTCGCCGAGATGCGCAACCGGCCCGGCGGGCGCATGTCCGGTGGCGAGCAGCAGATGCTGACCATCGCGCGCACCCTGATGGGCAATCCGTCCTGCATCCTGCTGGACGAGCCCTCCGAGGGCCTCGCGCCGGTGATCGTGGACCAGATGGCCGCGGCGATCCGCGAGCTCAAGGCCGAGGGCCTGGGCGTGCTGCTGTCGGAGCAGAACCTGCATTTCGCCGCCGAGGTGGCCGACACCGCCTGCATCATCGAAAAGGGCGTGGTGCGCTTCACCGGCACCATGGCCGAGCTCAACGCGAACGACGAGGTACGCGCCGCCTACCTGGCGGTGTGAACGCGATGGCAAACTCCCAACCCGACCTGAAACCCGGCAGCACGCGCGTCGCGGGCATCGACGTCGGCGGCACCTTCACCGACCTGATCCTGGTGGACGAAGCCACCGGCGAGCTGCGCCTGGCCAAGGTGCCGACCACGGTGGAGAACCAGGCCTACGGCGTGATGGCGGCGCTGGAGCAGGCCGGCGTCACGCTGGGCGAGCTCTCCGCCATCGTGCACGGCACCACCACCACCACCAACGCGATGCTGGAACGCAAGATCGCGAAGGTCGGCCTGATCACCACGCGCGGATTCCGCGACCTGCTGGAACTCGGCCGGCGCACCCGCCCCGAGCCCTACGGCCTGATCGCGAGCTTCCGCCCGCTGGTGGAGCGGCCGCTGCGCCTGGAAGTCACCGAGCGCATGGACGCGGACGGCGAGGTGGTGACGCCGCTGGACGAGGCGCAGGTCGAGGCGGCCGCGCGGCGACTGCTCGCGCTGGGCGCCGAGAGCGTGGTGATCCACTTCCTGCACAGCTACATCAACCCGGCGCACGAGCGCCGCGCCGCGGAGATCGTCCGCGCGCTCTGGCCCAACGCCTACGTCACCGCCGGGCACGAGGTGATCTCCGAGTACCGCGAGTACGAGCGTGGCGTGACCGCGACCGTGAACGCCTCGGTGCAGCCGGTGCTGGACCGCTACATCGGCCGGCTGCGCGGCGAGCTGTCCGCGCGCGGCTTCCACCGCGAGCTGCTGGTGATGCAGGGCAACGGCGGCACCGTGTCCTCGTCCATCGTCGCGCGCTCGGCGGTGAACACGGTGATGTCGGGGCCGGCCTCGGGCGTGATCGCCGCTGCGGCCACCGCCAGCGAAGCCGGCTACCCGGATGTGGTGACCTACGACATGGGCGGCACGTCGAGTGACGTGGCGTTGATACGCGGCGGGCAGGCCGAGGTGTCCATCGAGCTGGAGCTCGAGTACGCGATGCCCATCCACGTGCCCATGGTGGACGTGCACACCATAGGCGCGGGCGGCGGGTCGCTGGCCAGCGTCGATGCCTCGGGCATGCTGCGCGTCGGACCGGAGAGCGCGGGCGCGAACCCCGGTCCGATCTGCTATGCGCGCGGCGGGCGCAAGCCGACCATCACCGACGCCAACCTGGTGCTGGGCCGGCTGAACCCGCGGCGCCTGCTTGCGGTGGACAAGCCGGTGACGGTGGACTTCGTGCGTGAATGCATTGCAGCCGAAGTCGGCGACAAGCTGGGGCTGTCGCCCGACGACGCGGCGGCGGCGATCCTGCGGATCGCCAACGACCGCATGGCCGGCGCGATCCGCATGGTCAGCCTGTCGCGTGGCCATGACCCGCGCGACTTCGCGCTGTTCGCCTTCGGCGGGGCGGGGCCGTTGCACGCCGCGGCGCTGGCGCGCGAGTTGTCCATCCCCCGGGTGCTGGTGCCGGCGCGGCCGGGCCTGACCAATGCGCTGGGCTGCGTGGCCGCCGACGTGCGCCACGACTACGTGCGCACCGTGAACAAGCCGCTGCCGCTGCTGGACGACGCGCTGGTGGCGCGCGTGCTGGGCGAGCAGGTGGACGAGGGCCGGCGCACCATCGCCGGCGAAGGCGTGGAGGTCACCGGCATCCAGACCGTGCACCGCGCCGACATGCAGTTCCAGGGCCAGAGCCACATCCTGTCGGTGCCGCTGCCGCGCAAGGACGGCAGCGAGGGGCCGCCGCGCGTGACCGTGGCCGAGCTGCAGGCGCTGTTCGAGGCGGCCTACTGGACGCGCTTCGGCGTGGAACTGAAGGAGATCCGCCCGGTGCTGGTGAACCTGCACACCGCGGTGATCGGCAAGCGCCGCGGCGTGTCGCTGCGCGCGTTGGGGGCGGGGACGCCGGCGGCGACGCTGGCCGGGGCGCTGGCCGGCTCGCGCCCGGTGTGGTTCGACGGCGGCTGGGTGGAGACGCCGGTCTATGCGCGCGAGCGCCTGCCGCTGGGCGCGCGCTTCGAGGGCCCGGCCATCATCGAGCAGCTGGATGCGACCACGGTGGTGGAGCCGGGCAACCGGGTCGAGCGCGATGCCTTCGGCAACCTCGTGCTGACGGTCTGAAATGCCAATAAAAACAGCCAGTTATGCTGTTTCAGGCCAGAATCACCCGGTTTCGGCCGGCCGCCTTGGCCTCGTACAGGGCGCGATCCGCCGCGGCCAGCAGGGCCTCCCAGCCGGCGTGCCGGTCCGAGGAACTGGCGACGCCGATGCTGATGGTGATCTCCACGGTGTCGCCGCCGAGGGGGAAGCGCGTCCCCTGCACTGCGGCGCGCATGCGCTCGGCCACCTGCAGCGCCGCTTCCGGCCGGGAGTCGGGCACCAGCACGGCGAACTCCTCGCCGCCGTAGCGTCCGATGGAATCGTGCGGCCTGAGCAGGGCGGTGAGCCGCACCGCGATCTCGCGCAGCACCTGGTCGCCGGCCGGGTGCCCGTATGCGTCGTTGACGCGCTTGAAGTGGTCGATGTCCAGCATCAGCAGGCTGTAGGGGGCGCGTTTGCGCGCCGCGCGCGAGGCCTCGCGCTCGAACTCGGCATCCAGCGCGCCCCGGTTGATCAGCCCGGTCAGCGGATCGTGGGTGGAGAGGTGGCGCAGTGCCATGCGGCCGCGTTCCTCGTGCGCCCACATCAGTCCCATGACCGAGGCGATGTTGGTGACGATGGATCCCACCAGCAGCAGGCCGTCGATGCCGTTGCCGGGCGCCATCAGGTCGTCGGTGTACGCGCCGTGGAAGATCGTGGCCGCGCGCAGCGCGTGCAGGGCGCCACCCATGAGCAGGCTGGCGATGGTCACGCGCGCGGCAATGCCGCGTCCGGACGGGAGGTGCGAGGCCATGGTGCGGGCCCCGAGCAGGAAGACCGCCGCCAGCACCGCGGACACCCCGGCGGTCCGGACCTGCAGGCTGGGCATCGCGTAGTGGAACCAGAGCGTGCTGCCGGCGCCGACCGCCAGCAGCGCAATGAACACCGCGGGCTCGGAGCGGCGCCTGGCGAACAGGTTCAGGCCGTGCAGCCAGACCAGATGGCCGAGGATCACCAGCGTGTTGCCGGCGTCGATGGAGATCCAGGCCGGAATGAAGTCGCGCAGCGTGATCAACCCGAGGCCGAGCCCCCAGAGCAGGGTGCCCACGCCCCAGGCGCGCATGTCGCGGGTGTCCTCGCGGCCATCGGCGAAGGCCAGCGTCAGCGCGCCAAGCAGCATGGACGCCGCGACCGCGACGAAGAACAGGGTTCGAATGTCCAATTGCATCGTTCAATTTTCCCGCTATGTCCGGTACCGGACTTGACGTGAATCAAGCCCGCGTTCCTTCGCCTGTCCCTTCCCGCAGGCGTTCCTGCGGTGACCTCCGCCATGCAGCATGGGAGCCCGATCGACCATGACCCCCGAGCCATCCGCTCCCATCGACCCGGTCACCCTGGCGGTGATCCAGAACGGCCTGCAGCAGGTCTGCAACGAGATGGACCTGGCCTTCACCCGGGGTGCCTTCAGCCCGGTGATCTCCGAGGCGCAGGACCGTTCCGACGGCATCTACGCGGCCGACACCGGCGAGCTGATCGCGCAGGGCGACCACGGCCTGCCGGTGTTCGTCGGCACCATGCAGTACTCGACCATGGCGGTGCTGGCGCGGGTGCGCGAGAACGGCGTCGAACTGCACGACGGCGACGTGTTCGTGGTGAACGATCCCTACCTCGGCGGCACGCACCTGATGGACGTGCGCTTCGTGAAGCCGTTCTTCCACGAGGGCGAGATCTTCGCCTGGCTGGCCAACACCGGGCACTGGCCGGACATAGGCGGCATGGTGCCGGGCGGCTTCTCGGCCAGCGCCACCGAGGTGGAGCAGGAGGGCCTGCGCCTGCCGCCGGTGAAGCTCTACAAGCGCGGCGTGCTGGACCGCGAGATCCTGGACATCATCCTGTCCAACATCCGCATCGCCGACCAGCGCATCGGCGACATCAAGGCGCAGGCGGCCGCGCTCACCGTGGGTGCGAGGCGCCTGGAGGCGATGATCGCGCGCTACGGCGCCGCCACCCTGAAGCAGGCGATCGCCGAGCTGCGCGCGCGCGCCGCGCGCCAGATGCGCGCGAAGATCGCGACCATCCCCTTGGGCACCTACGAAGGGGAGGCCTTCGTCGATTCCGACGGCGTGGTGGACGAGCCGCTGCGCATTGCCATGAGAATCACGCGCGAGGGCGAGGGTGACGCAGCACGCCTTCGCTTCGACATGTCGGGCTCCAGCCCGCCGTGCCGCGGGCCGATGAACAGCGTGATCGCGACCACGCGCTCCTCGGTGTTCCTGGCGATGAAGCACGTGTTCCCCGACGTGCCTATCAACGCTGGCATGTTCGACCCGCTGGAGATCGCCGATCCCGAAGGCACCTTCCTCTACGCGCGCTATCCGCGGCCGGTGTCGGGCTGTGCGGCCGAGGTGAGCCAGCGCATCGCCGAGGCGGTGTTCTCGGCGCTGGTGAAGGCCATCCCCGATCGCCTGTTCGCCGCGCCGGCGGGGTCGTCAGGCAACCTGTCGATAGGCGGCTGGGATCCGGTGCGCAAGCGCTCCTACGTGATGTACGTGATCTCCGGTGGCGGCTATGGCGGCAGTGCCGGGCTGGACGGGATGACCAACGGCTGTTCGACCATAGGCATTTCCAAGACCACCCCGATCGAGGTGATGGAGCAGTACTACCCGGTGCTGTTCGAGGAGTACTCGCTGCACGAGGGCTCGGGCGGACCGGGGGAGTTCCGCGGCGGCTTCGGCGTGAACTACCGGCTGCGCCTGCGCCGCGGCGAGGCGCGCGCGTCCATGGTGATGGACCACGGCCGGGTAGGCCCGCAGGGCGCGCTCGGTGGCGCCGACGGCGGGCGCAACCGGGTGCGCGTGCTGCGCGGGGACACGGCCTACGTGCCGCCGCACCTGTCCAAGGACCAGAACATCGAACTCGCGCCGGGTGACGTGATCGAGGTATCGTCGCCGGGCGGCGGCGGTTATGGCGAGGCGCGGCGGCGCGCCCCCGAGCGTGTCGCCGCCGACGTGGCGCGCGGCTACTACACGCCGGCGCAGGGACTGCAATGGTATGGTGTCGCGCTGCGCGAGGACGGCGCCGTGGACGAGCAGGCCACCCTGGAAATGCGCGCCCTGCCAGGCTGACCACCGGCCCCGCAAGAATCGCCGAAAATGGCATAAGTGGCTGATTTAATGAATATTTCTGGCATCCTTCGCGCGCGCTGGCTGCGTGTCACCGCGATCACGCTGGCGGTACTGGTCGTGCTCGCAGGCGTACTCGGCTACTGGGTGCTGCCGCCCTGGTTGAAGGGCAAGGCCGAGGCCGAGCTGTCGATGCTGCTGGGTCGCACGGTCAAGGTCGGATCGGTGTCCATCCAGCCCTATGCCGTGACCGCCACGGTGCGCGGCGTGAGCATCGCAGACCGCGACGGCAAGGAACTCGCCGGCTTCGACGAACTGTTCCTCGACGTGGGCCTGGCCTCGCTGTGGCGCCTGGCGCCGGTGGTCGAGGAACTGCGACTGAGCAAGCCGCGCTTCCGGCTGGTGCGCAACGCCGACCGCAGCTACAACATCAGCGACCTGGTCGAGAAGTTCGGCAAGCAGCCGCCCGCCGACAAGCCGGCGCGCTTCGCGCTCCACAACCTCCAGCTGGAGGGCGGGCGCATCGAGTTCGACGACCGGCCTGAGGGCACGGTGCACACGATCGCGGACCTGCGCATCGGCCTGCCGTTCCTGTCCAGCCTGCCGTACTTCAGCAAGTCCTTCGTCGAGCCACGCCTGTCGGCCAGCGTGAACGGCGCGCCGATGGAACTGAAGGCCAGGGCCAAGCCGTATGACGCCACGCTGGAAACCGAACTGGGCCTGAAGCTGGACGGCCTGCCGCTGGCGAAGTTCGTCGAGTACCTGCCGTACGACCCGGCGTGGAAGCT
>CAIVVS010000208.1 GCA_903909415.1 uncultured Pseudomonadota bacterium | reverse complement strand
GCGAACCTGATCCCGGCGTCCATCGGCCACTACACCAGCCTGCGCTCCTGGCTGTCGCAGTGGAGCAACCGCCTGTCCAACGGCAACGGCTACGAGCGGCTCAAGGGCGTCAGCGTGCCGGTGCACGTGGTCTACGGCACCGCCGACCCGGGCTGTTACCCGAGCTACGCGCAGGGCCTGTACGACGCCGTGCCGCACGCGAACAAGGTGATCACGCCGGTCAAGGGCGGGGGACATTACCTGCACACGCAGCCGGAACAGCGCCAGTTCGTCTGCGAGACGCTGACCGCCTGGGCCCGGAGCCTGCCCGCTTGATCCACCGGGCGGACAGCGCCATGGACAGGGAGGACCTCGCGTGAATGCCGATTCCCCAGGCGGCGCGCTGCCCGAGCGCTACACCATCGCCAACGCGGTGTACGTCGACCCGCGCTACCTTGAACTGGAGATGGAGAGGATCTTCGGCCGGTCCTGGGTGTTCGTCGCACATGCGAGCGAACTGCCGCGGCCCGGGGACTTCATCACCACCACGGTGGGCAGCACGCCGCTGGTGGTGGTCCGCAACCGGGACGGCGGCGTGGACGCGCTGCTCAACGTCTGCCCGCATCGCGCGGCGACCGTGGTGCGCGAGCCGTCGGGCCACGCCAAGGCCTTCACCTGCCTGTTCCACCACTGGGTGTTCGACACCACGGGCCGCTGCCTGTCCATCACCCAGCCCGACGGCTATGCCGACGCGGGACTGGGCACGGGGGACTTCGGCCTGCGCGCCTACCGCGCGGACGAAATCCACGGACTGGTGTTCGTCACCCTGGCCGATGGTGCGCCGTCGCTCGCCGACTACATCGGACATGCCCTGGACGGCGTGGCCGAGGTGCTGGATACCCGGCCGCTGGAGGTGTTCCATTTCCACCGCATCGAGGTCGCGGCGAACTGGAAGCTGTGGGCCGCGACCAACGTCGAGCTGTACCACGTCTGGCTGCATTCCCTGAACCGCGCCTCCAGCCTGAAATCCGCGGCCTGGCTGGAACGGGCGCTGCTGCCGTTCCCGAACGGCCATGTGGCCTTCGCGCCCGCGTCGCATGACTACCGCCAGAGCGAGCTGGATGCGCGCGACCTGACCCTGCCGGGACTGGCACCGAATGAGGCGCGCATCGCGCACATCTTTCCCGACCTGCTGGTGAACGTGCGCGCCTCCTGCCTGAGGCTGGACCGGCTCACGCCGCTGGGACCGGACCGGGTGCTGGTGGAGTGCCGCGGGCTGGGCATCCTGGGCGAGCCTGCCGAGGACCGACGGCGCCGCGTGCAGGACCACAACCAGTTCTGGGGGCCGTTCGGCCGCAACGTGCCCGAGGACGCGCTGGCGACCACCGCGCAGATGCGCGCCATGCAGTCCGGGAGCCTGCGCCATTCGGTGGTGGCCCGTGAAGCCGGATCGGCACCGGCCGTGTCGGATGCCTCGCTGCGCCACTTCCATGCGGAGTGGTGCCGCCGGCTCGGGCTGGGGCAGGGCGCATGAGCGGCGCGGGCCTGCCCATGGCCGGGCGCAACGAGGCGCTGCGCGCGCTGGTGGCGCGCTCGGCGCTGCTGCTGGACCGGGAGGACTTCGCCGGCTGGCTGGCGCTGTTCGCGCGCGAGTTCCGCTATGCCATCCACGCCCGCAGCCCGGAACTGCGGCGCGACATGGTGTGGATGGACCTGGACCGCGCGGCGATGGAGGCCCTGTTCCGCACCCTGCCGTCGCACGAACGCGATCCCGGCGAGCTGCTGCGGCAGGTGGCCGTCGCGACCATCGAGCCCGCTTCGTCGGGCGCGATCGAGGTGTCCAGCACCGTGCTGGTGGTGCGCACCGCGCCGTCCGGCCAGTCAGCCCTGTTCGCCGCTGGCCGCTACGAGGACCAGGTGGTCGAGGAAGCAGGGCAGTGGCGCATCGCCAGCCGGCGGGTACTGCTGTCCACGCGGATGTTCCCTTCAGACTCCGGCGGCTCGCACCTGCCGCTCTGAGCCGCGGGTACTTTCGGGACCCGCTAACGGGCGCCCGGCCCCTGCAGCACCACGTCCAGGATCGCGCTGCGGCCCTCGCGGTTGGCCTCCAGCGCGCGCTGAATGGCGGCGGGCAGTTCCGCCGCGGCCTCCACGCGGATGCCCACCGCGCCCACGGACGCCGCCAGCGGCCCGCAGTCCACCGGGTTCAGGGTCTCGCCGACGAAGATGCCGCTGCGTTTCGCGATCCCGTCCGGGTAGAAGCTCGCGTGGTTGGACGCCATGCTCCTGTAGCCGCCGTTGTTGAACACCACCACGATGAGCGGACGGCCGAGGTCACGCGCCAGGGAAAGCGCCGGCAGCACCGGGTTGTAGAGGAGGGATCCGTCGCCGACCAGGCAGGCCACCGGACGGTCCGGCGCCGCCATCTTCACGCCCAGGCCCACGCCCAGGCACTGGCCGAGGCCGGTGGGCACGCGCAGGAACGAATGCAGGCCGCTGAAGCCGATGTGCTTGTAGTTCAGGCCGCGCTGGCTGGTGGTTTCGTCCAGGTAAATCGTGTTCCCGGGGAGCACCTCGCCCAGGGTCGCGCACAGGTTGATCGCGGTGATGCCCGCGGATTGCCTTGCCTTCGCGACCAGCGCCTGTTCCTGCGCGCGCGCCGCCGCATGCGCCTCGGCCGCGAGCTTGCGGCGTTCGGCCACCGCCGCCGCATCGACCTTCAGACCGCGCACCGCCTCGGCCAGCAGCGCGAGCGTGGTGGCGACATCGCCTTCCAGGTAATCGTCCGCCGCCTGCACCTGGTGGACCATGTGGCCCTTGATCGGCGCCTCGTCAATCACCACGACGCGGGCCGACTTCGGGAGGTTGGACGGCGGGTACCAGGGCGCGCGGTTGCGCACCACCATCACGAAGTCGGTGCGGGCCAGGTGCGGCTCCATCCCGACACCCGCGTGCAGCGGGTTGTCCTTTGGGAAGTTGGTCGCGGTGGTGAAGGGGCTTTCGACCACGGGAATCGCCAGCAGCTCGGCCAGCGCGCCCAGCGCGTCGTAGGTCGCGCGCTCGCGCCCGGCGGATTCGGCGGCAATCAGCGGATGGCGCGCCGCGGCGAGCAGGGTGGCGATGCGCGCGATCTCGGCCGGCAGCGGCTGGGACTTCGGCGCCGGCGGCACGGCCTTGCGCGCTTGCGGCGCCGGGCACCCGGCCATCATCACTTCGATCGGCACGTTGAGGAAGGTCGGACCGGCGGGCACGCGCTGCGCCATCTCGCCGGCGCGCACCACCATCTCGCGCAGGGTATGCACACTGCCGGCCTGCGTGCCCCATTTCACCAGCGGCTCGACCAGGCGCTGCGGCCCGCCGACCACGCCGAGGAAGCCGTACCACTGCGAACCCGGGTCGAAGGCCGGGTCCTCGCCGTAGCCCAGCGACTCGCCGGACATCACCACCATGGGCGTGCCCGACACGCGCGCCGCGTTCAGGCCAAGCGCGCCCTGCAGCAGGCCGGCGCCGGCGTGCAGCAGCACCGCCTGCATGCGCCCGGTGATCGCGGTGTAGCCGATGGCCAGGTCCACCGCCAAGGTCTCGTGGCCGCATTGCAGGTAGGTTGGTCCGGGCGTGGAGGACACCTGCTGGCGTGCGAACGCCTCCCAGACCGGGCCCCATTCCGAGCCGGGCGAGGAAAACACGTACTCGATGCCCAGGTCGCGCAGGCCTTGCAGGACCAGTTCGCCGCCGTCGGTGCGTTCCCCGCTCATGGCGCGGTTCCGGGGCAGGGGGGCAAGGGGGATTTGGCTGGGTGTAACATTGTTGGACTCCGATCCGACATAACTTGGGCGAGGCAAGCCGATACCATGATGACGCTGATCCGACTGACCACGCTGTCCTTGATGCTGGCCTTGCTGGGCGCCCCGCCGGCACTCGCGCAAGCCTGGCCGTCGAAGGCGATCACCTTCATCGTTCCCTTCCCGCCGGGGGGCGGCACCGATGTTACCGCGCGCATCATCGCCAAACAGCTGGCCGAGCAGGTCGGGCAGTCGGTGGTGGTGGACAACCGGCCCGGCGCGGGCGGCGTGGCCGGCGCGCTGGCCGCGAAGGCGGCCGCGCCGGACGGGCACACCCTGTTCATCGGGCACGTAGGCAGCGCCGCGATCGACGTGCACCTGCGCAGCAAGCTCGAGTACGACCCGGTGAACGACTTCCGCCCGGTGACCACCTTCATGTCCTTCCTGAGTTTCCTGGTGGTGCCGGCGGACAGCCCGGCGAAGAACGTCAAGGACCTCCTGCAGCTGGCGCGCACCAAGCCGGGCGGCCTCAGCTTCGCGTCCCAGGGGCAGGGGACGGCGGGGCATTTCCTCGGCGAGATGCTCCGCTCGGCGACGGACGTGCCCATGGTGCACATCCCGATGAAGGGCGGCGCCCCAGCCGTGGCCGAGACCGTCGCCGGCCGGACCGACCTGCTGTTCGCGTCCTACATCTCCTCGCGCGCCTTCCTGCGCGACGGCAAGCTGCGCGCGCTGGCCTACGCGGGCAATGCCCGCTCGCCGGTGCTGCCCGAGGTGCCCACGCTGCTCGAGCTGGGCATCAAGGGCGTGGAATTCGACCAGTGGTTCGCGTTCTTCCTCCCGGCGAAGACGCCGGATGCGCTGCTGCGCCGGGTGAACGAGGAACTGGTGAAGGCGATCCGCCATCCGGACGTGGTCAAGGCGATCTCCTCGCAGGCCGCGGACATCGTCACCGGCTCGCCGGAGGACCTGGCCCGGCTGATCGCGGCGGACACGGCGCGCTACGGCGCCATCGTCAAGCGCATCGGGGCCAAGGCGGACTGAGCCGGCTCGCAGGCGCGGCGAACCGCCGCCGCAACGGAAAACGGGCGCCGCGGCGCCCGTTTTCGTTGATGCCGCGCCGTGATGCGCAGCGGGCTTATCCCCGCGCAGGCAGCTTGGCCGCGAAGGCCGAGCCGCGCACGCACATCTTGCCCTTGGGGTCCTGCCAGAGCTTCTGCTCGACGTGCAGCTTGCCGAAGGCGCGCGCCACCGTCTGGAAGTCGTAGTCGGAGAACTTCTCGGCGATGTCCGAGTAGTACAGGGGCGCCTTGTCGATCAGGGCGAGGATCTTCTCGGCGAGTTCCGCCACCGCGTCGGGCTTGGCCACCACCACCGGATCGGCCTTGCCGGCGACGTAATCGCCGATCTTGGCGCGGTCGAAGTAGGCGTAGGAGATACGCTCGAAGCGCTCCTTGGGGATGTTCTCCGAGATGGTCGCGTCGATGCCGACCTTGGCGCCGGTGGGCACCACGCCGTGCGGCGTGGGCGACAGGCTCGGGTCCAGCGGCTTGGCGCGCGACTCGGGGATGATGATGATGTCGCGGTCGCCCTGGACGCGGGTGGCGATGGCCCATTCCACCTCGGTCGGGTTGAACACGTCGATGTCGTCGTCCACCACCACCACGTGCTTCAGGTCCATCACCGACAGCGCGGCGATCAGCGCGTTCTTGCCTTCGCCCGGCTGCTTCTTGATCGAGATGATGGCGTGCCAGAAGGCGCGCCCGCCCAGGGTGACGTTGATGTCCTTGACCTGGATGCCGGCGGTCTTCACCGCGGTGCGGATCGCCTGGTAGCGGGTGGGCGCGGCCAGCCAGGTGTTCTCCCAGGGCATGTGCAGCGCGTAGTACATCGCGTCGCGGCGCATCAGCACCGCCTTGATGCGCACCGTCGGGTTCCAGTGCAGGCCGCCCATCAGGCCGGTGAACTCGCCGAAGCGCCCCTCGGGCTGGGTCCAGCCGGTGGGCATGATCTCGGCCTCGAGCACGATCTCGGAGTCCGCGACGTAGGGCAGGTCGATGGTCTCGCACGGGGCCAGGTCCACCGGGCAGCCGCGGATGCCGCCGGCGATCGCCAGTTCGTCCATGCCGATCGGGGCGCGGTAGCCGGCGCCCATGATCTCCATCGGGTGGTTGCCGATGGAGATCGAGATCGGGCAGGGGCGACCCGCCTCGAAGGCGCGCTGCGCGAACATGCGCATGTTGTTCGGCGTGACGATGTCGATGCCGGTCAGGGACTTCTCCTTGACCATGAAGCGGTAGATACCGGCGTTGATGCCGTACTCCGGGTCGCGCGCGATCACGATGCCGGCGGTGATCATCGGGCCGCCGTCATAGATGGACGACATCGGGATGGGCAGCTTGAACAGGTCGACGTCGTCGCCCTTCATGACCACTTCCTTGGTCGGGGACGTGGCCACGCGGCGCGGGTTGATCGGGTTGTTGATGCCGTGGTTGAGCTTGTCCTCGATCTGGCGGTAGTTCTCGCAGCCCATGGACATGATGGCGCGCTTCTGCGAGCGGATGATGCCGGACACCACCGGGCGGTCGTAGCCGATGACGTTGTGGAACATCAGGCCCTTGTCCGACTGGTCCACCAGCGTGGCGATGTGGCGGATGTCCACCGGCTGGCGCAGGTCCACCAGCTCGTTTTCCTCGCGCAGGCGTTCGATGAATCCGCGGAAGCCCTCGGTGAAGGGGGCGGGCTTGTTGCTTGCGTCGTCGGCTTTCATACTGTCTTTCCGGTGGGTGGTTGTCTGTCGGGATGCAAAACGTCAATCCGGATTCGCCCGGACGCGCGCTCAGTCGAGCTTCGTCCGGACGCGTGCTAAGTCCAGCTTCGTCTGGACACGTGCTCAGTCAAGCTTCGCCTGGACACGTGCTCAGTCAAGCTTCGCACCGGAGTCCTTGACGATCTTCTGCCAGCGGGCGGACTCGGAGCGGATGAATTCGGAGAACTGCGCCGGGTTCATGACCAGCGCCTCGCCGCCCTCGGTCCTGAGGCGTTCCTGGAACTCGGCGGCGACCAGCACCTTGGCGGTCTCGGCGTTCAGGCGGTTGACGATGTCGGCAGGCATCCCGGCGGGCCCGGCCATGCCGAACCAGGACGCGATCTCGTAGCCCTTGAGCCCGGGGCCGCCGACCTCGGCGATCGCCGGGACGTTGGGCAGGCCGGGCATGCGCTTGCTGCTGGTCACGCCCAGCGCGGCCAGCTTGCCCGCGCGGATGTGCCCGATCACGGAGGGGTAGCTCGCGAACATCAGCGCCACCTGGCCGCCGACCAGGTCGGTGACCGCCGGGCCGGTGCCCTTGTAGGGGATGTGCACGATGTCGATGCCGGCGCCCGCGCGGAACGACTCAGCCGCCAGGTGCGCGCCGCCGCCGGAACCGGCCGAGCCGTAGTTGATGGCGTTGGGCCGGCCCTTGGCGAACGCGATCAGGTCCGGGACCGACTTGACCGGCAGCGAGGGATGTACCGCCAGCACCAGCGGGAAGCTGGCGAAGTTGGCGATGGCGGTGAAGTCCTTCTGCACGTTCACCGGGGACTTGGTGTACAGGAACTGGTTGGCCACCAGCGCGGAGGAGAGCAGGAACAGGGTGTAGCCGTCGGGCGCCGACCGGGCCGCGGCCTCGGCGGCGATGTTGCCGCCGCCGCCGGCGCGGTTCTCGAGCACGATCTGATGGCCCAGCACCTCGCCCAGCCGCGCCGTCGCGGTGCGCGCGATGATGTCCGCCGGCCCGCCGGGCGGGAAGGGCACGTACATGCGCATCGGCTTGGCGGGCCAGGCCTGCTGCGCGTGAACTGCAGGCGCGTGCGCAAGCAGCGCGGCGGCGGCGAATCCGAACGACAGCAGCAGGCGGGAGGCGGCAGGATGGGTCATGGGATGTCCTTGCGCTTGGGTGGGCAGTGGAGAAGCCCGAGAGGATACGCGCCGGAAAACCGCTATTTTACCTGCGCACAGCCGCGGTGCGTGCCGCCGTCGCATAGTGCAGCGGCAGGGACGTGGTGTACTTGAGCTGCTCCATGGCAAAGCTGGAACTGACGTCCGAGAGCTCGGCCGTCCGTATCAGCTTCTTGTATACGGCGTCGTAGCCGCCGATGTCCGGCACCACCACGCGCAGCAGGTAGTCCACCTCGCCGCTCATTCGGTAGAACTCGACGATCTCGGGGATCGCCGCCACCGCCTTGGCAAAGCGCTCCAGCCAGGCGGCGCTGTGCTGGTTGGTCTTGACCGACACGAACACCGTGACCCCGGCGTTCAGCCGCGCCGCGTCCAGCAGGGTCACGCGCTTCCTGATCACCCCGTCCTTCTCCAGACGCTGGATGCGCCGCCAGCACGGCGTGGGCGACAGGCTCACCTTGTCGGCGACCTCGGCCACGGTCAGGGTGGCGTCCTCCTGCAGCAGGGCGAGGATGCGCAGGTCGATGGCGTCCAGTTCGTTCGGGGCAGGAATTTTCGCCATGGACGGCTTTCTTGGAAGGAACTACCCCGATTATTGGTTCTTGCGCAATAAATGGCAAACGCTTTGCGTGCCCTTGCCAGTACCATGTCCGCATGGGCTCACGCATCAGCACCTTGTTCTCCGACCACCCCGCCACGGTGGGGGAGACCTATACGGAGCATTTCGCCACCGCGGCGGGCTTCTCCTGGCGGCTGCTGGCCGCCGGCCTCGCCTGCGCGGTGCATGCGGTGTTTCCCTTCCTGTTCGTCAAGACCGGCAGCAACGCGATACGCGAACTGCACCAGCGCATGGTCGAGCAGCGTTCGCGCCTGCCCGCAGACCGGTAGAATCCCGGTTTTGCCGGCCCGCGCAGCGTTCGCCGCGCTGGATTCGTGAATGAGTTGTGACTGAGCCGTGCCTGATCCAGTGAAACCCTTACGCCTTCCCGATCCGTCCGAGCCGCTGCCGCTGGACCACGCCGTGGTCAGCGTGCGCGACCGCATGGACGAGGCGCAGCAACGCTATGCACGCCTGGGCTTCACGCTCACGCCGCGCGGCCATCATTCGCTGGGCTCGATCAACCACCTGATGGTGTTCGGCCCGGATTACCTGGAACTGATCGGCTTTCCGCCCGGCATGGACAACGCCCGGCCCGAAATCAAGGACGCGCCGGTCGGCCTGAACGGCATCGTGCTGCAGCCGAAGAGCGCGGACGCGGTGCAGGCGGCGCTGGCCGCGGCCGGCCTGCCGGTGAACCCGGTGCAGGCCCTGACCCGCCCGGTGGACCTCGGCGGCACCGAGAAGGAAGCGTCGTTCCGCACCGTGCGCTTCAGCGAGAACCCGGTATCCGGCGGACGGCTGTACTTCTGCCAGCACCTGACGCCCGAGCTGGTGTGGCGGCCCGAGTGGCAGCGCCACGCCAACGGCGTGACGCGCATCAAGTACCTGTCGGTGGTGTCCCCCGACCCGGCGGCCGAGGCGGCGCGCTATGCGCGCGTGCTGGGCGCCGATGGCGTGGCGGACCGCGGCTGGGGCTGGCAGGTGAAGCTGGGCCATTGCGCGGTGCTGATCTGCACAGCCAAGGATTTTGCCGACCACTTTCCCCATGGCGGCGTGGACCCGGAAGGGCGCGCGTCCTACATGGCGGCGGTCACCTTTCAGTGCGCGTCGCTGGCGACGGCCCGGCAGGTGATCGAATCCGCGGGCATCGCCACCCACGAAGGTCCGAAGTCCCGCTACGTCGCAGCGCCGGATGCCATGAACGTCGTACTGGAATTCACCGAATGAGCAGCACCACGCAGCCCCGCATGTTCGAGAACATGGGCGACCTGATCGACCGTGCCCGCGACATGGCCAAGCCGGCCGTGATCGACCTGGGCGGCGAGGGCGGGGCGCGCACGTTCAGCTATGCCGAGTTCGATGCCATGGCCAATGCCGCGGCGCGCGCGCTCGCGAAACGGCCCGGACTGAAGCGCGGCGACCGCATCGCCATCCTCGCGGCCAACAGCGCCGAGTTCCTCGCCACCTACTGCGGCGCGATGCGCGCGGGGTTCATTGCCGTGCCGGTGAACTTCAAGTTCCCCGCCGCGGGGATCGAACTGGTGCTGCGCGACGCCGACGCCAAGCTGGTGTTCTGCGACCAGGCGCGCCGCAAGGACGTGCCGGCCGACCTGCCGGCCATCGTTTTCCAGGGATCGGGCCCGGAGGCCTTTGAAGCCTTCCTCGATCCGGGCGCCTTCGAGGCCGTGGTGCCGGCGGCGGGCGAGACCGGCATGTTCCTCTACACCTCCGGCTCGACCGGCCGCCCCAAGGGCGTGGTGCTCTCGCATGCCAGCCACATCTGGGTGGCGCAGACCCGCCAGGCAGGCAAGGACTGGTCCTCGCAGCGCCTGCTGGTGGCCGCGCCCCTGTACCACATGAACGCGCAGGCCCTGTCGCTGTTCGCGCAGGTGGCCCACGCCACCATTGTGCTGATGCCGCAGTTCAACGCCCGCGCCTACATCCAGGCCATCGTGGACCATCGTTGCACCTGGCTCACCGCCGTGCCGCCGATGATGGCGATGATGCTGCGCGAGCGCGACCTGATGGACACGGTGGACCTGTCCGTCGTGCAGCACATCCGCATGGGCTCGGCGCCGGTCAGCCAGAGCCTGATGGACGCGCTGAACAAGTACTTCCCGAAGGCGGCGATCATGAACGCCTACGGCACGACCGAGGCCGGCCCGGTGGTGTTCGGCCCGCATCCCAAGGGATTGCCCACGCCCAACCTCTCGGTCGGCTACCCGCATCCGAAGGTGGAACTGCGCCTGCGTGATGCCGCGGGGAACCTGGCCGACGAAGGCGTTCTGGAGATGAAGTCGCCCGCCCTGATGGACGGCTACCACGGCATGCCCGAGGCCACGGACAAGGCGATCACCAAGGACGGCTACTACGTCACCGGCGACGTGCTGCGCCGCGATGCGGACGGTTTCCACTACTTCGTCGGCCGGGTGGACGACATGTTCGTCTCCGGCGGCGAGAACATCTACCCGGGCGAGGTCGAGAAGATGCTCGAGCGCCACCCGGCGGTGGAGCAGGCCTGCGTGGTGCCGGTGCCGGACGACATCAAGGGCACCAAGCCGGTGGCCTTCGTGGTCCTGCGCCGCAACGGGCCCGGGGCGACCGAGCAGCAGCTCAAGGAATATGCGCTGGCGAATGCGCCGGCCTACCAGCACCCGAGGCGGGTCTGGTTCGTCGCCGAGATCCCGCTGGCGGGCACCAACAAGATCGACCGGCGCAAGGTCGAGGGCATGGCGCGCGAGCGCCTGGTCGAAACCGGCGCCGCCGCGTAACACCGCAACCGAATTCAACAGGAGGCCAACACGATGGCAAGCACGATGAGGGCGCTGGTACTCAACCAGCATGGCGGTCTGGACCAGCTCAAGGTGGTCGAGGACCATCCGCTGCCGCGCGCGACCGAGGGGCATGTGGTGATCCGCGTGCGCGCCTCGTCGTTCAACTACCACGACGTGTTCACCGTCAAGGGCATGCCCGGCATCAAGGTGCCGTTGCCGGTGGTGATCGGCCTGGACATGGCCGGCGACATCCACGAGGTGGGCGCAGGCGCCGGTGACGAGAAAAGCGGGGGCTGGAAAGTGGGCGACCGCGTGCTGGTCAACCCGCTGAACAAGAAGAAGGGCCTGATGGGCGAGATGATGGACGGCGGCATGGCGCAGTACTGCCTGGTCTCCGCCGACCAGCTGATCAGGATGCCCGAGAAGGTGACCTACGAGGAGGCCGCGTCCCTGCCGGTCGCCTACGGCACGGCGCACCGCATGTTCATGACCCACAAGACCATCGCCAAGGGCGAGAAGGTCCTGGTGCTGGGCGCCTCCGGCGGCGTCGGTACCGGCTGCGTGATCCTGGCCAAGATGATGGGCTGCGAGGTGATCGCCTGCGCGTCCTCGGAAGACAAGCTGCAGCGCCTGCGCGAGATCGGCGCCGACCACGTGGTCAACTACAAGGACGTGGACTGGTCCAAGTGGGCCATCGAGAAGTACGGCAAGCCGCAGCGCCGCAACTACGAGGGCGGTGTGGACGTGGTGGTGAACTTCACCGGCGGCGACACCTGGGTGCCTTCGCTCAAGTGCCTGAAGCGCGGCGGCAAGCTGCTGGTCTGCGGTGCGACCGCCGGCTACGACCCCAAGGAAGACCTGCGCTACCTGTGGAGCTTCGAGCTGAAGGTGATCGGCTCCAACAGCTTCTACGACGAGGACCTGGCCGCGCTGATGCAGCTCATCGGCGAAGGCAAGATCAAGCCCTGCATCGACAAGGTGCTCCCGCTGGACGAGGCGGCCGAAGGCCTGCGCCTGATCCAGGACCGTGAAGTGTTCGGCAAAGTGGTGGTGACCCCATGAGCGACGCAGCCAAGGAAGTCCTGACCCTCGAGGAACTGCAGAAGCGCATCACGCGCGCCCCCTACCACCAGTGGCTGGGGCTGAACGTGGTGGGCTTCACCGAGGACTCCATCGAGGTGCGCGCCACCTGGCGCGAGGAGTGGGTGGTGAACATCGAGCGGCGCTACACCCACGGCGGCGTGCTCGCCGCGCTGGTGGACCTGGGCGCCGACTGGGCGCTGGCCGGCAAGCTCGGCCGCGCGGTGCCGACCATCGACATGCGCGTGGACTACCACCGCGCCGCCATGCCCGGCGACCTCACGGTCAAGGGCAAGGTGGTCCGGCTGGGCGGCCAGTACTCGGTCTGCGAGGCCTATGTGTACGACAAGGACGGCGGCCTCTGCGCCAGCGGCCGCGGCACCTACTTCACCGCGCCGCCACCCCCGCCTAAGGCGTAAATATTGAATTAAAACAGCCACTTATGCTGTTTTCGGCAAAAACGGCCACGGTCCTCGCGATCGTGGCCGTTTGTCTTGGTGGCTCGCTGCCCGCGCGCGCGCAGGGCGTGGTCGAGGCCGGGAAGTTCTCGGCCATGGCGCCCGGCGGACTGCCAGCCGGCTGGACGCCGCTCACCTTCCGAAACATCGAGTCGCATACCCGCTACGCGCTGGTGGCCGAGGGCGGTGCCACCGTGCTGCAGGCCGACAGCAAGGGAACGGCCTCGGGGCTGGTGCGCCGCTTTGCGGACGGCGAGGTGGACCTGCGCGCCACGCCCATCCTGCGCTGGCGCTGGAAGGTGTCGAACCTCATTTGGGGCGCGGACATCGGCCGCAAGGAGGGCGACGACTACCCGGCTCGGGTCTACGTGCTGTTCCGCTACGACCCCGCGCGCGCCAGCCTGGCTATGCGCGCCCAGTACGCGCTGGCGCGGAGCATCCAGGGCGAGGTGCCGCCGCATGCGACGCTCAACTATGTCTGGGACGGCAAGGCGCCGGCGGGCACGATGCAGCCGAACGCCTACACCGGACGCGCCATGATGCTGGTGGTGGAATCCGGCGCGGCACGCGTCGGCCAATGGGTGCAGGCAGAGCGCAACGTGCTGGAGGACTACCGACGCGCCTTCGGCGAGGACCCGCCGCCGGTGTCCGGCATCGCGGTCATGACCGACACCGACCAGACCGGCGAGGCGGTGACGGCGTGGTACGGGGACATCGGACTGCACGCGCCGCGTTGAGCGGGCTCGGGACGCGTTCCGCGACCGGGGCCGCTGATCGCCGGGATGCATGGCTGGGATGCCGCTGCAATCTTGGTGACACAACGACCCGATAGCTTGCTTCGATGGCACGGACGTACTTGCGATCCTTGCCGACTCGCGTGCGTCCTTGGAAGGCCATGCCTTGAGGAATCGCCTTGTTGCCGTGATCCTGGCCGGGTTGGGCCATTGCGCCTGGGCGTTCGACTTCACCGCCTACCCGCTGCGCGACCTCGACCGCGTCATCGCGGAAGGGCGGAGATTGGACCCCGTCCTCAAATCGGGAGTCATGATCAT
>CAIVVS010000207.1 GCA_903909415.1 uncultured Pseudomonadota bacterium | reverse complement strand
GCCAGCGCGTCGCGCTGCCCGGCCAGTCCCTGCGGGTCAGCGCCGGTGCCGGTGACGAAGGCCAGCACGGCGAGCGTGCGGCCCTCGCGCGCGGCGATCGCGCGTGCCTCGCGGATCGCCGGCACCAGCGCGCCGGCCGGGTCGGCATGCGCACCGTGGCCCAGCACCACGTCCAGCAGCACCAAGGCCACCGACGGGTCGCGCGCCTCGGCCAGCAGGCGCTCGATGCGCCCGCTCATGTCGATCATCGGGTGCGGCTTGCCGACGGTGAATTCGTCCTCGCCCATGTCCAGCACGACGTGTTCCATCGCCGCCGCACCCGGGGCGCCGGGCAGGCGGCGCGCGTCTGCGAGCTTGAGCTTCTTGTCCAGCGGCACGTTGGAGGCGACCGCGATGCCGGACTCGCGCCAGATGACCTGCGACTCGGAGCAGAAGGTGCCGCCCGAGTAGAGCGCGCGCAGCCAGCGCTGGCCCGGTGCGAGGCCAGCGGCCAGGGCCGACAGGTCCTGCGCGTCGTCGTTCGCGGCGGCGGCGGCCTTGCCGCGCAGCGCGGCCACCGCTGCGCGCGCGGCGTCGTCCAGATTGGTCACGAACTGCAGCCGGCCCGCGGCGGGCTGCGCCTGCGCGCCCAGGAACAGCACCACCACCGGCTTGCCCGCGCCCGCGGCGCGCTTGAGCACCTCGGCGCTGACTGCGGGTGCCGGCGGCTTGGAGACGATGACGATCACGCCGGTGTCCGCGTCGGCCGCGAGCAGGTCCAGGCCGGCCAGCATGGAGATGCCGCCGACGTCGGCGGTCACGTCGCGCCCGCCGGTGCCGATGGCATGCGACACGCCCTCGCCCAGCGCATCGATGCGGCAGGTGACTTCCTGCAGGCCGGTGCCCGACGCGGCCACCAGGCCGATACGCCCGCGGCGCACCACGTTGGCAAACCCGAGCGGCACCCCGCCGATGATGGCGGTACCGCAGTCCGGGCCCATCACCAGCCGGCCGCGCTGGCTCGCCGCCAGCTTGATCGCGCGCTCCTGGTCGAGGGGCACGTTGTCGGAAAACAGGAACACGTCCATGCCGCGTGCCAGCGCCTTGAGCGCCTCTGCGGCCGCATAGGGGCCGGGGACCGAGACCTGGGCGATGCCAGGCCGGTCGTTCGCGGTCAGGCCGAACAGCGCATCCAGCAGCGACTGCGGCGCGACTTCCCCGGCCGAGCCCGCCTCGACGGCACGCAGGTTGCCGGCCAGGCCCGCCTCGGCGATCTCCATCGCGGCGTCGAGCTTCTCCCCGGATTCATCCTCGACCAGCACCATCAGGTCGGCCGGGCGGGCTGCATCGAGTTCCGCCGACATCAGGCCGGCGTCGCGCAGGATGGCCTTGTTGGCCTCTGTGCCCATCAGCAGCGTCGCGCGGTGCACGCCGGTGCCCGTGAGCATCTGCTCGGCGATGCGCATGAGCGCGACCGAGTCCTTGTACAGGTTGCCGCGGATGCTGGCGCGCACGGCCATGATTACTTGATCACCCGCAGCGAGGGACGACCGCCGCCGCGCGGCGGGTTGCCCTGGCCGTCGCCGGACTGGCCCTCGGCGGACGACGGGGCGGGCGCCGGGACGGCCGACAGGCCGGACTCGGCGGGCGCGGGATCGGCGGCCCGCTGTTCGGCGCTGCGCTGGTCGGCCGCCACCGGCGCGGAGGACGCCGCGCCCGCGTCGGCCGCGCCGCGGTCCACCTCGAAGGACATGCCGTGGCCGTTCTCGCGCGCGTAGATCGCGGCAACCGCCCCCACCGGGATGGTCAGCTCGCGGGCGATGCCCGAGAAGCGCGCCGTGCAGTCGATCACTTCGTTGCCGATCTGCAGCCGGTTGGTCGCCAGCGGCCCGATGTTGAGCACGATCTCGCCGTCGCGCACGTACTCCATGGGCACGCGCGTGCCGGCATCCACCACCACCGAGACGTACGGGGTGAAGCCGTTGTCCACGCACCATTCATAGATGGCGCGCAGCAGGTAGGGCTTGGTGGAGGCGGGCTCGGACATGGCTGGTGGCGTGCGTGCTGGGGTGGTGGCTCTGGCGCCGGCAGGCTTACTTGCGCATCACCTTTTCCGACGGCGTGAGCGCGTCGATGAAGGCCGGGCGCGAGAACAGGCGCTCGGCGTACTTCATCAGCGGCGCGGCCGCCTTGGGCAGGGACACGCCGTAGTAGTCCAGGCGCCACAGCAGCGGCGAGATCGCCACGTCCAGCATGGAGAACTCGTCGCCCAGCATGTACTTCTGCTTGGCGAACACCGGGGCCATCTGGGTCAGGCGGTCGGAAACATGCTGGCGCGACTTCTCCTGCTGCTTCGCGTTGCCGTGCTCCAGGGTGTCGATCTGCGAGAACAGCTCGACCTCGAACTGGAACAGGAACAGGCGCGCGCGCGCGCGCATCACCGGGTCCGCGGGCATCAGCTGCGGGTGCGGGAAGCGCTCGTCGATGTACTCGTTGATGATGTTGGCTTCGTACAGGATCAGGTCGCGCTCGACCAGCACCGGGAGCCGGTTGTACGGGTTCATCACCGCGATGTCTTCCGGCTTGTTGTACATGTCGACGTCGATGATCTGGAAGTCCATGCCCTTCTCATAGAGCACGATCCGGCAGCGCTGCGAAAAGGGACAGGTCGTCCCGGAATAGAGGTTCATCATGGCTGCAGTACCTTCAGAAAAACCGGGCGGTCCGCGATGCGGCCCGCCCGGGGATCACCTGTTCAACGGCGCCGCGCCCCGGAGGGGCGGGCGCCGCCGCCGTCAGTGCACGTCCTTCCAGAAATTGCGCTTGAGCATGTAGCTGATGCCGATCAGGATGGACAGCACCAGCAGCACGATCATGCCGATGGTCTTGCGGGCGGACTGCGCCGGCTCGCCCATCCAGACGAGGAAGTTCACCAGGTCGCGCACGGTCGCCTCGTACTGCACGGCATCCTGCGAGCCCGGCTTCTCGAGCTTGGCGGTCTTGACCAGGTAGCGCTTGTCCTTGCCCGCGCCGTGCTCCTCGAGCACCGCGAAGGTTCGCGAGGCCAGGTGGGCCGCCTCGGCCTTGGCGTGGTCCTTGAACTCGCGCGTCTCCAGCACCGGCTGGCCCTGCAGCGTCCACAGCACGTGCGGCATGGCCACGCCCGGGAACGCAAGGTTGTTCCAGCCCGTGACCGTGGACGGGTCGCGGTAGAAGGCGCGCATGTAGGTGTAGAGCCAGTCCGCGCCGCGCGCGCGCGCGATCACCGACAGGTCCGGCGGGGTCGCGCCGAAGGACTCCTTGCCGTCCTTCTTCGGCATCGCGGCGACCATCAGGTCGCCGACGCGGTCGCCGGCGAACAGCAGGTTGTCCTTGATCTGCCCCTCGGTGAGGCCGATCTCGGTGAGCTTGCTGTAGCGCATCGACGCGGCCGAATGGCAGTTCAGGCACTGGTTGACGAAGGTGCGGGCCCCGGCCTGCAGGCTGGCGTAGTTGTCCACGTTGACCGGGGCGCGCTCCAGGCGCATCTCGCCCCCGGCGGCGAAGGCCGCGAGAGGGGCGGCCAGCGCCACGGCGCCGGCCAGGACGAATGCGTTGAATGCCTTGCTGATTGCGAGTGTCATTTCCGTCCCCTTAGCCCGTGACCCGGGCCGGCACCGGCTTGGTCTTGTCCTTGCTGGTGTACCAGGGCATCAGCAGGAAGAACAGGAAGTAGAACAGCGTGAAGAACCTCGCCACCCAGGTGGCCCGGTCATCCCCGCCGATCAGCGGCATCACCTCGCCGAACTTGCCGAACACGTCGGTCGGCTTGGTGCCGAGGTAGCCCAGCACCAGGAAGCTCACCACGAAGATCGCCAGCCAGGACTTGTACAGCGAACCCCGGTAGCGGATCGACTTCACCTTGCCGCGGTCCAGCCAGGGCAGCGCGAACAGGATCATGGTGGACAGGCCCATCGCGGCCACGCCGGGGAACTGCGACTCGAACATCGGCGGCACCGCGCGCAGGATCGAGTAGAACGGCGTGAAGTACCACACCGGCGCGATGTGTGCGGGGGTCTTCAGCGGGTCGGCGGGGACGAAGTTGTTGTACTCGAGGAAGTACCCGCCCATCTCCGGCGCGAAGAACAGGATCACCGCGCAGACGAACAGGAACACGAAGCTGAAGAAGATGTCCTTGACGGTGAAGTACGGGTGGAACGGGATGCCGTCCAGCGGCACGCCGCGCGCGTCCTTGGTCTCGTAGATCTCCACGCCGTCGGGGTTGCTCGAGCCCACCTCGTGCAGCGCGAAGATGTGCGCGGCCACCAGGCCGAGCAGCACCAGCGGCAGCGCGATCACGTGGAACGCGAAGAAGCGGTTGAGCGTCGCGTCGGAGATCACGTAGTCGCCGCGGATCCAGATCGACAGGTCGGGCCCGATCAGGGGGATCGCGCCGAACAGGTTCACGATCACCTGCGCGCCCCAGTAGGACATCTGGCCCCAGGGAAGCAGGTAGCCGAAGAAGGCCTCGCCCATCAGCGTGAGGTAAATGAGCACGCCGAAGATCCAGACCAGCTCGCGCGGCTTCTGGTAGGACCCGTACAGCAGGCCGCGGAACATGTGCAGGTAGACCACCACGAAGAACGCGGAGGCGCCCGTGGAGTGCATGTAGCGGATCAGCCAGCCGCCGCTCACCTCCCTCATGATGTACTCGACGGAAGCGAAGGCCTGCGCCGCGTCCGGCTTGTAGTTCATGGTCAGGAAGATGCCGGTGACGATCTGGTTCACCAGGACCAGGATCGACAGGGCGCCGAAGATGTACCAGAAGTTGTGGTTCTTGGGCGCGTAGTACTCCGACAGGTGGGCGCGCCAGGTGGACATCAGCGGGAAGCGCTGATCCACCCAGGTGAGCAGCCCGCTTGCCGGGCCATTCAATGCACCGAGGTCGGTGACTACGACGGGTTCTTTTTTGCTAGCAGCCATGATTTCCTTTCCGGGCTCGGCGGCCAGGGGCCGCCGGATGCGCTTGCGGGTCTGATTCGCCCCGGCTGGGCCGGGGCCGCGCTCAGGCCTTCTTGTCCTCGCCGATCAGCAGCCTGGTTTCCGTGAGGAAGGTGTGCTCGGGAACGATGAGGTTGGTCGGCGCAGGAACGCCCTTGTAGACCCGTCCGGCCAGGTCGAATTTCGACCCGTGGCAGGGACAGAAAAACACGTTCTCCTCGGGCTTGAAGGTCGGCGAGCAGCCAAGGTGGCTGCAGATGCCCACGGCGACCAGGAAATCCGGCTTGATCGAGCGAAGCTCGTTCTTCGCGTAGGCCGGTTGCTGGTTGCTCTTGGAGTCCGGGTCGGCCACCAGGGGATCGCTCTTCTTGACCGAGTCGATCATGTCCTTGGTGCGGCGCACTACCCACACCACCTTGCCCTGCCACTCGACGTCGATCTTGCCGCCGGGTTCGAGGCGGGAAATGTCCACCTCAACCGGGGCGCCGGCTGCCTTGGCTCGCTCGGACGGAAACATGCTAGCGACGAAGGGGGCAGCCGCACCGGCGCCCGCGACAGCGCTCGCACCCGCGGTCCAGCCTATCAGGGCACGGCGGCCCTCATTGACTTCGGGTTTATCGCTCATCGGGAAAAAGCCTTCTGGGGTAAGGAGTTAGCTCAGAGCCCGGAAGTATAGCCGAAAGCCCGGCAAAAGGCCAATATTTTAAGGCCAAGTGCCTGTTTTTGTTGACGTTTTTTCAGGCACAAGTGTCGCACGGGCCCGCCTGCGAGCCCCCCGTGGACAGCTAGACCGGATTGTCCACGTCAACAAAATGGTGCTGCAGGCCCAGTTTGGCGGCGAGGTGGGTGCCCACCGCCTGCACGCCATAGCGCTCGGTCGCGTGGTGGCCACAGGCAAGGTAGGCGGTGCCGGTTTCACGCGCCAGGTGCACCTGGGGCTCGGACACCTCGCCGGTGATGTAGGCCTGCGCACCCATCGCGATGGCCGACTCGAACATGTCCTGCGCCCCGCCACTGCACCAGGCCAGGCGCGTGATGCGCAGGGCGGGATCGCCGATCAGCATGGGCTCGCGCCCGAGCGAGGCGGCCACGCGCGCGGCGAGTTCCCCGGCGGTGGTCGTGGCCCCCGGGTAGTCCGGTCCCGGGATGCCTGCGGTCACAAGGTCCTGCTCGCCGCCCCTGGCCTGCGCCACCAGGCCCAGGCGCGCTGCCAGTTGCGCGTTGTTGCCCAGTTCCGGATGCGCATCCAGGGGCAGGTGGTAGCCGAACAGGTTCATGTCCGCGCCGAGCAGTCGCGCCAGGCGCGCGCGGCGCGTGCCGGTGACCCGGCCGTCCTCGCCGCGCCAGAACCAGCCGTGGTGCACCAGGATGGCATCCGCGCCGAGCGCGATCGCGGCATCGAGCAGGGCCAGGCTCGCGGTGACGCCGGTGACCAGCACGCGCACCTCGTCGCGTCCTTCCACCTGCAAACCGTTTGGGCAATAATCCTTGAAGCGCTGCGGCTCGAGCAGCGAATCCAGGTAGCGGGCCAGTTCGTCGCGCTGCATGCGGATGGTCTTTCGTCGGTTCGCGACGCCGCAGTCACGCCCGGACGTCACGATGGTGAACCTGCATTGCATTCTAGCGCCCGGCCCCAACTGAAAGTCCCATGAGAAATCTCTGGCTCATCTTCTGCCAGGCCGCCACGGTGGCGGTCGCGCTGGTTTTCGTCGTTTCCACGCTCAAGCCGGAGTGGCTGCCCCAGCGCGCCGCCAGCGGCGGCGGCGGTGCCCAGGTGGTGGAGGTGCGCGAGGCCGGGCCGGGCGCGGCCGCGGCGGCGCGCGCCAGCTCCTACAACGACGCGGTGCGCAAGGCCGTGCCCGCGGTGGTGAACATCTTCACCAGCAAGGAGGTGAAGCAGCCCCGCCACCCCTTCCTCAACGACCCGTTGTTCCGCCAGTTCTTCGGGGAACGCGCGCCCGACCAGGGCCAGCGCGCCACGGGACTGGGTTCGGGCGTGGTGGTCAACGAGCGCGGCTACGTGCTGACCAACCACCACGTCGTCGAGGCGGCCGACGAGATCGAGGTGGCGCTCGCCGACGGCAAGAAGGTCAAGGCGAAGCTGGTCGGCACCGACCCCGATACCGACCTCGCGGTGCTGCAGGTCGCGCTCGAGGGACTGCCTTCCATCACCTTCGGGGACGACAGCAACCTGCGGCTGGGCGACGTGGTGCTGGCCATCGGCAACCCGCTGGGCATCGGACAGACGGTGACCATGGGCATCGTCAGCGGGCTGGGACGCAGCGGCCTGGGCATCAACACCTTCGAGAACTTCATCCAGACCGACGCGGCCATCAACCAGGGCAACTCGGGTGGCGCGCTGATCGACACCGCCGGCAACCTGGTGGGCATCAACACCGCGATCCTGTCACAGACCGGCGGCTCGATCGGGATCGGCTTCGCGATCCCCGCCAGCACGGCCAAGTACGTGATGGAGCAGATCATCCAGAACGGCCGGGTGACGCGCGGCTGGATCGGCGTGGAAGCACAGGAAATCACGCCCGAGCTGGCCGAGTCCTTCAAGCTGCCCTCCACCCGGGGGGCGCTGATCGCCGGCGTGCTCAAGGGCGGGCCCGCGGAGAAGGCCGGGATCAAGCCGGGCGACGTGCTGACCGTGGTCGAGGGCAAGCAGGTGGCGAGCACCGCGGCCATGCTGAACCTGGTGGCGGCGCTCACGCCCGGCAGGGAAGCGGCGCTGACGGTGCGCCGCGACCAGAAGGACATCGAGCTGAAGGTGGCGGTCGGCACCAGGCCGGCCTCGCCGAAGCGCCGCGCCGCGCCCTGAAACCGGGGTGCGCCGCCAGGGCCCGCTCCCGGCGGGCCCTCAGGCCCCGGTGACTTCCTGCGAGGCGTCCTTGGGGTCGGGCTTGGGGGCGGGCTTGCCCATCATGCTTGCCACGACGATGCCCAACTCGTACAGGATCCACAGCGGGATCGCGAGCATGAACTGGGACACCACGTCGGGCGGCGTGAAGATCGCGCCCAGCACGAACGCGCCGACGATCACGTACGGGCGGATCTCGCGCAGCTTCTCGACCGTCACCAGGCCCGCGCGCACCAGCACCACCACGACCACCGGCACCTCGAAGGTGACCCCGAAGGCGACGAACATCCCCAGCGCGAAGGACACGTAGTTCTCGATGTCCGGCGCGACCGAGATGCTCTTGGGCGCGAGCTTGTAGATGGTGTCGAACACCACGCCGAACACGAAGAAATAGCAGAACGCGACCCCGAGCAGGAACAGCACGGTGCTGGCCACCACCAGCGGCATCACCAGCTTCTTCTCGTGCGAGTACAGGCCCGGCGCGACGAAGGCCCAGGCCTGGTACAGGAGGTAGGGCAACGCGATCATGAAGGCCACCACCGCGGCGACCTTGATCGGGATGAAGAAGGGCGTGACCACGCCGGTGGCGATCATCTTGGTGCCCTCGGGCAGCGCCCGCATCATCGGCCAGGCGAGGATGTCGTAGAGCTCCCCGGACCACATCGCGCAGGGAATGAACACGACGAGGAAGGCGAGCAGCGCGTGCACCAGCCGCGTGCGCAGCTCGATCAGGTGCGACAGGAAGGTTTCCTGGGTCTCGCTCATCGCGGCATCCGGTTCAGCCCGCCGCAGGGGCCGCGGGGCGGGCGGCCTCCGCGTGGGCGGGGACGGCCGCCTGGGACGGTTCGGCCGGTGCCGGCACTGGCGCGCCGGTCGGCACGCCGCTCGCGTCGACCGCGGCACCGCCCTCCGCAGCGGGGGCGGCTGCCGGAGCCGCAGAGACTTGCGCCGTGGATTCGCCGGTCGCCGGCGCGGACGCCTGCAACGGGTCGCCGATCGAACCACCAATGCTGTTCATGGTGGACTCGGCGCGCTGCATCTCCTCGCGTATGCCCGCCTCGACCGAGCCGGCAGCGTCCTCGAACTGGGTCTTGAATTTCTTCAGGTCCTCGAGTTCCATCTCGCGGTTGATGTCGGCCTTGACATCGTTGACGTAGCGCTGCAGCCGGCCGAGCATCGCGCCGACGGTGCGCGCCACGCGCGGGAGCTTTTCCGGGCCGATCACCACCAGCGCCACGATGGCGATCACCAGCATTTCGGAAAGGCCGACGTCGAACATGCGGGGGGGTGTGGTCAGTAGGCCAGGGCGTTGGAATGCGGGATTGCGCGGATCATGCCGCCCCGCGCGGGGACTGGGCCAAGGGCGCGGCGTTGCCCGGGGCGCCGCGGGTGGTGCATCAGACCTTGGACTGGTCCTTCACTTCGGCGTCCAGCACTCGGGCGGCGGGAGCGGAAGCGGCAGGGTCGGCCGACTTGTCGGCCGAGGCTTCCTTCAGGCCGTCCTTGAATCCCTTGACCGCGCCTCCCAGGTCACCACCGAGGTTGCGCAGTTTCTTGGTGCCGAAAACCAACAGCACGATGACCAGCACCACCAGCCAGTGCCAAATGCTCCATGCACCCATGACCGAACTCCTTTGTCTTGCCGCGAGGCCGCAACCGGCGGGAAATCAGCTACCTGGGCCTGCGGATCATCGGGCCGAGCGGGTCGGGCCCGCCCAGCACATGCAGGTGCAGATGATACACCTCCTGTCCGCCGACCCGCCCGGTGTTGATGATGGTTCGGAATCCATCGGTGGCCCCGTGCTCGCGCGCCAGCCGGCCTGCCACGCCCAGCATCCGGCCCAGGGCAGCCTCGTGCTCGGGCGCCGCCTCGGCCAGCGATTCGAGGTGCTGCTTGGGCACCAGCAGCAGGTGGACCGGTGCGCTGGGCTGGATGTCGTGGAATCCCAGCACCAGTTCGTCCTCGTAGACCTTTTTCGAGGGAATCTCGCCTCGAACGATGCGGCAGAAAATGCACGTATCCGACATGATCCCGGTCCTCCGAGGGTCAGCCCTTGCGGGCGGCTTTTTCGTCGACGCCGCTGATGCCCTCGCGGCGCCGCAGCTCGGCCAGCACGTCATCGGGCCTCAGGCCGTAGTGGCCCAGCATCACGACGCAGTGGAACCAGAGGTCGGCGGTCTCCGCCACTATCCGCCGCCGTTCGCCGTCCTTGCCGGCCATCACCGTCTCGGTGGCTTCCTCGCCTATCTTCTTGAGTATGGCGTCCGGCCCCTTGGCCAGCAGCCCCGCGACGTACGATGACTTCGGGTCCGCCCCCTTGCGCGACTCGACCATGTCGGCAAGCCGGTCCAGGATGTCGGACATCGCTCGCTGCTCCGCTCGGTGCTCAGGTCTTGACTCGGTCATGGCGCAGCCTCACTTTCTGTAGATCTCGCCGGGATCGCGGATCACCGGCTCGACCTCGGTCCACACGCCGTTCTGCAGCTTGCGGAAGAAACAGTTGTGCCGGCCGGTGTGGCAGGCGATGCCGCCGGCCTGCTCGACCTTCAGGAGAAGCACATCCTCGTCGCAGTCCATGCGGATCTCGCGCACGCGCTGGACGTGGCCGGACTCCTCGCCCTTGTGCCACAGGCGCGAGCGCGAGCGCGACCAGTACACCGCCTCGCCGGTGCGCGCCGTCTGTGCCAGCGCCTCGCGGTTCATCCACGCAACCATCAGCACGCGGTTGGTGAAGACCTCCTGGGCGATCACCGGCACCAGGCCGTTCGCGTCCCAGCGCACCTCGTCCAGCCAGTCCGCACCCGCCTGCAGCGGACCCGGGGCCGCGCTCACAGCCTGACCTCGATGCCGTGCGCCGCCATGTCCTGCTTGACCTGGCGCACGCTAAGCTCACCGTAGTGGAACACGCTGGCGGCGAGCACCGCGTCGGCCTCGCCCTGCAGCACTCCCTCGGAGAAATGCGCTAGCGACCCGACGCCCCCGGAGGCGATCACGGGGACGTCGACCGCGCGCGATACCGACTGGGTGAGCGCGAGGTCGAAGCCGGCCTTGGTGCCATCCCGGTCCATGCTGGTGAGCAGGATCTCGCCCGCGCCGAGCTGCTGCATGCGCCGCGCCCAGTCGACCGCGTCCAGCCCGGTCGCATTGCGACCGCCGTGGGTGAACACTTCCCAGCGGGAACCGTCGGCTCGCCGCTTGGCATCGATGGCCACGACGATGCATTGCGAACCGTACCGTCCAGCCGCCTCCCCCACCAGCGCGGGATTCTGCACCGCGGAGGTGTTGATCGAGACCTTGTCCGCGCCGGCGTTCAGCAGGCGCCGCACGTCCTCGACCTTGCGAACGCCGCCGCCGACCGTGAGCGGGATGAAGACCTGCGCGGCCACGGCCTCGATCACGTGCAGGATCAGGTCGCGGTCGTCGGAGCTCGCGGTGATGTCGAGGAAGGTCAGTTCGTCGGCGCCCTGCTCGTCATAGCGGCGCGCGATCTCCACCGGGTCGCCCGCATCGCGCAGCTCGACGAAGTTGATTCCCTTGACCACGCGTCCGCGGGTCACGTCCAGGCAGGGAATGATGCGCTTGGCCAGCATGGCTGTCGGGCGGGCGCGGCATGCCGCGCCGCGCTCAGGCCTTGTCCGGTGCGCCGCCTGCGGGCGCGCCGAGGCGGTCGGCGGCGGCTTGCGCCTGCCGGAAGTCGATCGTGCCCTCGTAGATCGCACGGCCGGTGATCACCGCGGTCACGCCTTCGGGCTCGATCCTGCACAAAGCCTCGATGTCCGCCATGCCGGTCAGGCCGCCCGACGCGTACACGGGGATGCGCAGCGCGCGCGCCAGCTTGAGCGTGGCCTCGATGTTGATGCCGTTGAGCATGCCGTCACGGCCGATGTCGGTATAGATCACCGCCTCGACGCCGTAGTCCTGGAACTTGAGCGCGAGGTCGACAACGTCGTGGCCGGTCATCTTCGACCAGCCTTCCACCGCGACCTTGCCGTCGCGCGCGTCCAGCGACACGATGATGTGGCCGCCGAAGGCAGTCGCCGCGTCCTGCAGGAAGCCGGGGTTCTTGACGGCGGCGGTGCCGATGATGACCCACGACACGCCCAGGTCGAGGTAGCGCTCGATGGTGTCGAGGTCGCGGATGCCGCCGCCGATCTGGACCGGCAGCTTGTCCTCAAGCGCCTCGACGATGGCCTTGATGACCGGCTCGTTCTTGGGCCGTCCGGCGACCGCGCCGTTCAGGTCGACCACGTGCAGCCGGCGCGCGCCCTGCGCGAGCCAGTGCCTGGCCATGGCCACCGGGTCCTCGGAGAACACGGTCGCGGCGTCCATGTCGCCCTGGCGCAGGCGGACGCAGCGTCCATCTTTCAGATCTATCGCGGGTATGACCAGCATATGGCGGGACGGTGCAGGCGGTGGGTTGGGAAATCGGTCGGGATGCGGTCGCGGCTCGGGAACGGCGCCGGCGGACGGGGTCGCGCAGCTCAGGGGTTCCAGCGGGTGAAATTGGTCAGCAGCGTCAAGCCGGCAGCCTGGCTCTTTTCAGGGTGGAACTGGACGGCGAAGATGTTATCCCGCGCCACCGCGCAGGTAAAGGGCACGCCGTACTCGCTGCGGCCGGTGACGATGGACGGATCGGCGGCGTCCGCGAAGTAGCTGTGCACGAAGTAAAAGCGCTCGCCATCGGCAATGCCGTCCCACATCGCGTGCGGTAAGGCCTGGGCGACCCCGTTCCAGCCCATGTGCGGCACCTTCAGGCGGTGGCCGTCGGCGCCCACCATGCGCTCATGCGGGAAGCGCCGGACCCGCCCTGCGAACACGCCCAGCCCGGCGACATCGCCCTCCTCGCTGTGGTCGAACAGCATCTGCAGGCCGATGCAGATTCCCAGGAACGGCTTGTCGCGCGCCGCGCCAAGCACCGCCGGGCGCAGCCCGCGCGCATCCAGTTCGCGCATGCAATCCGGCATCGCGCCCTGGCCGGGAAACACCACCCGGTCGGCACGCGCCACCGCGGCCGGGTCGGACGTGACCTCGACCCGGGCGCCGGGCGCGACACGCTCCAGCGCCTTGGAGACCGAGCGCAGGTTGCCCATGCCGTAATCGATGACTGCGATGTCCATGGCGTTGCGGTGGCTGGCCGGTGTGCGGACCCGCGACGGTCCGCGCGCCCGTGGCCGGAATCAGCCCTGCAGGGTTCCCTTGGTGGAGGGCACGGTGCCGGCGGCGCGCACGTCGGGTTCGGCCGCCATGCGCAGCGCCCGGCCGAAGGCCTTGAACACGGTCTCGCACTGGTGGTGCGCATTCACGCCGCGCAGGTTGTCAACGTGCAAGGTCATCTGGGCGTGGTTCACCAGGCCCTGGAAGAACTCGTGCGCCAGGTCCACGTCGAACTCGCCGATGAGCGCGCGGCGGAACTCCACGTGGTACTCCAGCCCGGGGCGCCCGGAAAAGTCGATGACGACGCGCGACAGCGCCTCGTCCAGCGGCACGTAGGCGTGGCCGTAGCGGCGTATGCCCTTCTTGTCGCCGATGGCGCGGGCGATGGCCTGGCCGATGGTGATGCCGATGTCCTCCACCGTGTGGTGGGCGTCGATGTGCAGGTCACCCTCGGCCTGCACGTCCAGGTCGACCAGGCCGTGGCGGGCGATCTGGTCCAGCATGTGGTCGAGGAAGGGCACGCCGGTGGCCAGGCGCGCGGCGCCCGTGCCGTCCAGGTCCAGCGTGACGGTGATCTTGGTTTCCGCGGTGTTGCGGGTGACTGTGGCGCGGCGCATGTCTGTTGTCCGGATGCGGTGCGGTGGACTCGGGTCGTGATTGTACGGCGGGCGTGATCCGGCTGCCTCAGGCGGCCTCAGGTCGCCCTCAGGGGGCCTTCTCGCCCAGCGCGACGGCAAGCGCTTCCCGCAGGCGGCGGTTTTCGTCCGCCGTGCCGACCGTGAAACGCAGGCAGTTGTGCAGCAGCGGGTGGCCGCCGTGCAGGTTCTTCACCAGCACGCCGCGCGCCTTCAGCCCGGCCATGGCCGCCGGCGCGTCAGGCAGACGCGCCAGCAGGAAGTTCGCGTCGCTCGGGAACACCGTGACACCGGGCATCGCGGCCAGCGCCGCGGCCAGCCGGCCGCGCTCGGCGACGATGTCGTCGGCCTGCCCCTGCAGCACTTCATGGTGGGCCAGCAGCGTCTCGCCCACCGCCTGGGTCAGCACGCCGACGTTGTAGGGCGGGCGCACCTTGTCGAACTCGTGGATCCAGGGTGCCGCCGCCGCGGCGTAGCCCAGGCGGATGCCCGCGAGGCCCAGCTTGGACACGGTGCGCATCACCATGAGGTTGGGGAACTCGCCCAGGCGCGACAGGAAGGTTTCGCGGGCGAACGCATGGTACGCCTCGTCCACCACCACCAGGCCCGGGGAGGCGCGCAGGATGCGTTCCATCGCCGCGGTATCGAACAGGTTGCCGGAGGGGTTGTTCGGGTACGCAAGGAACACCACTGCCGGGCGGTGCTCGGCGATCGCGGCGAGCATCGCCTCCGCATCCAGCGAGAAATCGGCGCGCAGCGGCACGCCGACGTAGCGGACGCGCGCCAGCAGCGCGTCCACCTTGTACATCACGAAGGTGGGCTCTGGCGCCAGCACTACCGCGCCCTCGCGTGCCAGCGCCTGCACGACGATGTGGATGATCTCGTCGCTGCCGTTGCCCAGGATCATCCCGGCGCCATCGGGGATGGCCATGGCCTCGCGCAGCCGCGCGCGCAGGCCCGGGGCGGTCGGGTCCGGGTAACGGTTGATCGATGCGCCCGCCACCGCCGCGCCGATCGCCGCGCGCAGCGGTTCGGGCAGGGAGTGCGGGTTCTCCATCGCATCGAGCTTCACCATGCCGGCCGAGGACGGCACCGGGTAGGCCGACATCGCGCGGATGTCCTCGCGCACCAGGCGCGAAACCAGATCCGAGGCCTGCGCCTGCGCTTGGGTCGGCACCACGGCTGCCTTGCTCATGGCTTGGTGTCCACACGCATGGAGGCCGAGCGCGCATGCGCCTGCAGGCCCTCGCCGTTGGCGAGCGTGGCGGCGATGCGCCCCAGCCGGTTCGCGCCCTCGCGCGAGACCGAGATGATGCTCGAGCGTTTCTGGAAGTCGTACACCCCGAGCGGCGAGGAGAACCGCGCGGTGCGCGACGTAGGCAGCACATGGTTCGGGCCGGCGCAGTAGTCCCCGAGCGACTCGGAACTGTAGCGCCCGAGGAAGATCGCGCCGGCATGGCGGATGTGCGCCATCACCGCGTCCGGATCCTCGACCGACAGTTCCAGGTGCTCCGGCGCGATGCGGTTGGAAATCTCGCAGGCCTCGGCCATGTCGCGCACCTGGATCAGCGCGCCGCGGTTGTTGAGCGATGCGGCGATGACGTCGCGGCGCGGCATCTCCTGCAACAGGCGGTCGATGCTTGCCTGCACCCGCTCGAGGTAATCCGCTTTCGGGCAGATGAGGATGGCCTGCGCGACCTCGTCGTGCTCGGCCTGGGAGAACAGGTCCATCGCGATCCAGTCCGGATCGGTGCCGCCGTCGCAGATCACCACGATCTCCGAGGGCCCGGCAATCATGTCGATGCCGACGGTGCCGAACACGCGCCGCTTGGCCGCTGCCACCCAGGCGTTGCCCGGACCGACGATCTTGTCCACCGCCGGCACTGTCTGCGTGCCATGGGCAAGCGCGGCGACCGCCTGGGCCCCGCCGATGGTGAAGATGCGGTCCACGCCGGCGATCGCCGCCGCCGCCAGCACCAGCGGGTTGCGCTCGCCGCCGGGCGTCGGTACGACCATGACGACCTCGGCCACGCCCGCCACGCGCGCCGGGACGGCGTTCATCAGCAGCGAGGAGGGATAGGACGCCTTGCCACCGGGCACGTACAGCCCGACCCGGTCCAGCGGCGTGATGCGCTGGCCAAGCACCGTGCCGTCGGCCTCGGTGTACTGCCAGGACGAGGCGACCTGGCGCTCGTGGTAGGCGCGGATGCGCTCGGCGGCGTGCTCCAGCGCTTTGCGCTCCGGCTCGCCAATCGCGCCGAGTGCCCGGCGCGCCTCGGCGAGCGGCAGCTCCAGCGCCGACATGGCAGCGACATCCAGCCGGTCGAAGCGCCTGGTGTACTCGATCACCGCGGCATCGCCACGGTTGCGCACGTCCTGCACGATGTCGGCCACGGCGCGCTCGAGCGACGCATCCTGCGAGGCTTCCAGCGCGGTCAGCGCGGCGAGCTCGGCATCGAATCCGGGCGCGCCCGCGACCAGGCGGCGGACCCTGGCCACCGGCGCACCGGCCAGGGCAGTATCAGCCACGGTTGCCCCCGGCTTCCACGGCGCGGGCAAAGCCGTCCAGCAGCGGCTGCAGTTCGGCCCGGCGCAGCTTGAGCGAGGCCTGGTTCACGATCAGGCGCGAGCTGATCGGGGCAATCTCCTCGACCGCCTGCAGCTTGTTGGCGCGTAACGTGCTGCCGGTGGAGACCAGGTCGACAATCGCGTCGGCCAAGCCGACCAGGGGCGCGAGTTCCATGGATCCGTAGAGCTTGATCAGGTCCACATGCACGCCCTTGGCTGCGAAGTGCTCGCGGGCGGTCTGCATGTACTTGGTGGCCACCCGCAGGCGCGCGCCCTGGCGGACCGCGCTCTCGTAGTCGAATCCCTCGGACACCGCGACCATCATCCGGCACGCAGCGATGTGCAGGTCCAGGGGCTGGTACAAGCCCTCCCCGCCGTGCTCGACCAGCACGTCCTTGCCGGCCACGCCGAAGTCGGCCGCACCGTACTGCACGTAGGTCGGGACATCGGAGGCGCGCACGATGATCAGGCGCAGTGCCGGGTTGGAGGTCCCGATGATCAGCTTGCGCGAGGTTTCCGGGTCTTCATTCGCGCTTACCCCTGCCGCGCGCAACAGCGGCATGGTTTCGTCGAAGATTCGCCCTTTGGAGAGCGCTAGCGTGATCACGGCGGGAACGGCCCGCGCCGTGGCGCGGGCGGGCAAGGAAACAAGGAACCCGATTCTACCGGAAAAATCCCATTAATCCAGAAAAAACAGCCACTTGCGTGTTTTCCGGGCATTTTCGGCCCTGCCCGCCAGAACGATGTCCCAGCGCGGCCAACCGAGTCTGCCTTCAGCGAACGCGCCGGATGCGCGCGCCCAACTGCGACAACTTCTCCTCGATCGACTCGTAGCCGCGGTCCAAGTGGTAGATGCGATCGATGGTGGTCGCGCCCTCGGCCACCAGTCCCGCCACCACCAGGCTGGCCGAGGCCCGCAAGTCGGTGGCCATGACGGTGGCGCCCTGCAGGCGCGTCACCCCGCGGACCACGGCGGTGTTGCCTGAAATGTCGATGTCCGCGCCGAGGCGCTGCAGTTCCAGCGCGTGCATGAAGCGGTTCTCGAAAATGGTCTCGGCGATGATGCCGGTGCCCTCGGCGATGGCGTCCAGCGCCATGAACTGCGCCTGCATGTCGGTGGGAAACGCCGGATAGGGCGCGGTGCGCAGGTTCACCGCGCGTGGCCGGCCCTTCATCTCTATCGCGATGCCATCCGGCTGCGCATCGATCACGGCACCGGCTTCGCGCAGCTTGTCCAGCACCGCGTCGAGCAGCCGGCCGTGGGTGTTGCGCAGCTGCACCTTGCCACCGGTGGCTGCCGCGGCCACGAGGAAAGTACCGGTCTCGATGCGGTCGGGCAGGATCGCGTGGTCGGCCCCGCGCATGGATTTGACGCCCTCGATGCTGATCGTGTCCGTGCCTGCGCCGCGTATGCGCGCGCCCATGGCAATCAGGCATTCGGCCAGGTCCACCACCTCCGGTTCGCAGGCGGCGTTCTCGATCACCGTGGTGCCGTCGGCCAGGCAGGCAGCCATCATCAGGTTCTCGGTGCCCGTGACGGTCACCATGTCGGTGACGATGCGCGCGCCCCTCAGGCGCTTCGCGCTGGCGTGGATGTAGCCCTGCTCGACCCTCACCTCGGCGCCCATCTGCTGAAGGCCCTTGATGTGCTGGTCCACCGGCCGAAGGCCGATGGCGCAACCGCCGGGCAGCGACACGCGCGCCTCGCCACAACGGGCCAGCAACGGCCCGAGCACGAGGATGGAGGCGCGCATGGTTTTCACCAGGTCATACGACGCGAGCGGCTCGCTGATGCGGGCCGCCTGCAGCTCCAGCCCGGACCGGTCGTCCAGCGAGGCTGCCACGCCCATCTCCGATAGCAGGCGCACCATGGTGCTCACGTCGCGCAGGTGCGGGACGTTGGACAGGCGCAGCGGCTCGGCGGTGAGCAGCGCCGCGCACATCAGCGGCAGGGCGGCGTTCTTCGCACCCGAGACGCGCACCTCGCCCTCGAGGCGCACGCCGCCTTCGATGCGCAGCTTATCCACGCGCGCCGGACTCCGCTGGGGACTGCGAGGCAAGCTCCTCGGGCGTCAGCGTGCGCATGGACAACGCATGGATCTCCTCGCGCATGCGCTCGCCCAGCGCGGCGTAGACCAACTGGTGGCGCTGCACGCGGCTCTTGCCGGCGAACAGGGCGCTGACGACCAGCGCCTGGAAGTGCTGGCCGTCGCCGTCGACCCGCACCTGCTCGCAGGCCATGCCCTTCTCGATGTACTGCGCGACCTGCTCGGGTGTGACCATGTCGTCCTTTGCTGCCGCCCCGGGGCGGACTCGGTGGGGTGACTGGGTGGGGTGCTCAATAGCGGAGCTTGTAGCCCCTGCGCAGCATTTCAAGCGTCAGTCCGGAGACCGCCGCGAGGCAGGCCGTGGTGACCGCCAGGCCCATGACCGGACTCACGTCGGACACGCCGAAGAAACCGTAGCGAAAGCCGTCGATCAGGTAGAAGAACGGGTTCACGTGCGACAGCGCCTGCCAGAACGGCGGGAGGGCGTGGATCGAATAGAACACGCCCGACAGGAAGGTCAGGGGCATGATGATGAAGTTCTGGAAGGCCGCCATCTGGTCGATCTTATCCGCGATGATCCCAGCGATCAGCCCCAGCGCGCCAAGCAGGGCGCTGCCGGCCAGCGCGAACACCAGGATCCAGCCCGGGTGGGCCAGTTCCAGCGGCACGAAGGCGATCGCCACCAGCAGCACGCCGACGCCGACCACCACGCCACGCACCACCGAGGCCAGCACGTAGGCGCCGAAGAACTCCCAGTAGGACAGCGGCGGCAGCAGCATGAAGACCAGGTTTCCGGTCACCTTGGACTGCACCAGCGACGAGGCCGAATTGGCGAAGGCGTTCTGCAACACCGACATCATCACCAGCCCGGGCACGAGGAAGGCCGAGTAGGAAATCTGCTCGTAGACCATCACCTTGCCCTCCATCGCCTGCGCGAATATGAGCAGGTAGAGCAATGCCGTCAGCACCGGCGCGGCCACGGTCTGGGTGCCGACCTTCCAGAAGCGCAGCACTTCCTTGGCAAACAGGGTGGGAAAGCCGCTGGCCTCGGCCGACACGGCGGTGGACGGACGTTTGGTACCGGCCTCGGGCAACTTGTTCATGCGCGATTCATGGTTTCGATGAAAACGTCCTCGAGGTCGGGCTGCTCGAGTTCCATCTCCTCGATGTGGGAGCCAGCCTCCCGCAGCGCCGACAGCGCCGGCTCCACGCCGTCGAAGTCGTGAAGGCGCAGCCTAAAGCTCCCGGGATCAACGGCCACCCCTGCCTCTGCCGGGCGCACCATCGGCCTGAGCGCATCCGGCAGCACGCCGGAGATGCGCACCCGCAGGGTCAGGCTGTGCGTGCGCTTCAGCAGCGCCGCTGTCGTGTCCAGCGCCACCACCCTGCCTTGCTTGAGCATGGCGATCCGGCCGCAGAGGGACTCGGCTTCTTCCAGGTAATGCGTGGTCAGCACGATGGTGTGGCCGTCCTCGTGCAACCGCTTGATGAACCGCCAGAGGCCCTGGCGCAGTTCCACGTCCACCCCGGCAGTCGGCTCGTCCAGGACGATGACCGGTGGCTTGTGCACCAGGGCCTGGGCCACCAGCACGCGGCGCTTCATGCCGCCGGAAAGCGCGCGCATGTTGGCATCGGCCTTGGACGTCAGGTCCAGGTGTCCCATCACCTCGTCGATCCAGGCGTCATTGCGCCGGATGCCGAAGTAGCCGGACTGGAGGCGAAGTGTCTCGCGCACGGTGAAGAAAGGGTCGAACACCAGCTCCTGCGGAACCACCCCCAGGGCGCGGCGTGCCATCCGGTAGTCCAAGTGGACATCGTGACCCATGATGCGTGCATAGCCGGAATCGGCGCGCGCGAGGCCGGCGAGGATGCTGATCAGTGTGGTTTTGCCGGCGCCGTTGGGGCCAAGCAGTCCGAAAAACTCGCCTTCGCCGATGTCCAGGTCGATGCCAGCCAGCGCCTGCAGGTCACCATAGCGCTTGGTGACGCCGCGAATCTCGATGGCCGCGGTCATGGCCCGCGGTGCCCGGTGCGCATGCCTCAGTTGCCGGCGACTGGGCTGCCGGTCGCCGGAACGCCGGCAGCACCTGCATCGCACACCAGATCGGACACGCCGTACAGGGTCGCGAGGTTGCGCATCGCCTCGGGCAGGTTGACCAGGGACAGGGGCTTGCCGCGGGCAAGTGCCTCGCGGCGCCATTCCAGCGCCAGCGCCACCGCGCCGGAATCCACTTCAGACACGCCGGAAAAATCCACGATGCTCACGCCTTCGCGCAGGAACGCCTCTGCCTGCGGTGCAATGTCCGCAGCGTTCGCAAGTTTCAACGGGCCGTCCAGCAACAGCCGTTCGCCGTCACGCCGCATGGTGGTCGGCCGGAATGTCCGTCAGCCCTTGGCGGCCGGACGGTTCTTCGCGGCGAGCGTCTTGATCAGGCCGTCAATGCCGCTTTCACGGATCTGGTTGGCGAAGTCGCCCTGGTACGCAGCAATCAGGCTCACGCCGCCGACCTTGACGTCATAGACCTTCCAACCGGAGGCGGTCTTCTCCAGATCGTAGTCGATGGTGACAGGCTGGGGCGAGCTGCGGCGGCGCACTTCCGACTGCACCGTGACATCCGTGTCATCCGGGCGGGCCCGCAGCGGCTTGAACTCGATGGTCTGGTCGCGGTAAAGGGACAGTGCGTTCGAATAGGTCCGCACCAGCAACGAGCGGAACTCGTCGGTCAGCTGCTTCTGCTGATCCGGCGTCGCCCGCCGCCAGCTGACGGCCACCGCGCTCTGGGTCATGCGCGCGAAGTTGAAGTGCGGAAGGATCCGCGTCTCCACCAAGGCACCGATCTTCTTCGGGTCGCCGTTCTGGATGTCCTTGTCCGCCTTGATGACGGCGATCACCTCGCCGGTGATGCCCTTGATCAGGGCATCCGGACTCTCGGTCTGTGCGGTAGCGGAGGCGGCGAGGGCCACCACGGAGAACAGGGCGAGCGCGAAACGGGACAAAAAAGCCGAAAACATCATGATGTGCGCCAACCTAGCGGGCGGTGACAACGGGCAAGGCGGCACCCGCCCACAGCAGCCCGTCGTTGGAGGTTGAAACAAGCCCGCCGTCCAAAGCGGCCGAAAAAATCGCCGCCGGGGTCGCGTAGCTCACGGGAGAGGGGGTCACGGCCGCGGCCGCGGGAACGGCAGCCGGCTCCGCGTCCGAGCGGCTGTCGCGGGCACGCACGCCATCGCGGACCCGGTTCTCGCGACGCTGCAGGTAGGACTCGCGGATGAAACTGTACTTGTCCAACGCCGCCTCATCCACCAAGCTGCCGATGTCCAGCAGGTCGGCTCGCGTGTTGACCAACCGTGTTGCATAAAGGACGTTCCGGCCGGGTACGTTGGGCAGGTTCCTCACGATGTCGGCCTGATGGTCCACGACGCGCGCCAGCCCGTCCCGCAGGGTGCTTGGGCCGAAGAAAGGCAGCACGAGGTACGGGCCGCTTTCCACGCCCCAGCGTCCGAGGGTCTGACCGAAATCCTCATCGTGCTTCTCGATCCCCATCGAGGAGGCGACGTCGAGGATTCCACCCAGTCCAAACCCGGTATTGAAGGCGAAACGAAGCAGGTCGCCGAGCCCGTGCTCGACCTTCCCCTGAAGCAGGTTGTTGGCGCCGATCCACAAATCCTCGAGGTTGCCGAAGAAATTCGACACGCCGGCGCGAACGAGCGAAGGTACCGCAGCGCGATAGCCTTCGGCGACGGGCTTCAGCACCGCGCGGTCGACACTGTCGTTCAGGCTGTACATGGCGCGGTTGAACGGCTCGATCGGATCCCGCGGATCCGCCCCGCCGGTGGCGCAGCCAACAAGCATGCCGGCCTGGCCGCCCAGCACCAGCACCAGCACCAGCCTTCTGGCCCAATTCATTGAAACTCCGATGTTTTTCATCTATTTCTTGTCACCAGAATCTGCCGCCTTACTATACAGGAACTGGCTGATCAGGTCTTCCAGGACGATCGCAGACTGTGCGGTTTTCAACGCTTCGCCCGATTTCAGGTTGACGGTGTCACCGCCGGGAGACAGTCCGATGTACTGCTCACCCAGGATGCCCGACGTCAGGATCTTTCCGGCGGTGTCACGGGGAAACTGGTACTTCGCCTCGAGGTTCATGGTGACCACGGCCTCGAAAGTCTCGTTGTCGAAGCGGATCTCGGCCACCCGGCCGACGACCACACCCGCGCTCTTGACCGGCGCCCGAACCTTCAGACCGCCGATGTTCAGGAACTTGCCCCGGATCTGGTAGGCATCGGCCCCTGAAAACGACGTCAGGTTGGCCACCTTCAGGGAAAGGAACAGCAGCGCAGCCATGCCGATAACGGCGAATATGCCGACCCATAGGTCGAGTTCCTTGCGGGTCATCATTTCAAGTACCCCTGAACATGAGTGCGGTTAGTACGAAGTCAAGCGCGAGAACGGCCAGCGACGACGTCACGACCGTACGGGTGGTTGCGCCCGACACCCCTTCGGCGGTGGGCGGTGCGTCATAGCCCTCGAAAACCGCAATGAAAGTGATGGCGAAGCCAAATACGACGCTCTTGATGATGCCGTTCATGATGTCATAGCGGAAATCCACCGCAGCCTGCATCTGCGACCAGAACGCCCCCTCGTCCACCCCGATGAGGCGCACACCGACAAGGTAGCCGCCGAAGATGCCCATGGCGGAAAACAGGGCCGCGAGCAGGGGCATGGAGATCACCCCCGCCCAGAAACGGGGCGCAACTACCCGCGCGAGGGGATCCACCGCCATCATTTCCATTGCCGCGAGCTGCTCGGTCGCCTTCATCAGGCCGATTTCGGCGGTGATCGCGGAGCCGGCGCGAGACGCGAACAGCAACGCGGCCACCACCGGCCCGAGTTCGCGCACCAGCGACAGGCTCACCAGCACGCCGAGCGCTTCCGACGAGCCATAACGCACCAGGGTTTCGTAGCCTTGGAGGCCAAGCACCATGCCGACGAACAACCCGGAGACAAGGATGATGATCAACGAGAGCACGCCAGCGAAGTAGATTTCGCGGATCGTGAGGTGGAACCGCCTGAAGCTCATGCCGGACTGGCGCAGCATGGCGAGCAGGAAGCGGCAGGCGAAACCCATGCGCCAGATCCACTTTTCGATCACCCTGGCGCCTAGCAGGCGCAGCAGTTCCAGGATGCGTCCCATCATGCACGCCCTCCCGGAGCCGCACCGGCACCACCGACCAGATCGGCGCGGTAGTCGCTGGCCGGATAGTGGTAGGGGACCGGCCCGTCCACCTCTCCGTAGACGAACTGGCGCAGGCTGGGATTGTCGCCGGCCCGGATCTCGTCGGGAGTGCCCTGGAAAGCCACCCGCCCCTCGGACATGTAATAGACGTAGTCCACGATCTCGAGGGCCTCGGCCACGTCGTGGGTCACGATGACCGAGGTTGCTCCCAGGGCGTCATTGAGGTCGCGGATCAGCTGGGCGATCACGCCGAGGGAAATTGCGTCCAGCCCGGCGAACGGCTCGTCGTACATCACCAGCATCGGGTCCAGCGCGATGGTTCGCGCCAGCGCCACCCTGCGCGCCATGCCACCGGACAGCTCGGAGGGCATCAGGCCGGCCGCGCCGCGCAATCCGACGGCATTCAGTTTCATCAGCACCAGGTCGCGGATCATCTTCTCGGGCAGGGAGGTGTGCTCACGGTACTGGAACGCGACGTTGTCGAACACGCTCATGTCGGTAAACAGGGCGCCGAACTGGAACAGCATGCCCATGCGGCGACGCATGGCGTAGAGGTCCTGGTCACCCAATGACTTCATCTCCTTGCCATCGACGCGGAAAGAGCCGCTCGTCACCCGGAGAGCCCCACCCATCAGCCGCAGCAGCGTGGTCTTCCCGCACCCGGACAGGCCCATGATCGCCACCACCTTGCCGCGCGGGACGTTGAGGTTGATGCCGTGCAGGATCTTGCGCCGATCATAGGCAAAATCGACGCTTTCGACTTCCACGAGATTGTCGCTGGGCACGGGCGCGTTGGCGGGGTGGAATGAAGGAGCGCGATTCTACCAAGTCCGGGCTTGGCGGCGGGTGAAAATGCGCGGCGCCCCGCCCGGGAGCCATCGGCTTGGTTGCGCGCCGATTGGGTGTGTATCATGCCGCGCACCCGGCTACGTCCCCCAGAAAGGCCACATGGACGCACCCGCCATCCGGTTCAGCGGCGTCAGCAAGCGCTTCGGCGAGGTCCGGGCGTTGTCCGGCGTGAGCTTGGACGTGGCCGCCGGAAGCTGCGTCGGCTTGGCCGGGGAGAACGGCGCGGGCAAGACCACCCTGCTCAAGTGCCTGCTGGATTTCGTCCAGCCGGACGAGGGGAACATCGAAGTGGACGGGTTCTCGTCGCGCCAGATCGCGGCGCGGGCCCGGCTCGCCTACCTGCCGGAGCGGTTCAGCGCCCCGCACTACCTGACCGGTCGAGAATTCGTCTCGATGCTGGTATCGCTGTCGGGCACCGCGCCTTCGGAGGTCGACATTGAGGGCGCTGCGTCAGAACTGGATCTGCCAAATGGCGCGCTGGACCGGCCGGCACGCACCCTGTCCAAGGGCACCAACCAGAAGCTGGGCCTGGCGGCCTGCTTCCTGTCACGGCAGCGCCTGCTGGTGCTCGATGAACCAATGAGCGGCCTCGACCCGAGGGCGAGGGTCAGGGTGAAGGACATGATCAGGGACGCAGTCTCCGGCGGGCGCACTGTGCTGTTCACCTCCCACGCCCTCGCCGATATCGAGGAAATCTGCGACCATATGGCGGTTCTGCACGCGGGCCGCTTGGTCTTCAGCGGCACGCCATTGGACCTGCGCGGGCGATTTGGCGGAGAGACACTGGAGCGCTCTTACCTGAGGTGTGTCGAAGACAATGGCCGATAACCCGAAACCAAGCCTGCTGATCGTCGACGACGATCCCCTGATCACCGAAACGCTTTCCTATGCGCTGGGACGCGATTTCGACGTACTGGTCGCCGACTCCCGCCCCCAGGCGATCAGCCTGCTTCGGCAACTGGACGAACCGCCCCAACTCGCCTTGGTCGACTTAGGGCTTCCACCGGTACCCCATCGCCCTGACGAGGGCTTCGCGCTGATCGCGGACCTGCTCGCGCACTCGCCGGCCATGCGCATCCTCGTGCTGTCCGGGCAGAACGATGCGTCGAACGCGCGCCACGCACGCACGCTGGGCGCCGCGGAGTTCATCGCCAAGCCCGCCGACGCGGACCTGATCAAGAAATCCCTGCTCCACGCCCTCCAGTTCCATGGCGCGGAGCCCGCGACCGCTGCCCAGGGCGGACCCGACCCGCTGGTCGGGCAGTCGGCTGCGCTGCAGAAGCTGCGCAGCCAGATCGCGCAGTACGCTGATTCGCCATTTCCCGCGCTGATCGAAGGCGAATCCGGGAGTGGCAAGGAATTGGTGGCGCAATCGCTTCATCGCCAGTCCGGACGCAAATCCCGCCCATGGTTCGCCCTGAACTGCGCCGCAATCGCCCCTACGCTGGTCGAACCCACATTGTTTGGCTATGTAAAGGGGGCATTTACGGGCGCCACCGCGAACAAATCAGGCTATTTCGAGGACGCTGCCGACGGCACGCTGTTCCTGGACGAGATCGGAGAGCTTCCGCTGGAACTCCAGGCGAAATTGCTTCGGGTACTCGAGAACGGTGAATACCAACGAGTAGGCGAAACACAGGTGAGGATGTCACGGGCCCGCGTGGTTGCCGCCACCAACCGGGACCTGCGCGGCGAGGTCCGCAAAGGGGGCTTCAGGGCGGACCTCTACCACCGCCTCTCGGTCTTCACGGTCACGGTGCCGTCGCTGCGCGACATGGGCGAGGACCGGTTCTCCCTGCTCGAGCACTTCCGGGACTTCTACTCCTCCCAGGCTAAGCTCGCGCCGTTCACGCTGGATGAGCGCGCCAAGACCGCTTGGCTGTCCTACCCCTTTCCCGGAAACGTCCGGGAACTCAGGAACATTGTCATCAGGCTGACCACCAAGTTCGCGGGGCAGAAGCTGTCCCCCGCGGAGCTTGAGCCTGAGTTCGACCTGGAAGCCCCGGGGACCGGCACCACCGGGCTTCAGGACGCGGACCAGGACACCCTGGTGGAACAGGCGCAGCGGCACCTTCAACGCGAACGCCGTTTCCACCTTGACGGCATGCTCCGGGACTGGGAGCTCTCCTATATCGAGGCCGCCATGAAGCTCACGCGCGGAAACGTCAGCCAGGCTGCCAAGCTCCTGGGCATCAACCGCACGACGCTGTATTCCCGGATGGAATCGCTGCAGAAGCAGCACGACTGAGCCAGGCACCGGGGCCGCAATGTACCTGCACCATTTCGGCCTCACCGAGCCACCGTTTCGGATCACTCCGCACACCGATTTTTTCTTCGAGGGCGCCAATCGCGGCGCGACCCTTGAGGCGCTCGTCTATGCGATCACGCAGGACGAGGGCATCGTCAAGGTTGTCGGCGAAGTCGGCAGCGGCAAGACCATGCTCTGCAGGGTTCTTCTGGAGCGCCTTCCGCCCCCGGTGGACACGATCTACCTGGCCAATCCGTCGCTGACCCGGGACGAGATGCTTTTGGCCATCGCCGACGAATTGCGCATTGACACCGTCGCCGAGGGAGGGCGGACCACGAGGCTGCTTCGCCAGTTGCAGGAGCACCTGATCCGGTCGTACGGTGAAGGGCGCCGCGTCGTGGTGCTCATCGACGAAGCCCACGCAATGCCCAAGGAGACTCTGGAGGAAATCCGGCTGCTCTCCAACCTCGAGTCGAACCGGCACAAGCTCCTTCAGATCGTGATGTTCGGCCAGCCCGAACTGGATGTTGCGCTGGCGTCGGCGGACATGCGCCAGCTCAAGGAGCGCATCACCCAGAGCTTCAGGCTCGAGCCCATGGTCCGGGGGGACATACAGAGTTACATCGACTTCCGCATGCGGGCAGCCGGCTACCGCGGGCCAAACGTTTTCACGCCCGGGGCCATCCGCATGATCGCCAGCGCATCCGAGGGCCTCTCCAGGCGGATCAACATCCTCTCGGACAAGTCCTTGCTGGCAGCCTTTGCCGCCAACACCCATGCGGTCACGGAGAACGAGGTGCGGCGGGCCATCCAGGACTCCGAATTCTACAAGCGGCCGCGGCGCCACTGGCGTGCCGCGGCGATTGCGGCTGGCGTGGTGGCCTGCGTGCTCGCGGGCTGGGGACTGCGCCTTTTTTTCGAGAAAACCCCGCCCGCACCAGCCGAACCGCCTCCCACCCGCTCCCAGTCTGGCGCCCGGCCGACCCCGAATGACGTTGCTGCATTGCCTTCCGGGGCCGGCCTGGACCATGCAGTGGCGCCGGGAACATCCGCCGCCGGAACAGCCGGTACCAGCCCGACGCCTTCCGCCGAGCCGTCCCCGCGCCCGGTTCCGGCCGAAAGCAGCCCAACCAAGCTGTCACCGCCGGCACCACCCTCGCCCCTGGACAAACCACCTGTCGCCGCAACCGACGGCAGTACCAGCGCCGAGGTGGCGCAAGCAGAGCCCGCGCCTGCGCCGAAGGGGCGCCTGAGCCGGACCCGCTTCCTCGCCACCCAGGAATGGCTGGAGTCGCCCGCCCCGACCGGATACTCGATCCAGTTGATGACCGTGCGTTCCGAGGAAGCCGCGCGACTGGAGGATTTCCTGCGCAGGGCGGCACGGTTGGTGGGGCAGGACCAGTTGTACGTCTATAGCGTCAAGATCGGCGGGATTCAGCACTATCGAGCCGCATATGGCCAGTTTTCGGATGCGAATGCGGCCATAGACGGAATCCGGTCTCTCCCGACCGCCCTGAAGGTTCAGCGCCCGTATCAGCGATCTGTCGAGCGGATGCGCAGCCAGAACCGGCAGTAGCCCCCGGGATTGCCTGATCCAAGAGCCAGTCTCCGCAGCGATTGACAATAGAAATCAGTCTGTTACGCTCCATACTTAGACTTGATTCGAAAATCGGGACACTCCCGCCGGGACTCTGATGACTCCGCGCCATTCACTCGCCGCCCTGTCCGCCTGCCTGTTGGGCGCCTGCGCGTCGCCTGTCATGCAGCCGACCGACTCGTTCCTGAAGCAGGAACCCGCCCCGGCTGCTGCGTCGAGTATTCCCCAGACCGTACAAGCGCCGGCTGCCCTGCCCCGGCCCCAGCCGAAAGTCGCAGCGGAAACCTACAGCGTCGTGGTCAACGGCGTACGGGTCCAGGAACTGCTGTTCGCGTTGGCGCGCGATGCCAAGCTGAACGTGGACGTGCATTCCGGCATTTCCGGCACCGTCACGTTGAATGCGATAGACCAGACCCTGCCGCAATTGCTGAACAGGATCGGCAAGCAGGTGGACATGCGCTGGGAACTCGACGGGCCGAACCTCGCGGTCATGCCCGACACCCCGTTCCTGCGCGTGTATCGCATCGATTACCTGAACATGGAGCGATCCACGACCGGAACGGTTGGCGTCGCCACGCAGATCGCGACTCCCGGCGCGACGGGCGGCGGCGGCGGCGCAGCGGGTGGAACCAACGCGTCGAACACCAGCATCAGGAACCAGTCGAGCAACAAGTTCTGGGACACCCTGGTCGAGAACGTCAAGGACATCCTCAAGGAAACCGACAAGGTCATGCCGACGACCGGTACCGCCGCTGCCGGGGCCCCTGCGTCCCAGCCTCCCGGCGGAGGCCTGCTTGCAAGCGCCGCGCGCGGACTTGTCGGCGGGAGCGCGGCTGCGGACGCGGGAGGCGGCGCGGCGGGTCAGCCACCGGCATCGCAAACCGCTGCCGCCGCCAGTTCGCAGAACGTCTCCTTCCGGGAGGCGGCCTCCGTGATCGCGAACGCTGAATCGAGCCTGATATCGGTTCGCGCAACGTCACGCCAGCACGAGCGGATACAGGAATTCCTCGACCAGGTCCTGACGAACGCCCGGCGACAGGTGCTGATCGAGGCAACCATCATGGAAGTCCAGCTCAGCAACCAGTACCAGCAGGGCATCGACTGGTCGCTCCTGCGCAGGGGTGCGAATGGCATCAGCCTGACGCAAGCCGCGGCCGGCACGTCACCAGCGGCGGTCAACTCGAGCATTTTCACCGGGAACATCACCAACGCCCTGGGCATAGGCAACCTGACGGCCTCGGTGCGCCTGCTCGAGTCCTTCGGCAACGTGCGCGTCCTGTCGAGCCCGAAGATCAGCGTCCTGAACAACCAGAGCGCGATCCTGAAAGTGGTCGACAACCGCGTCTACTTCACGATCCGGGCCGACACGACGGCGACGGCCAACGTGGGGACGACGACAACCTTCACGACCACGCCGAACATCGTGCCGGTCGGCTTCGTCATGAACGTCACCCCGCAGATCAGCGAGAACGACGTGGTGCTGCTGAACCTGAAGCCAACCGTCTCCCGCATCGTGGGTTTCGTCAACGACCCCAACCCGGCGCTCGCCAACCCCTGCGGAATCGGCGTTGCCGGATGCGCGCTCGCCCCGATCGTCAGCCAGATTCCGGTGGTGCAGACCCGTGAGATGGAGTCGATGCTCAAGGTCAACAGCGGCCAGACCGCGGTGATGGGCGGTCTCATCCAGGACCAGTTGAGCAACACGGAGGACGGCGTACCCGGCATGTCCCGGATCGAGGGCCTGGGTTCGCTCTTCGGCCACCGGAACCAGTCGAATTCCAAGACCGAGTTGGTCATCTTCCTCAGGCCGCTGGTCGTCAAGGACGCCAGCATCGACGGGGACTACCGGTCGTTCCGCGCGTTGCTGCCGACCGATGACTTCCTTACCCGGCCGAATCCCGGAAAGCCGGCGCAGATCCAGGTCCAGCCCCAGCAATGAGCCTGCTGCTCGAAGCACTGAAGAAGGCGGAGCTGGCGAAGCAGGCGGCAAAGGGCGGCGCCTCGTCCCGCGCTCCGTCAATGGAACTGCAGCTGGAGCCGGAGATCGCCGAGCCGGTCATCACAAGGGAAAAGCTGCCCGACATCAGCCAGCCGCTGGACATTTCGGCAGAAGACCTGCCTTCATCCCAGATGTCAGCACCGATGCCGGCAACAGAGCCCGCGCCGATGGTCGCACCTCCTCCCCCGCCACCTGTCCAGGAGCGCCGCCCGATGCCTCCCGACGAGCCTGCATCTGCCGAGGATTCGGTATTCGACGGACCTGCGCCCCTGGGCGCCGGGCGCGAGGCGGCGAAGCAGCTGTTCGAAGTCAAGGAAATCAACTACAACCCCAAGCGACCGTTCTACATCACGCTCACGCTCCTCGGGTTGTGCGCTGCCGGCTATGGCGGTTACCTTTGGTGGCAACTCCAACCCAATTCCCTTGCCTTCAATCCGAATGCGGTGAAGGATGGAGCCAAACCTGCGCCCGTCGCGGACGCTGCGGCACCCGCAGACGCGCCTCCGGCTACGCCAGGCGCGCCTTCCACCCCAGCCACCCAGACCGCGACCGGCGCCATCGCCCAAACACCAGCTACTGGGGCAGCCAGCGGTCCTGCGACACCCGTTCCCGCTGCCACCAAGAGTGCCGCCGCCCCCGCCGCTGAGCCAGCTCGCCCCCAAACCGGCAGGCCACCGCCCCGCGCACGAGCACCCCAACAGGAACCGGAAGCGGATCCGTCTGCTCCACGCTTCACCCGGTCCGCCCCGGTGTCCGCAGCCCCCGCGCCCAGGGCGTCCACTTCGGTGGAGGGACGCCCGGCGAGGAGCACCGTTTCCGTCCAGCGCGCCACCCCGTCCGTCGACCCCGCCGTTGCCAGGGCCTACGACGCCTACAACGCCGGCGACCTTGCTACCGCCAAAACGGGCTACGAGCAGGCGCTACAGCGCGATCCCAGGAACAGGGATGCCCTCCTCGGGCTCGCGGCAATCGATCAGCGCACCGGCAATCCGGACATGGCGGACATCCGCTACCAGAGACTCCTGGAACTCGACCCGCGCGACTCGCAAGCCCTTGCCGGACAGCTTTCCCTGCGCAGCCAGAATGACCCGCTGCAGACCGAAAGCCGCATCAAGAGCCTCCTCGCGAACCAACCGGATGCCCCGCACCTGCGGTTCGCGCTAGGGAACCAGTACGCACAACAAGGGCGCTGGAACGAGGCCCAGCCCGAGTACTTCCGCGCGTGGACCGCTGAGCCGGAGAACCCCGACTATGCGTTCAACCTCGCGGTCAGCCTGGACCATATGCGCCAGCCCAAGCTCGCGCTGGAGTACTACCAGAAGGCCCTATTGCTAGCACAGAAGCGGCCGGCGGCGTTCAATGCGGCCCAAGCTGCTGCCAGGGTCCAGCAACTGCAGCGCTAGACTCGCCGGCCGCATTCCCGGCGGGCGGGCGCCTTACCGGGCATATGCACGCGCCCGGCGCAAGGCAGGGCGGTAGAATGGACGACATGAGTTCCACTCGCGCCACCGTGGCAGCCCCGGCACCCGCGGGAGCCCAGCCAGCAGCCTCTGCGCAAGCCAAGCGCCACATCGGCCAGATCCTCATTTCCCAGGGGATCCTTACCGAGGACCAGCTGCGCATCGCGCTCCTGGAGCAACTGAAGACCAACCAGCCGGTTGGCAGGTTGCTGGTGCAACTCGGCTTTGTGTCGGAGGCGACGCTCCGGGACGCGCTGTCGGAAAAGCTCGGGCTGTCATCGGTCGAACTGACCCAGATCGTGGTCGACTCCGTCGCCATGAAGATGATCCCCCGCGAGTTCGCAAAGCGGCACAACATCTTTCCGGTGGCTCTGGACAGGAGCCGCAAGCGCCT
>CAIVVS010000206.1 GCA_903909415.1 uncultured Pseudomonadota bacterium | reverse complement strand
GCTGGATCAGGGTTTCCCCCATTGTCCAAAATTCCCCACTGCTGCCTCCCGTAGGAGTCTGGGCCGTGTCTCAGTCCCAGTGTGGCTGGTCGTCCTCTCAGACCAGCTACCGATCGTCGCCTTGGTGGGCTTTTACCCCACCAACTAGCTAATCGGACATCGGCCATTCCAATAGCGCGAGGCCTTGCGGTCCCCCGCTTTCACCCGTAGGTCGTATGCGGTATTAGCCAGTCTTTCGACTGGTTGTCCCCCACTACTGGGTATGTTCCGATGCGTTACTCACCCGTGCGCCACTCTACTCAGGGTTGCCCCCTTTCGCGTTCGACTTGCATGTGTAAAGCATGCCGCCAGCGTTCAATCTGAGCCAGGATCAAACTCTTCAGTTTAATACCTGTTTTTCCAACCGCTAAGCGGTTGGCGCAGACGCCTCTTGCGAGACATCCACTTCTCACTTTCAACTCAAAGTCTTTGCTAGGGTCACTTGCGTGACTTTTGCTTGACTTGCGTAGTGTGAGCACTTCGTACTTTGCTGGCACTTGCGTACCAGACCAAATACAGCGCCCACACCTATCGGCTGTTCTATTTTTTAAAGAGCGTGGTTGCGGGGGCAGGATTTGAACCTACGACCTTCGGGTTATGAGCCCGACGAGCTGCCAGACTGCTCCACCCCGCGTCCGTCTTGTTCTGCATTGTTGCTGCAGTACAGAAACGAGATTCTGAAGCATTCTGGCCTATCTGTCAACACCCTGATGCAACTTTTTTTGGTGCCGACCGGTGCGTCTGTTTCCTGACCTCGACTGATGTCTTGCTGAACATCAACCAGAGAGCCATAGATATTACCCGGCCTTTCACAGTTCTGCAACAACTTTCTTCGCGTCACAATGCTGCCTTCGCGCAACCCGGCCCCGACTCCCTTGGCATCCGCATCCGCTGCAGCCCGAACCACCCTGAAGGGGGAACTCGCGGGCGGCCTCACCGCTGCCTTGATCACACTGCCACTGTCCATAGGCTACGGTCTGTTCGCGTTCGCCCCCCTGGGAGAACGGTTCGCCACCTACGCGATTGCGGCGGGCCTGCTGTCCGCAATCACCGTTCCGGTATGCGCCCTGCTCCTCGGCGCAAACTCCGCCGCGATACTTTCCCCGCGCAGCGTGCCGACCTTCCTCGTGAACGCAATGGTGCTGAACTTCGTCAGCACCGGCGTGCTCTCCGCCACCGGCGATCCGCACTTCACCCTGGCGTTGCTGTTCCTGATCATGGTGCTGAGCGGCCTGTTCCAGGTGGGTTTTGCGGTGCTGGGCATGGGGTCGCTCGCCAAGTACATCCCCCATCCCGTCATCGCCGGCTTCCAGAATGGCGCCGCTATCCTGCTGGTCACCTCGCAGATCGACGCGCTGCTGGGCATACGGTTCCACGTCCCGCTGCTGGAACTCCCGGCCAACATAGGCAACACGCAGCCGCTAAACCTGCTGATCGGCGTCGCCACGGTGGTCGTGATCCTGCAGGCCAAGCGGTTCACCCGACGGATACCCGCCAACGTGGTCGGACTCACGTTCTGCGTCACCGCGTACTACGCACTGTTCGCGGGCGGCTTCCAGATGGCATTGGGGCCGATCATCGGCGAGACCCGGCTCGCCCTGCCCGGGCCGGAACTGCTCGCCGAGATAGCCGGCCTGGCGCTGGATCCTTCCCGGTTGCAAGGCTACGGACTGCTGATCGTGCTGTGGGCCTTCTCGCTGGCCACGGTGACATCGCTGGATGCGCTGCTATGCCTCAAGGTGGTCGAGGGCGTCGCCCGCCAGCGCATGGACAGCGTCGGCACGATGGTCCGCCTGGGAGTGGCCAACACCCTCGCGGCCGGCCTCGCCGCGATCCCCAGTTCGGTGAACCTCGCCTCCAGCCAGGCGAACATCGCCGCCGGAGGCCGCGGAAGGCTGTCCTCCATCGTCTCGGTGCTCGCCCTGGTGCTGTTCGCACTCGCGGGGGGGCTGTTCGTCGCCCTCTTGCCGCGAGTGGCCATCGCTGCGCTGCTGACCGTCACCGGCATCGGCCTGTTCGATCGCTGGACACTGCAGTTGCTCAAGCGCCTGTTCTCCGGGGACAAGGCGCGCCGGCGCATGTTCCTCACCGACCTGCTGGTCATCGTGCTGGTCGCCGCAGTGGCCGTGGGCGTGAACCTCGTGCTGGCGGTTGCGATCGGGATCGCGGTATCCGTGTTGTCGTTCGTGACGCGAATGAGCCGCTCGGTGGTGCGCCGTCGGTACACGGGTGACGTGGTGAATTCCCGCAAGACCCGCGACCAGGCCTCGGCCGAGTCGCTGTCGCGCGACGGCAAGCGCATCGCCGTGTTCGAGCTTGAGGGCCCGCTGTTCTTCGGCACCGCCGAGCGGCTGGTACAGGAACTGGAGGACACCGCGAGCAACGGCACCGACTACCTGATCCTCGACCTGCGCCGCGTCAATGACATGGACAGCACCGGGGCGCGCATGCTGGTGCTGGTGCATGACCACCTGCGCCGCGACGGCAAGGAACTCGTGGTGAGCAACCTGCCGGTGGGACGCATCACCGAGTATTTCCGCGAGGCGGGCGTGCTGGCTGCCCTCACCCGCTCCCGCGTGTTCGCCGACACCGACCAGGCGCTGGAGTGGGCCGAGGACATGCTGATCGCGCGCGCCCAGGGGGAAAGCGCGACCCTGGAGGACTTTCCGCTCTCCTCCATGACGGTTTTCGCGGGCCTGGACGGCAACCAGCTGAACGCCATCCGCGAACGACTGGAACTGCGCGTGTTCGGGGGAGGCACCAACGTCTTCACCCAGGGCAGCGACAGCGACGAGATGTTCATCATTGTCCGCGGCAGCGCCAGCGTGCGCATCGCCATCGAGGGGCGCGAGACGCGCCTGGTCAGCTTCGCGCCGGGAACGGTGTTCGGGGAACTTGCGCTACTGGACACGGAGCCGCGCTCGGCCACCGTGCGCGCCGACGACGAACTCGCCTGCTACGCGCTCAGCCGCGCGAGATTCGATGAACTCACGAAGGCGCGCCCGGATGCCGCCATCATCCTGCTGTCCAACCTCGGGCGCGAACTGTCATCGCGCCTGCGCCTGTCCAACCGCATCATCTACCAGTTGGAGCGCTGAGCGCGGCACGCGCCACGCAAGTACGCATCTCTCAGAGGCGCTCGCCCGCCCCGCTGGGCGGCTGCCACACCATCAGGCGGCGCTCGACCAGGCCGACCAGCCAGTCGAGCAGCAGCGCGAAGGCCGTCAGCAGCACGATGCCGGCGAACACCGTGTTGATGTCGAACACGCCCTCGGCCTGGTGAATCAGGTAGCCCACGCCCTCGGCCGAGCCCAGGTACTCGCCCACCACCGCGCCGACGAAGGCCAGCCCCACCGAGTTGTGCAGGCTGGCGAACACCCAGCTCATCGCGCTGGGCAGGTAGACGTGGCGCAGCAGGTCGCGCTGGCTCGCCCCCAGCATGCGCGCATTG
>CAIVVS010000205.1 GCA_903909415.1 uncultured Pseudomonadota bacterium | reverse complement strand
CGTGGGCATCTCGGGTGCCGAGGCCGAGCGCTTGGAGTTGGTCAGGCCGATGACGCGCACCTTGCCCGCCTTGGCATTCGGGATCACGGTGGACAGGCTGTCGAACATCAGGTTGATCTGGCCCGACACCAGGTCGATCACTGCGGGGCCGGTGCCCTTGTAGGGGATGTGCACCATCTTCACGCCGGTCATCATGGTGAAGAGCTCGGCGAACAGGTGCGTGGCCGTGCCCTGGCCGGTGGAACCGTAGGTGAGCTTGCCGGGGTTGGCGCGGCCGTAGGCGAGGAACTCCTTCAGGTCCTTGGCCGGCACCGAGGGATGCACCACCAGCGCGTTGGAGATTTTCGCGATCAGGATGATGGGGGCGATGTCGCGGTCCACGTCATAGGGCACCTTGGCCACCAGGAAGCGGTTCAGCGCGAGGCTGTTGGAGCCGAGCAGCAGGGTGTGGCCGTCGGGCGCGGACTTCACCACCATGTCCACGCCGATGATGGTGCTGCCGCCAGGACGGTTCTCGACCACCACCGGCTGGCCCCAGCGCTCCTGCAGCTTGGCGCCGACGGAACGTGCGATCAGGTCGGTGGGTCCGCCCGGGGGGAAGGGCACGACCAGGCGCATGGCCTTGGAGGGGAACTGTGCCGCGGTCTGCGCGGCGGCGGTTTGCGCGCCGGACATCGCGGCGGTGGCGAGCAGCGCGCCCAGTGCAAGGCGGCGGATGGATGGGATGGTTCGCATCATGGTCCCCTCATTAGGTGCTGGCACGGTGGCCTGGAACAAGGGTGCATGGCGGCATGCACCAATCGGGGGCCATGTTAGCATCCGCGCCGATGAGCGAAACCCTTGCCAATGCCAACCAGGTGATTGCCGCGCTGCGCAAAACGCTGGGCGATGCGGCAGTCGATACCGCAACCGATGCGCTCGCGGCCAACCGCAGCGACGTGTATTTCCGCGGCAGCGATGCGCCGCTGGCGATCGCGCGGCCGGGCGACGTCGCGGCGGTACAGGCGCTGGTGCGGCTGGCCGGCGAGCTCGGCTTCTCGCTCGCGCCACGCGGCGCGGGCCTGTCCTACAGCGACGGCTACGTGCCGGCCAACGCCGCCACGGTCATGGTGGACCTGCGCGGCATGGACCGCATCCTCGAGGTCAACCAGGCCGACCGCTACGTGGTGCTCGAGCCCGGCGTCACCTGGGAGCGCCTGAACGAGGCGCTGGAAGGGACGGGCCTGCGCACGCCGTTCTGGGGCACCTTCTCCGGCAAGCACGCCACCGTCGGCGGCGCGCTGTCGCAGGGCGCGAAGTTCTTCGGCTCGGGCAACCGCGGCAGCGCGGCGGAATCGGTGCTGTCGCTGGACGTGGTGGTGGGCGACGGCTCGCTGGTGAGCACCGGCTCGGCCGGCACGCCGCACAACCCCACGCCCTTCTACCGTTACTACGGCCCGGACCTCACCGGGCTGTTCCTCGGCGACTGCGGCGCGCACGGCATCAAGACACGCATCGCGCTGCAGCTGGTGCCGCGCCCGGCGCATGTGCGCACCGCGTCCTTCGCCTACCCCGACTCCGCGCCCATGTTCCGCGCGATGACCGCGATCGGCGCCGACCTGCTGGCCTCCGAGTGCTTCGCCATGGACCCGTTCCTGGTGGACCTGCGCATGCGCTTCGAGGGCCTGCAGGAGGACCTGGAGTCGTTCCGCTCGGTGTTCGCCGCGCAGCGTTCGCTGCTCGCGGGCATCCGCGACGCGGCCAGCCTCGCGCTGCACGGCCGGCGCTTCATGGGCGACGTGGGCTTCCTGATGAGCGCGGTGACCGAGGGCGCGACGCCCGAGGAAGCCGACTGGCGCATGCAGGAAGTGAAGCGCATCGCGCACGCCGAGGGCGGGCGCGACCTGCCCGACAGCCTGCCCAAGGTGGTGCGCGCCGCGCCATTCCGCCGGCTCAACCGGCTGCTCGGGCCCGAGGGCGAGCG
>CAIVVS010000204.1 GCA_903909415.1 uncultured Pseudomonadota bacterium | reverse complement strand
CTGGGACAGGAACAACTCGTTGGCCAGGTGGGACGAAGTGCCCTGGCCGCCGGAGCCGACGGTAATGTCGCCCGGCCTGGCGCGCGCCAGCTCGACCATCTCGCGCGCGTTCTTCGCCGGGAAATCCATGCGCGCCACCCAGATCGTCGGCGCCTCGGCCACAGGCGTGATCGGCATGAAGTCGCGCAACGGGTCGTAGGGCAGCTTGGGATACAGCGCCGGCGCCATGGAAAACCCGTTCTCGGTGAAGAGGAACGTGTAGCCGTCCGGCGCCGACTTGGCGACGAAGTCCGCGCCTATGGTGCCGCCGCCGCCGGTGCGGTTCTCCACCAGCACCTGCTGGCCGAGTTGGTCGCTGAGTTCACCCGCGATGGATCTCGCGCCCAGATCGGTGAAGGCGCCAGCCAGCACGGGGACGATGATGCGCACCGGCTTGGCGGGCCAGGTTTGCCCATGGGCGATGTTCGGGGCGCCGAGCAGGCCGGCCGCGGTGGCGAGGGCCGCCATGGCGGAAAGGCAGGTCCGGAAGGTGCGCTTGGCCATGGGATGTCCCGAGTATTCGTGCAGGGTGGGTGAGGGCGTGCGGGGATGCGGACCAGAATATCACGCGCCTTTTTCTGCCTGCGTCGTGGCCAGGTTCTGCGCCACCTGTCCGAGCAGGCGGCCCAGCGCCGCCAGCTCCGCGCGCGGGATGCCTGCGAAGGCCTGCTCGTTGACCTCGCGCGTCGCCGCGAGCGCCCCGAGGTAGCGCTTGCGCCCGGCGGCGGTCAGCACGATGCGCGCCACGCGTTTGTCCTCGCGCGATCCGGTGCGCTTGAGCAGGCCGTGGTCCTGCATCCGGTCCAGCACCCGTGACAGCGTGGAGTGCGGGATCACGGCGTACTCGGCCAGCTCGGCGATGGTGCTGGGGCCGGCGTCGGCCAGCAGCGCCAGCACCCGCCAGTGCTGGAACGACAGGCGCTGCTCGCGCAGGCGGGCGTGCAGCTCGTCGTTCATCCGGTGCACCACACGGTTCATCAGGTAGGGCACCGCCGCGCGTATGCGGTAGGCGGTAGGGGTCGTGGCCATGGGCGGGGTTCCTCCGGGCGGCCCTGGTGGGCGCTCCTCGTGTTGACAGCCTGCCATGATTCGCGAAAACTATGCAAATGCATATTTCCTCGGCCCTGGCTGCCGCGCAGCCGGCCCCCGCCCCGTCCGCCTTCCCGCCGGCAGGCGCTCCCGCCGATCCCGCGGCGCTGCTGCGCCTGCAGGGTGGCGTGCCGGTGGCGGTGCACCGGGGCGTGTATGCCGACCCGGCGGTGTTCGCGGCCGAGCAGGACCGCATCTTCCGGCGCGTATGGCTGTACGTCGGCCACGACAGCGAGGTGCCGAACCCGGGCGACTGGATGCTCACGCGCCTAGGCCCCGACGAGGTGATCCTCGCGCGTCGCAGGGACGGCGGCCTGTCGCTGCTGCACAACCGCTGCAGCCACCGCGGCGCGCGCATCGTCACCGCGCCGCGCGGCCATGGCGCGCAGCTGACCTGCGCCTACCACGCATGGAGCTTCGGCCTGGACGGCGCGCTCACCGGCGTGCCGCTGGCCAACGGCTACGCCGCCGCGCCGGTGGGCGATGCGCGCTTCGCGGTGGCCGTGGTGCCGCGGGTGCAGAGCTACCGGGGCTTCATCTTCGCGTCACAGGCGGCCGACGGCCCGGGTCTGGTCGAGTTCCTCGGCGGGTTGGCCAGCGCGCTGGACAACCTGGTGGACCGCGCGCCGGCGGGCACGGTGTCGGCTGCCGGTGGCCGCTTGCAAATGGAGTACCGCGGGAACTGGAAGCTGTTCATGGAGAACGCGGTGGACCTGGTCCATCCGGGCTATGTGCATGCCAGCGCGGTGGGCGCGGCGCGCGCCGACCCGGCCGCGGCGGAAGCCCCGGGGGTGACCGGGCAGGTGGTGCAGATGCAACTGGCCAACGGCCTGCGCACCGCTGAATGGGATGGTGTCGGCCTGCATGCCTATCCGGGCGGGCACCTCTACATGGGGGGGTTCTACCGCCAGGGCGTGATCGCCCCGCAGCGCGAGGATCCGGTGTTCACCGCCTACCGCGCGGCGCTGGTCGCGCGCCATGGCGAGGAGCGGGTGCGCGAGATCCTCGCGGTAGACCGCTTCAACAACCTGATCTGGCCGGGACTGTCGGTGAATTCCCGCTTCCAGTCGCTGCGCATCGTGCAGCCCGTCGCCGTGGACCGCACTGTGATCGTCAGCCAGTGCTTCCGTCTGGACGGCGCGCCGGACGAGATGCACCGGCTCGCGCTGCGCTTCCTGACTGCAGCCTCGTCGCCGGCCTCACTGGTTGCGGCCGATGACCTGGAGGTGTTCGAGCGCTGCCAGCGCGGCTTCACCGACCAGGCCATGCCCTGGATCGACCTGTCGCGCGGCATCACCACCGATGTGGCCGGCGAGGGCGGCGAGGTCACCGCCAAGGGCACGAGCGAATTGCCGATGCGCCACCAGATGGCGGCCTGGGCCAGGTGGATGGCGGCATGAGCGCACCTTCGTCTTCGGCGTCCCTTCTGGAGCAGGTCCCGGCCTTCCTCTCGCACGAGGCGCGGCTGCTGGACGAGCGTCGCTTCGGCGACTGGGTGGCGCTGTTCGAGCCGGACGGCTGGTACTGGGCGCCGGCCCAGCCCGGGCAGGAGTCGCCCGACACCGCGCTGTCCCTGATCTACGAGGACCGCCGCCTGCTGGAAGTGCGCGCCCGCCGGCTGGACAACCCGTCGGCGCACGCGGACACGCCGCCGGAGCGCTCGCACCGCCACCTGTCCGGCATCAATGCCCGGGCCGGCGCGGACGGCCTGGTCGAGGCCGGCTCCATGCTGCTTCTGCTAGCATGGCGCGACGGCGTGCAGTCCTGCTTTTCGGCGCGCTGCCTGCACCGCCTCAGGCCCGCGGCCGGGGGCCTGCGCATCGTGTCCAAGCGCGTCGAGCTGCTCAATTGCGACGCGCCTCTGAGGCGCATCACCGCACCGTTCTGAATCCCGCTGCAATCAACACCCATAACCGTTGAACCCTGTCCAGGAGGCATCATGAAGGCATTGCGCAAGAGTCTGACCGGGGCGCTCGTCGCCGCGGCGCTGGTATCCGGATCCGCGTTCGCGCAGGAAGTCACGCTGCGCGCCGCCTCGTTCCTGCCGCTGACCGCCGGCTTCGGCGAGTTGTGCGGCAGGTTCATCGAGGAAGTGAACAAGACCGGCAAGGGCCTGGTGCAGATCCGCTACGTCGGCGGCGCCGACGCCGTGCCGCCGTTCGAGCAGGGCAACGCGGTGCGCTCGGGCGTGCTGGACATCTCCTGCGTGCCGCCGGCCTTCTACGTGTCCATCATGCCGGAGGCCGACACCCAGATCCTGTCCACCATCTCGGTGCTGGAGCAGAAGAAGTCCGGCGCCTGGGACGCGCTGAAGAAGGCGCACGCCGCCCGCATGAACGCGGTGCTGCTGGCCGCCTACGGCGACGGCGTCGAGTTCTACACCTACACCAACAAGCCGGTGTCGACCGCGGCCGACATCAAGTCGATGAAGCTGCGCACCACGCCCAACTACACGCCGTTCTTCACGTCGCTGGGCGCGGCGCTGGTGACCACGCCCCCGGGCGAGGTGCAGACCGCGCTGGAGCGCGGCGTGGTGGACGGCTACGGCTGGCCGATGATCGGCATCTTCGACTTCGGATGGGACAAGCACACCAAGTTCCGCGTCGAGCCGGGCTTCTACACCGTCATCGTGAACATCCTGATGAACCAGGCCAAGTTCAATTCGCTGTCCCCGGCTCAGCAGGCCTTCATGCTGAAGATGGGCGACTGGCTGCAGGCCGAGAACGTGAAGTGGGTGGCCGAGAAGAACGCCTCGGAGAAGAAGCGCCAGGAAGCCGCCGGCATCAAGGCGGTGAACGTGGGCGCGGCCTACCGCAAGCAGGCCTATGACGCGTACTGGGCGGAGATGAGCAAGCGCGCCCCCGAGCAGGTCAAGGCGCTGCGTCCGTTCCTGGACAAGTGATCGATGGCGGCTGCCGGTCATGCAGGAGCATCCCTGACCGGCGCCGCTGGTTCACACGGTTCGCCCACGCCGTCCAGCCTCGTGGGCGTGTCGATTCCCCGGCCCAAGGCGGCGCAGCTCGCCGCCGGCCGCGGGCGCTATACCGATGACGTGCGACTGCCGGGAATGCTGCATGCGGCCTTCCTGCGCAGCCCGTACGCGCATGCGCGCATCGTGTCGGCCGACGCCGTCGCGGCGCGCGCGCTGCCGGGCGTGGTGGCGGTGCTGTTCGCCGCCGACCTGCTCGTCCTTTGCAAGCCCTGGCTGACCTCGTTTCCCACGCTCCCGGCGCACCGTTCCGTGCCGCAGCCGCCGCTGGCCGATGGCCGCGCGATGTGGCAGGGCCAGCCGGTGGCCATGGTGGTGGCCGAATCGCGCGCGCTGGCCGAGGATGCGCTGGCGCTGCTGACCGTCGAGTACGAAGAACTGGAACCGCTGGCCACCGCCGGCTCGGCGCTGGCCGACGGCGCGCCGGTGTTGCATCCCTCGCTCGGTTCCAACCTGCTGTTCGAACACCGCATCGAATCGGGCGAGGCCCGGCCCGATACCGTGTCGCTCTCATTCCGCTTCCCGCGCCACACCGGCGTGCCGCTGGAGGCGCGCAGCCTCATTGCCGAGTTCGACGCCAGCCTGCGCCAGTTGTCGGTGCACGCGTCCACCCAGGTGCCGCACCAGCTGCGCGCCATCCTGTCCGAGCAACTGGGCCTGCCTGAGCAGGACGTGCGCGTGCAGGTCCCCGACGTCGGTGGCGGCTTCGGCATCAAGCTGCATTGCTACGACGACGAGGTCGCGGTGGCTGCGGCCGCGATGCTGGTCGGCAAGCCCGTCAAGTTCGTCAGCGACCGGCTGGAGGCCTTCGGCAGCGACATCCATGCGCGTGGCCACGCCGTCGAGGCCGGCATCAGCGTGGGCGCCGATGGCCGCATCCACGGATTCCGCGTCGATGACCTGATGGAGGCGGGCGCCTATTCGGTGTACCCGCGCTCCAGCGCGCTGGAAGGCCTGCAGGCGGTGATGAACGTCGGTGCGCCCTATGCCGCCGCGGCCCACCATGCACGGCTGCGCGTCGCCTTCCAGAACAAGCCGCAGGTCGGCTCCTACCGCGGCGTCGGCCAGCCGATCGGCTGCGCGGTCACCGAGATGCTGGTGGATGCCGCGGCGCGCGCCGCCGGCATGGACCCGGCCGAGTTCCGCCGCATCAACTACCGCATCGCCTCGCGCGATGGCGCGACCACCAGGGGCGGGATCATCACCGGGCCCGAGGGCAGCGAGCTCAGTTTCACCGCCTGCCTGGACAAGCTGCTGGAGATTTCGGACTACGTCGGGCTGCGCGCCCGGCAGGCGGAGAGCCGGAAGGACGGCGGCCCGCTGCTGGGCATCGGCCTGGCGACCTTCATCGAACAGTCGGCTCCCGGCCCGCAGTTCTACGGCGCCGCCGGCGTGCGCATTGCCACCTTCGACGGCTGCACGCTGCGCCTCGAGCCCTCGGGCAGCATCACCTGCATCACCAGCACGGTGTTCCAGGGCCAGGGCGTGGAAACCTCGCTGGTGCAGCTGATTGCGGAGCGCCTGTCGGTACCCATGTCGGCCGTGCGCCTGGTGAGCGGCGACACCGCGGTGACGCCGGTCGGCGGCGGCACCTGGGCCTCGCGCGGCCTGGCCATCGGCGGCGAGGCGGCGCTGGCGTCCTCCGAGGTGCTGGCCGAGCGCATCCTCGCGGCGGCGGCGGCGATGCTGGAAGTCTCGGTCGCCGACCTGGAACTGCGCGACGGCGCGGCGCAGCTGCGCGGCACGGACCGCGCGGTGAGCTACGCGGCGCTGGGCGCGCTGATGCACTACGCGCAGCACAAGCTGCCGGCTGGGGTGGTTGCCGAGCCGGTGGTCACCGCGCACTACACGCCGCAGCGTCCGTACTTCATTGCCAACGGCATGCAGGCCAGCCTGGTCGAGGTGGATCCGGATTCCGGCTTCGTGAGCCTGCTGGGCCACTGGATCGTCGAGGACTGCGGCCGAGTGATCAACCCGCTGCTGGCCGACGAGCAGTTGCGCGGCGGGGTGGTGCAGGGCATAGGCGCTGCGCTGTTCGAGGAGTGCCGCTACGACGAGCGCGCGCAGTTGCTGAGTTCCACCATGGCGGACTACCTCGTGCCCATGGCGGGCGAGATGCCCGACATCGTCGTGGGCCATGTGGAGACGCCGGTGGCGGACACGCGCCTGGGCGGCAAGGGCGTGGGTGAGGCCGGCATCGTCGGCGCGTCTGCGGCGGTGGCCAATGCGATCAACGATGCGCTGTCGCCGTTGCTGCCGGCGGGCCGCTTGCTGACCGAACTGCCGGTGACGCCCGAGCGCATCCTGCGCGTGCTGGGCAAGGTGGCCTGAGCCATGCGCATCCGCGCCATCCGCGAAGCCAGCGTGCCGATCGGCTCGGCGATGCGCAATGCGGCCATTGGCTTCGACACCATGACCGCCTCGGCACTGGCGATCACTACCGACGCGACGCAGGACGGCGCACCTTTGGTGGGCTATGCCTTCGGTTCCATCGGCCGCTATGCGGTGGGTGGCCTGCTGCGCGAGCGTTTCATCCCGCGCCTGCTGGCCGCGCCGCCCGAGGCGCTGCTGGATGCCCGGGGCCTGATGGACCCGGTGCGCTGCCAGGCGCTGCTGATGGCGAACGAGAAGGCCGGGGGGCACGGGGAGCGCCCGGGGGCCGTCGGCCTGCTGGACGCGGCGCTGTGGGACCTGCGCGCCAAGCAGCAGGGCCTGCCGCTCGCCGACTGCATCGCCGCGTACTACGGCGCCAAGGCCCTGTCGCACATCGCGGTGTACGGCTCCTGCGGCCATTACCGTCCCGGCGAATCGCTGGACGGACTGCGCGACGAGGTCGCGCGCGCGCGCGACGCCGGCTACGCGCTGGTGAAGGTCAAGGTCGGCACCGATGCGGCGGAAGCCTGCGCGCGGCATGCGGCGGCGGCTTCGGCCATGGGCGATCCCTCGCGCATCGCGCTGGACGTGAACGGCTCGCTGTCGCCCGACACCATGACGGCCTGGCGTGATGCGGTGGCGGCGCAGGCACCCGCCTGGATCGAGGAGCCGGTGAGCGCGCTCGACTACGCGGCGCTGGCTGACTTCACGGCCGGTTGCGCCGTACCGGTGGCCACCGGCGAGAACCTGTTTTCCTCCGACGATGCGCGCAACCTGCAGCGCCATGGCGGCCTGCGCGCCGGGCGCGACCGCATCCAGTTGGACATGCTGCTCGCCAATGGCGTGCCGGAGTACAAGCGCATGCTCGATGGCTGGGCTGCCGCCGGCTGGCGCGCGAGCGCGTTCTGGCCGCATGCCGGCCACCTGTTCGCCGCGCACGTGGTCGCCGCATTCGGCCTGGGCTCGGCCGAGGCCGCGCCGGATGCCGGCCAGCCCTGGGGCGGTTTCTGGGACGGCAGCCAGGTGGAGGCGGGCATGCTGTCCCTGCCGCGCCATCCGGGCGCAGGCTACGAACACAAGGCCAACCTGTATTCACTGCTGCGGCCGCTGGCCGTGGCGATTGCTGCGCATTCCGCGGGACGCAACCCCGGATCGCTCGCTGCCTGAATCACACCAACGGAGAAATGACCATGCCCAAACTGCGCCACATCGCGATGTCCGTGCCCGACGTCGAAACCGCGGCCAAGTTCTACGAGACCGCCTTCGGCATGAAGCGCGTGAACTATGCCGAGACGCCCTACGGCGACGGCCTGTCGCTGTCCGACGGCGTGGTGAACCTCACGCTGCTGAAGTTCCACACCGATGACGCGGCCGGCGACGAGCGCGGCAAGGACTTCGTCGGCATCCACCACATCGGCTTCGCGGTCGAGGACCTGGATGCCACCGGCAAGGACATCGAGTCGGCCGGCGGCAAGTTCCACCGCGAACTCAAGGGCGGCGGCGGCGTGGACTTCGAGCGCAAGTTCCGCGACCCGAACGGCATCGTGTTCGACATCTCGCACAAGAGCTGGGTGGGCGCCGAGAAGCCGTGAAAGCCGCGCGCTTTCGCTACGTCCGAGCGGACTCGCCCTGGCAGGCGCTGGCCCTGCTCGCGCGCGAGGGGCCCGACGCGCGGGTGATGGCCGGCGGCCAGAGCCTGCTGGCCACGCTCGCGCTGCGCCTGTCCGAGCCGCCGGCGCTGGTGGACGTGTCGGGCATCGCCGAGCTGCGTGGCATCAGCGTTCAAGGCGGCGTCCAGGGCGCCACGCTGGTGATCGGCGCGTTGACCCGGCATGTGGACGTCGAGACCAGCGACCTGGTCGCGCGCCATGCGCCGCTGCTGGCGCAGGCCCTGCCGCACGTGGCGCATGCCGCGATCCGCAACCGCGGCACCATAGGCGGCAGCATCGCGCTGGCCGATCCCGCGGCCGAGATGCCCGCCTGCATGCTGGCGCTGGACGCGGTGATGGTCATAGGTTCGATGAGCGGCTCGCCTAGCGAAGGTGCGGTCGTGGAACGCATGGTGGCGGCGGAGGACTTCTTCCAGGGCCTGTACGCCACGGCCATCGAACCCGGCGAACTGCTGCTGCGCATCGAGATCCCGGTGGCGCCGGCCACGGAGCGCGCGCACTTCGCCGAGTTCGCGCGCCGGCATGGCGACTACGCGATGGTCGGCCTGGCCGCGCGCCGTCCCGCGCCCGACGACTGGCGGCTGGTGGTGTTCGGCTGCGGCGACCGCGCGCGGCGCGTGCCGCGCACCGAGGGCCTGCTGCGGCAGGGTGTGGTCGATGTGGACCGGTTGCGCGAGGCGCTGGCGGGCGAGATCGAACCGCAGTCGGACCTGAACGCCACGGCCGATACCCGGCTGCACCTGGCCGCGGTCCTGGCAAAACGTGCCGGAAATGCACTAAGTGTCTGATATATATGAATAATTCGAATTCCCTGCTGCCGGCCGCCGAACTCGAACCCGAGGTCACGATCCGCATCAACGGGCGCGACGTCACGCGCCGGGTGGATGCGCGCATGCACCTGGTGGATTTCCTGCGCAACGAGCTGGACCTCACCGCCAGCCACGTCGGCTGCGAGCACGGCGTGTGCGGTGCCTGCACGCTGCGGGTGAACGGTGACATCGTGCGCGGCTGCCTGGTGCTGGCCGCCAGCCTGCAGGGCGCGCGGGTGGACACGCTGGAGGGACTGACCGCCTCCGGCGAGCTGGCGGAACTGCAGGACGCCTTCGTGCGCCACAACGCGTTGCAATGCGGCTACTGCACACCGGGCATGCTGATGTGCGGACAGGAACTGCTGGATCGCAAACCCACCTTGGACCGTGCTGCCATCCGAGAGCACATCTCCGGCAACTACTGCCGCTGCACCGGCTACCACGCCATCGTCTCGGCGATCGCCGAGGTCGCCGCGCGCAGGCTGCGGGCTCCTGCCACGCCCACCAAGGTGGTTTGATCCTGGCTCCCGCGCGCCGGATGCGATGATGGCCGGCATGCGGGTTCGCGACTTGGTGGACATGCTGCTGCTGGCGGCGATCTGGGGCGGCGGCTTCATGCTGATGCGTGCCGCCGCGCCTTCGCTCGGTCCGTGGTCCATGGCCTTCCTGCGGGTGTTGCTGGGCGCGGCCTTCCTCGCGGCGGTGATGCCCTGGCATGGCGGGCTGGCCACGGCACTGCGCGGCGTGGCGGGGAGCGCGCGGCCCGCGCTGGTGCTGGGCGTGTTCAACTCGGCCATGCCCTTCGTGATGTTCGGCTACGCCTTCGGCGTGCTGACCACAGGCTTCGGCACCCTGATCAACGCGACCTCGCCGCTGTTCGCGGCACTGGTGGCGCGGGTGTGGATGGGCGAGCGCCTGTCGCGCCAGGCCATCCTCGGCATCGCCATCGGCTTTGCCGGCGTGGTGCTGCTGGTCTGGGGCAAGCCGCTGTTCCGCGAGGGCGGCGACGGCCTGCGGGTGGCGGCGGCGCTGATGGGCGCGGTCGGGTTTGCCTTCGGCGCCAATTTCCCGCGCCGCTACCTGCGCGAGGTGCCGTCCATCCAGGTGGCGCTGGGCAGCCAGATCGGCGCGACCCTGGCGCTCGCGCCCTTCGTCGCGATCGACTGGCCGCAGGAACCGCTGTCGCTGAACGTCTGGCTCGCGGTACTGGGCATGGGCCTGGTCAGCACCGGCTGGGCCTACCTGCTGTACTTCCGGTTGATCGCGCGCATCGGCGCGGTGAAGTCGGTGACCATCCTGTTCATGGTGCCGGTGTTCGGCATGGGCTTCGGCGCGCTGTTGCTGGACGAGGCGATCACGCTGCAGATGCTGGCTGGCGGCGCGGTGATCCTGATGGGCACGGCGCTGGTGACCGGCCTTGTGCGCATGCCCGGCATCGCAAAGGCCTGAGGCAACGATGCGCGTGGCCTGGTTCTTGGACCTCGGGCGTGCGATGGCCAGCGATGACATCGGCTTCGCCGCCGACAGCGTGATGGCCGGCATGCGCCTGCGCGTCGGCATCCCGGCGCGGGAACTGGCGCGCGAGGGCGTGTCTTCGCTGCTGGTGTCGCTTGCCCCGGGAAAATCGGCCGTGGATGGGATCGACGGCCCGCCGGACATCGCGGTGTTCGCCAAGCCCTACTGGTATGGCGATGCGCGCGATGCCGATTCGGCGCGCTACCTGCGGGCCGCGCGCGAGCTCAAGGCGCGCGGCTGCGCCATCGTCTTCGACCAGACCGACGACCTGTTCGATGACCCGCGGCGCGATTTTGCGCTGCAGATGCTCGCGGTGGCTGATGCGGTGACGGTAAGTTCGGCGGCACTGGTGAGCCTGGTGCACGAACACGCGGCGCGCGATGCGATCCTGATTCCGGACCCGGTCGAGGGCGGGCGCGGCGAGCCGGCCCTGCGCGCGCGGCGCGCGCCGTGGTGGTCGCGCTGGGTGGGCAAGCGGCCCGAACCCGCGCGCCTGCTCTGGTACGGCGGGCAGGTCGCGACCTTCCGTGCGCTGATGCGCTGGCAGGACGGGCTCGCGCGCCTCGCGAAGCGCCAGCCGGTGTCGCTGGTCGTGCTGATGGACCCCGTCGCGGAAGTGGAGCGGGGCGTGGCCAGCCTGGTGGCCGCCGGCGTGCCGGCCACGCTGAAGGCCTGGTCGCGTGAGGCGATGGCGCGCGAGCTCGCCGCCTGCGACCTGGTGCTGCTGCCCACGGACCATGGCAATCCGCGCAGCGCCACCGCTAGCGCCAACCGGCTGCTGGCCGCGCTGTGGGCGGGGCGGCTGCCGGTGGCGGGCGCCATCCCGAGCTATCTGGAGTTCTCGCGCCACGCATGGGTGGGGGACAATCCGGTCGAAGGCATCGAATGGGCGCTCGCGCATCCCTCGGACGCGCTGGTGCGGGTGATCGGCGGCCAGGCGCGCGCGGAGCAGGAATTCTCGCCCGCCGCGGTCGGCGCGCAATGGCGCACGCTGCTCGCGGATTTGAGAAAATGAGCCGGAAATGAAGTCCAGCCGCCGTGCTGTCGCGGCATACCGATGAATGAGAAGGAAGCAATGTCCAAGCCGTTGAAGGTACTGATGGTGGGGGCCGGCCCGGTCGGGTTGGTGACCGCGCTGGCGTTCGCGCAAAAGGGCATCGAGGTCACCGTGCTGGAGACCGACGAGGTCTACGACGAGAAGCCGCGCGCCGCGACCACGCACGCCTCGACCCTGGACATGCTGGACACGCTGGGCGTGGGCGACGAGGTGGTGGCCCAGGGCCTGATCTCGCAGCGCTTCCAGCACTGGGACCGGCTCACCGGCGAGCTGGTCGCCGAGTTCGATTTCTCCTGCCTCAAGGGGGAGACCAACCGGCCCTATGCGGTGCAGTGCGAGTCCCACAAGACCGTGGCGATCTGCGAGGCCAAGCTGCGCGAGTACCCGCATGCGAAGGTGTTGCGCAAGCACGAGGTCATCGCCGTGGGGCAGGACGACAAGGGCGTGTGGGCCGAGTGTTCCACCCCCGACGGGAAGGCGCGCTTCACCGGCGACTACCTGGTCGGCACCGACGGGGCGAGGAGCCTGGTGCGCAAGGCCGCCGAGGTCGAGTTCGAGGGCTACACCTTCGAGGAACGCTTCGTGGGCATGACCACGCCCTTCGACTTCGAGAAGAAGTTCGGCGTGTCCAACCGGAACTACTTCGCCGACCCGGAGCGCTTCGTGCTGCTGTTCAAGGTCGCGGGCAACGACATGAAGGGCATGTGGCGCGTGGTGTCACCGGCCACCTCCAACGAGTCCGACGAGGAACTGCTGTCGGAGAAGTCGCTGCAGGCGCGCCTGCAGCATTTCTGGCCCAAGGACGAGCCCTACGAGATCCGCTACCGCGGCTACTACAAGTTCCACCAGCGCGTGGCGGCGAACTTCCGCAACGGGCGCATGTTCCTCGCGGGCGACGCCGCCCACGTGAACAACCCGGCCGGCGGCCTGGGCCTGAACAGCGGCGTGCATGACGGCATGGAACTGGCCGAGCTGCTGGACATGATGCAGACCGGCCGCGCCGGCGAGGAGATCCTCGGCCGCTACGACCGCCGCCGCCGCCCGCTGAACGTGGCCTACGTGCAGCAGCAGACCGTGACCAACAAGCGCCGGCTGGAAGAGCGCGACCCGGTGATCCGCAAGCAGGCGCTGGACGAGCTGCGCGACATCTGCAACGACCCGGTGCGCCACAAGCAGTTCCTGATGCGCGCTTCGCTGATCGCCAGCGTGCATGACGCCAACCAGATCGCCTGAGTCCGTGGTCGCCTGGTCCAGGGCCTGAGCCGGACGGACCCACGGAGCGCAGCCGGATTCAGCCGCGCCGGGCGAGGCGTTCCGTGATGCGTTTCGCGGCCGCCTGCAGCCGCGGGACGAAGCGACGGGCGGCCTGCGCGTGCGGCACGGCGCGCTCCAGGTACACGGCCGACAGGCAGGCTGCCACCCGCCGCGCGGTCCCGCTGCCGGTGAGGATGGGCACGGCGATCGCCGCGACCCGGCGGCTGTCCTGCCAGTGCGGATCGCTCACGGCATAGCCGCGCGCCAGCGTTTCGTCCAGGATGGTGCGGACGTATCCGCGGTTGCGGGCCAGCGTTCCCTCGTCGTCGTTGCGCTCGCGCAGCATGCGCAACAGTTCCTGGCGCTCCCCCCGCGGGCAGAAGGCGAGGTGCGCGCGGCCCATCGCCGAGCGAAGCAGCGGCAGGCGCAGCCCGACGATGGCGCGGTGGAAGGCCAGCGGGCTGAAGCGGTGCGTGGTCTCGCGTATCACCATCGCATCCCCGTCGAGGGTGGCGATGTCGTTCGGCCAGACGATTTCCTGCAGCAGCTCGCCCAGCACCGGCGCGGCTGCCTGTCCCACCCACTCATCGTCGGTAAAGCCATCGGACAGCTCGCGGACTCTCATCGTGAGCACATAGCGCTCGTCGGATTCGCTGCGTCGCACGTAGCCTTCCTGCGCCAGGGTCTCCAGCAGGCGCTTGACCGTGGTGCGGTGCATGCCGAGCAGGGTGGCGAGTTCGGTGATGCGGACGAAGCCTCCCTCCGAGCGGTTCATGGCCGCGAGCACGTCCAGGCCGCGCGCAAGGCCCCGCACGTGCTTGTAGCGCGCAGGCTTCACGCCGCGTGTCCGGGTCGCATTCATCGGGGCACAGACTAGCGCAGTGCGGTGCACCTGTTGCCGGTTGCGTGGGTGCGCCGCAGCATGTTCCGGTGGCGTGCGCCAAACCATCGACCCGGTTCATGCCTTTCGTCCATGGGCATGCGACCGGATGTTCTCGATGGCGCAATGCAGCACGCCACCACGTGCACCTGGTGCACCCAAGTACCTGGCTTGCTTGACCCGTGCGCGTGCGGTTGCGAATACTGCGCCGCATCGACCGCCCCCGCAGCAAGGAGGGCGGGGGACACATCTTGGAGGCGACATGGGCGCACAGGCAGCACTCGAAGCAACCCCCGCGCGGCTGGCAGCCGCGCGCAACCTGCTGGTCAACTGCGCCGGCATTACGGCGGGCAGCGAGGTCCTGTTCATCAACGAGCATGGCAAGGGCGTGGACCCATCCGTCGTGGCGTTCCTCGAGGAGCAGGCGCGCGCGCTGGGCGCGAAGGTACGCAGCCTCTGGCCGGCGCGCGCGGAGTCACCCGAGGCGATACCCGATGACGTGATGGCCGCGATCGAGGCCTCGCCGCTCACCATCTTCAACCACCAGATCGGGCCGCTGCTGCGCCTGCGCCCGGCCAAGGGGCCGGGGGTGCGCGTGCTGAACTACGCGGCGACGCTGCCGGTGCTGGATTCCGAGTTCGCGCGCGTGCCCAACGGCCTGTGGCTGGAGGTAATGGACAAGCTGGTGGCGCGCATAGGCGCGGCCAAGCGCTGGCGGGTGACCTGCCCGCTGGGCACGGACATGAGTGGCGAGATGCCGCCTCCCCCGAAGAACGCGAACCCGACCGGATTCTCGCTACGCTCGTTCCCGATGGACACCCATTCGCCGGTGCCTTCGCCGCGCGGCAGCGGGAAGATCGCCTTCAAGTGGTTCGTGACCTCGTCCACCCACGACCTCGGCACCGAGGGCATCACGCTGAAGGCGCCGCTGATGGCGACCGTCAAGGACGGGAAGATCGTGTCCTGGGACGGCCCCGCGGAAGCCGTGGCGCAGGCCACCGCGTTCCTCGGCGAGATCGGCTCCCGCTATGGCAAGGACCCGTTCATCGTTAACTCCTGGCACGCCGGCGTGAACCCGCAGGCCTGCGTGGCGTTCGGGGCGACCCAGAGCCTGGAGCAATGGATGCTGCTGGCGCACGGCAACCCGCGCATCCTGCACTTCCACGTGGTGGGCGAGAAGGTGCCGGGCGAGATCTCCGCCACGGTGGTGGACGCGACCGTCACGCTGGACGGCGAGGCGGTCTGGGACAAGGGGCGGCTGCGCGCGTTTGACGGCGAGGACTACCGTGCGATCGCCGCGCGCTGGCCCGGGGGCGAACGCGCCTTCGAGCAGGCCGCGAACATCGGGGTCTGAGCATGGCGCTGACGATAGGACTGGAGCAGGTCAGCTCCCTCGGGAGCGGCCTCAAGCGGCCCGAATGCGTGCTGGCGCTGGCCAGCGGCGACCTGTACGTGGCGCACATGGGGCATGGCGTGATGCACATCGCGCCCGACGGCACCCAGAACACGATAGGCGAGGTGTCCGAGGTCGACGGCAAGCCGTGGATACCGAACGGCCTGGCCCTGATGCCGGACGGGTCGTTTCGCGTCGCGAACATGGGCGAGGGCGGCGGCCTGTGGCGGCTGGGACGCGACGGTGCGCTGTCCGCGGTGCTGCGCGAGGTGGATGGCGTGGCGCTGACCGCCACCAACTTCGTGCTCCTCGATTCCCGCGGCCGGCTCTGGATCACCATCACCACACGCCGCTGGCCGATCGCGCATGCCTTTTCGCCCCTGGGCGGTCCCATCCTCGAGGACGGATACCTCGTGCTGCTGGACGGTGCCGGCGCGCGCATCGTCGCCGACGGGCTGGGGTTCGCCAACGAGGTGCGGCTCTCGCCGGATGAGCGCGAGGCCTACGTCATCGAGACCTTCGCGCGCCGCATCTCGCGCTTCAGGGTGGCCGAGGACGGCAGCCTGTCCGGGCGCGAGGTGTTCGCGCGTTTCGGGCACGGCGACTTCGTCGACGGCGGCGCTTTCGACGCCGAGGGCCACCTGTGGGCCGCGAGCATCGTCAGCAACCGGCTGGTGCGCATCGCACCCGACGGCAGCCACCACGTGGTGATGCAGGAGAACGACCCGGCGCGCGTGGACATGGTCGAACGCAAGCTCACCGAGCGCACGCTGGCCCGCGAGGACGTCCAGAACACGCCCACGCGGGTGCTGAAGAACATCGCCAGCGTGGCCTTCGGGGGCCCGGACCTGCGCACCGTCTACCTGGGGTCGCTGGGCGGGGACACGCTGGGCGTATTCCGTTCCCCGGTGGCTGGCGCGGCGCCGGTCCACTGGAATTTCAAGTAGCAGCCACATGCCGGCTCGCGCCGGCCGAGGAGGCGACATGTCTGTAGCGCAGGTCAGGAAGCTCGCAGTGGCAGGTTCGATCGGATTCGCCGCGACAGTGGCCATGGTCGCGGCGCCGGACGCATGGGCGCAGGCCTGGCCCACGCAGCCGGTGAAGCTGGTGCTTGGCACGGCAACGGGCGGGGCGGTGGATGCGCTCGGCCGGATCATGGCGGCCGAACTCACCAAGGGCCTGGGCCAGCCGGTCGTGGTCGAGAACCGCGGCGGTGCGAACGGCAACATTGCCGGCGAGGCGGTGGCGCGCGCCGCCCCCGACGGCTACACGCTGCTGCAGACCTCCGGCGGCACGCTCACCACGAACCCGCACCTGTACGCGAAGATGGGCTACGACCCGCTCAGGGACCTGGTTCCGATCACGCAGGTCGGGTTGAACCCGCTGTTCCTGGTGGTGCGCAATTCGCTCGTGCTCAAGAACCTGGACGAGTTCATCGGCTGGCTCAAGGCCAACCCGGGCAAGGCAAGCTACGGATCGGCTGGCAACGGCAGCGCGCTGCACATCACGCAGGAGGCGTTTGCGAAGGCCGTGGGCGTGTCCGCCACGCAGGTTCCGTACAAGGGCGCGGGTCCGGCGCTCGCTGACCTCCTGGCCGGGCAGATCGACTTCATGTGGGATCCGGGACCGTCGTTGTCGCAGGTTCGCGCGGGCAAGTTGCGCCTGCTTGCGGTGGCGGCGCCGCGGCGCGTTGCGGCCATGCCTGACAGCCCGACTGTCGCCGAGTCGGGCGTGGCAGGGTTCGACGGGTCCTCGGCGCACGCCATGCTGGCGCCCTCGGCGACGCCCCGGCCCATCATCGACCGGGTCAATCGCGCCGCGGTCGCCGCCCTGCAGCAGCCGGAGGTGCGCGAGCGCTTCCGCGCGCTTGGCATCGAGCCGATAGGCAATACGCCGGAGCAGGCGGCGGCGCATGTCCGCGCCGAGCATGCCCGGCTGGGCGCGCTGGTGAAGGATGCGGGGATCCGGTTGGAGTAGCGGATGCCGGGGGCGCCAGGCGCGGGCGCCAGGCGGGCGCCATGGTGCTTGCCCCGTGTCGCCGCGCCTCAGTCCGGACGGATGTTGTACTCGCGCGCCAGCTTGCCGTAGCGCGGGATGTCGTTGCGGATCATCGCGGCGAGTTCCTCGGGCGTGCCGCCCAGCACCTCCGTGCCCTGGGCGCCGAAACGTTCGCGTACCTCGGGAATGCGCAACAGCTTGTTCAGCTCCGCATTGGTCCGCACGACCACCTCCCTGGGCACCGCCGTCTGCGCGAACAGGCCGACCCAGATCGACGCGTCGAAGCCGGGAAAGCCGCTCTCGGCGATGGTCGGCCAGTCGGGCGCGAACGACAGCCGCTTCGGCGTGGAGACCGCCAGCAGCTTGATCTTGCCGGCGCGCGCATGCGCCGTGGACGTGGACACGGCCAGCACGCCGACCGGCACCTGGCCAGCGACCACGTCCTGCGTGGCCGGACCGCCGCCCTTGTACGGGACGTGGATCAGGTCCACGCCGGCCAGGCCCTTGAACCATTCGCCCGCGAGGTGGTTGACCGTGCCGTTGCCGGCGGACGCGTAGGCGAGCCGGCCGGGTCGCGCCTTGGCGAAGGCGATCAGTTCGGCCACGTTGTTCACCGGCACCGAGCTGTGAACCGCCAGCGCGACGGCGGTGACGCAGACCGAGCCGATGGGGGCGAAGTCCTTCTGCGAGTCGTAGGGCAGCTTGGGGAACACGCCCGGGTTCACGGTCATCTCGGCCGAGGTCGCCATCAGCAGGGTGTAGCCGTCGGGCGGTGCCTTGGCGCCTGCCTCCACGCCGATCAGGCCGCCCGAGCCGGGCCGGTTCTCGACCACGATCTGCTGCCCGAGCGCCGCGCCCAGGTAGGGGGACACCACGCGTGCCGCCAGGTCGGTGACGCCACCGGGGGCCACGCCCACCAGCACGCGTATGCCGCGCGAGGGCCAGGCCTGGGCGGCAGCCTGCAGCGACGTGGCGAGCAGCAAGGCGGCAGTGGCGGCGAGCAGCGGACGTTTCAATGCAGTCATGGCAAGCATCCTTTCATGGTGGGCGGCCTCCTCACGCAGGCATTGTAGGCATGCCCGCCGGCGATTGCGGCGAACATTTCGTTCGGCAATGGTCCCGGCCGGTTCGCGCCGTGGCGTTCAGCGGTACAGCACCGCCGGATTGCGCCTGAGGATGCGTCCGGCTTCATCGGGACCCAGCGCCCGCGCCAACGGGGCGATCGTGTCGGCATAGGCGGGCGGGGCGCCAGGCGCGTCCTTGCCGAGGTACAGCGTGTGCGGCCAGTCCGAGCCCCACACGCAATGGGGCCCGAACAGCCCGTGCAACTCTCGCACCAGTGGATCCAGCGCGGTCCAGGACGGGCCCGCGTCCTGGCGGTACCAGGCCGACAGCTTGATCCAGGCATCCATGCCGGCGAGCGCCTCGAGCGCGTGCCACGCGGCGGGATCGCGCGCTGCGTCTGCGCGGAAACCCGCCAGATGGTCCAGGACGCAGGGCAGGCGGTAGCGCGCATGCAGCTCGCGGATCCGGTCCAGTTGCGCCGGCGCCGCGTACCACTGGACGTGCATGCCGCGCGCGCGCAGGCGCGGGGCGAGAGCGGGCAGGGCGGCCAGGTCATTGCCGACCGGCGAAACCAGGTTGAAACGCACGCCACGCACCCCCGCCTCGGCCAGCGCGTCGAGCTCATGCTCGGTGATCGAAGCATCCACCACCGCGACGGCGCGATGGCGTCCCGCGCCGGCGCGCAGTCCTTCCAGCAGCAGGCTGTTGTCGGCGCCGTACACGCTGGGCTGGACCAGCACGATGTGGCCGATCCCCTGCGGCGCGGCCTCGCGCGCGAGCTCCGCCAGCGTTCGCTCGGGTGGCTGGTAATGCCCGGCCCGCACCGGTTGCGCGGCGGAGAACACATGGGTGTGGCAGTCCCATCCCGACGCGTGCGGATCCCCGGCCGGCGACGGTGAGGCGGGTGCCACGGATGGGGTATCGGCAGGCATGGTGCAGGCGGTGGCGAAGCTGGACAAGATAATCGATCTCGACTAACTTGGGCGCGTCCCGCTCCTTTCCGTCGCCACGATCCCGTTCGACCGCCCAGAAGGCTTTCCCATGTACGCGACCACACTCAAGCGCGCCTTGCCCGCCAACCAGATGGTGTTCGACGTGCGCCGCGACATGGCGCTGGTGAAACGCTTCGCCGAGGACTTGGACGGCCTGATGGCGGACTATGGCCTGAGCGAACCGGAGCGCGAGGCGTTCCGCGCGCGCGACCTCAAGCGCATGGTCGAACTCGGCGTGCATCCGTACTTCCTGACCCAGATCACGCGCCTGTACCACGGCTCGGCGAACAACCATCAGGGCAGCGCGGCGATCGAGGCCTACCGCAAGGGGCTGGTCGAGCCGGCGAAGGCAGCAGGGTAGGGAGCTGACGATGGCCGAACTCGTCTGCACCATGGCCCTGTCGCATGCGCCGGGTCTCACCGGCTGGCTGCATGTCGCACCGGAAGAACAGCAGCAGGGCCTGAAGCGGGGGTACGCGGAACTCGGGCAGATCCTGCGCGATGCGCGTCCGGACGTGATCCTCGGTTTCGCCAACGACCACGTGCTGAACCTGCCGTTCAGCAACATGCCCGACTTCTGCGTCGGCACGGCCGGGCAATGGCAGGGCCCGGCGCCCTGGTTCAAGGACTGGCTGGCGGTGGCCGACTACCGGGTCGCGGGCCACCGCGAGGTGGCGCGTGAGCTGGTGCACGGCCTGGACCGGCTGGGCATGACGGTCGCGTTCCGCGACGACCTGCTGTTCGACGACAACTTCTCCGTGCCGCTCACCGTGCTCACGCCGGACTACGACATCCCGCTGGTGCCGGTGCACATGAACTGCCTGGTGCCGCCGGTGCCCACGCCGGAGCACTGCTTCGGCCTGGGCGAGCGCGTGGCGCAGGTGGTGCGCGAGTCGCTGCCTGCCGGCATGCGCGTGGCGGTGATGGCCACCGGCGGCCTGTCGCACGACCCGGGCGGCCCGCGCTATTTCGAGATCGACGAGGCCTTCGACCGCTGGTTCCTGTCGCTGCTAGAGGCCGGCGACGCGCCCCGCGCATTCGCCGAGTGCACGCTGGAGCGCATGCGCGAGGCAGGCGCGGGCGGCACGCCGGAACTGATCGCCTGGTTCGTCGCCTGGGGGGCGGCGCGAGGTGCCAGGGCGCGCGTCGTCTGCTATGAACCCACCGCGTCGCTCCGTTGCAGCATGGGCGGCGTGGTGTGGTCGTGACGCCGCCGGCACACACCCAACCCACCGATCGGAGCCGCCCATGAACAAGCACTCGATCCTCCTGCTTTGCGTGATGTCCCTTGCCGCAGTCTCGGCCGGCGCGCGTGCGCAGGCGTTTCCCGCCAAACCGGTCACCCTGGTGGTGCCTTTCTCGCCCGGGGGGCCGGCGGACATCATCGCCCGCACCGTCAGCCCGCAGGTGGAAGCCGCGCTCGGCCAACCGGTGGTGATCGACAACCGCGCCGGCGGCAACGGCAACATCGGCCACGCGGCCGTGGCGCGCGCCGCACCGGACGGCTACACCATCCTGTACGCGGCGCCCGGGCTCGTGACCAATCCGGCGCAGTTCAAGGCACCGATGGTGAACCCGCTGAAGGAACTCGCGCCGGTGGCGCAACTCACTTCCCAGTCCTACCTGATCGTCGCGCACCCCTCGTTCAAGCCGCGCACGCTGGCCGAGGTGATCGAGATGGCGAAGAAGGCGCCGGTGACCTGTGCCTCGGGCGGCGGACTGCCCGGGTTCGCGTGCGACTGGCTGCGTTCGGCCTCCGGGGCGGACATCACCCATGTCCGCTACAAGGGGACGCAGGCGCTGACCGACGTGGTGGCGGGCCACGTGAACATCATGGTCGACCTGTTCAACACGGCCTTGCCGCACGTTCGCTCCGGCGCGCTGCGCCCCGTGGCGCTGACCCGCGGCGAGCGCGGCCAGCCGCTGCCGGACGTGCCGGTGGTCGGCGAGACCCTGCCGGGGTTCGTGCTGACGGGCTGGCACGCCATCCTCGCGCCGGCAGGCACCCCGGCGCCGGTGGTCGAGCGGCTCAATGGCGCCTTCGTGAAGGCACTGGACAACCCGGCGGTGCGCAAGCGCATCACCGACGGCTACGTCGAGGTGACGCCGACCAGCGCTGCGGCGTTCGGCAAGGTGCTCGAGCGCGACATGGAGCGCTTCGCGCGGCTGGTGCGCGAAGCCGGCATCACGCCTGAGTAGATTGGATGACGTGGATGGCGTCGGAGTGAGCCGGAAGTGACGGCCGAACTGCTGCTGCGCGGCGGGCGGGTACTGACGCTGGACGGCGCGAGCCGGGTCGCCGAGGCGATCGCGGTGAAGGACGGCCGCATCGCGGCGGTCGGCAGCGCGCGGGAACTGGGCGCGCTGGCCGGGCCGGCGACGCGGATCGTCGAACTCGGCGGGCGCACCGTGATGCCGGGCCTGATCGACGGGCACGCCCACCTCGACCGCGAGGCGCTGAAGTCGCTGCTGCCCTCGGTATCCGGGTGCAGGTCGATACGCGAGCTGGTCGAGCGGCTGCGGCAGGTCGCGCACGCGACGCCGCCGGGGCGCTGGATCGTCACCATGCCGCTGGGCGAGCCGCCGGAGTACCTGGTGACGCCGGCGATGTTCGAGGAAGGGCGGCTGCCCGACCGGCACGACCTGGACCAGGCCACGCGCGAGCACCCCGTGCTCATCCGCTGCGCCTGGGGCCACTGGCCCGGCGTGCTGCCCACGGTGTCGGTGGCCAACAGCGCGGCGCTGGAACTCGCCGGCGTGCGCCGTGGCACGTCCTCGCCGTCGCCCAAGCTCGTGATCGAGGCCGACGCGCAAGGGCATCCGACCGGCAGGCTGTTCGAGCATGCGTTCCAGCCTGTCGCGGAGTTCACGTTGTTCCGGGTGGCGCCGCACTTCACCGCCGATGACCGCGCGCGCACGCTGGAGGCCTCGATGCGCGCCTACAACGCGGTGGGAACCACCGGCGTGTTCGAAGGGCATGGCGTGAGCGGGGAGGTGATCGACGCCTGGCGGCGCGTCACCGCAGCCGGCCGCTCGACGGTGCGTGGCCAGTTGCTGCTCAGCCCGCGATTCGGCGGGACCAGCCTGGCCGACATCGCCGGCTGGGTGATGCGCGAGGGCAGGAACTGGGCGCGCCGAGGTGGCTGGGGCGGCTGGAGCGAGGATGCGATCCGGCTGGAAGGGATTTTTGTCGAGCCGGTCGTGGATCCGGACGAGACGCGGCTGCGCGCACGCTGCGCGCCGCTGACCGGCTGGGCCGGCTTCAACTACGACGCCGGGCTGCCGGCCGATGCCCTGCGCATGCTGCTGCATGCGCTGGCGCGCGAGGGCATACGGGCCTGCGGCATCCAGTCCGGGGGCATGGCTGACCTCTTCATGGACGTCGCACGCGACACGCCGATCGACGGCCTGCGCTGGGTGGTGGCCCATCCGGCGTCGCTGGACGCGCGGCAGGTCGACGGCATCGCGGCCAACGGCATGGTGGTGACCACGCTGACCAACAACTACATCTGGCGACGGGCGTCGGCGCTGCGCGACCGTATCGGCGCGGCGCGCGAGGACGAGATCTGCCCGGTGGGCTCGCTGCTGGCGGCGGGGGTGCCGGTGTCGTTTGCATCCGACAACGTGCCGGTGTCGCTGTGGCCCTGCGTCTGGCAGGCGACCGAGCGCATCGACCGCAGTACCGGCACGGTCATCGCCCCGCGCCAGCGGATCAGCCGGGAGGATGCGCT
>CAIVVS010000203.1 GCA_903909415.1 uncultured Pseudomonadota bacterium | reverse complement strand
GTCGTTGCGCAGCGTGTCTGCCTTGGCCTCGGAGCTGGTGACCGCGATGGACTTGCCGCCCAGCGCGCGTATCAGCTGCAGCTGGTGCACGCCCAGGCCGCCGCTCGCGCCGGTGACCAGCACCGTGTCGCCGGGATTGATCCCGGCCACGGCGCGCAGCGCGCGCAGGCTGGTGGCGATCGGGCAGGAGGCGAGCGCCGCATGGTCCAGCGGCACGCCCTCGGGCACGTGCAGGGTCTGCACCGCCGGCACGCAGACGTATTCGGAGTAACCGCCGGAAGTGTCCACCGCCGGCTTGCCGAGCATGGAGCACATGTCCATGCGTCCGCGCAGGCAGTGGCGGCACACGCCGCAGAACTCGCGCTGGTACACCACCACGCGGTCGTCGACCTTGTGCGTGGTGACCTCGCTGCCGACGGCGACGATGGTGCCGGCGATCTCGTGGCCCAGCACCACGCCGGCCTTCGCGCCGGGCAGCTTGCCCGCGCGGTGCAGCACGTCGTGGTGGCAGACGCCGGCGGTGTGGACCTGCACCACCACGTCGCGCGGGCCGGGCGCGGGATCGGGCAGGGTCACTTCATGCAGCACTTCGGGCGCGCCGAACTGGTCGAACGAAATTGCTTTCAACTGAGGGCTTTCAACAGGACATTTACGGGTGGATGCGCGGGCCGGGAGCCGCTTGCGCTAGGGTATTCTGCTCCCTCCGCACGGTCAACGAAGCACGGGAAATACCCATATGGGAATCGAGTACAAGCTGCTGGACGGCGGCATCGCGCACGTGCTGCTGAACCGCCCCGAGGTGATGAACGCGCTGGACACGCCGGGCAAGGAAGCGCTGGGCGAATGCTGGGCGCGCGCGGCGGCCGACCCGGCGGTGCGCGCGGTGGTGGTGTCGGGCGCCGGCCCGCGCGCCTTCTGCGCCGGCTCGGACGTGAAGGAAATGGAGCGCACCGGGAAGATGGTGTCCTCCGAGGTGCTGTTGAAGGCCATCCCCAACATCGGCCACGAACTGGACAAGCCGGTGGTCGCGGCCTGCCACGGCTACACCATCGGCATGGGCCTCACGGTGGCGATGCACGCCGACATCCGCATCGCGGCGCGCGGCGGCAAGTTCGGCTTCCCGGAGACGCCGCACGGCATGATCTCGGGCTTCTCGGCGGTGACCCTGCCGCACATCGTCGGCCATGGCGCGGCGATGGAGATGATGCTGAGCGGCAGGCTTTTCGATGCCGCGGAGGCGATGCACCTGGGCCTGGTGCACCGGCTGGTGGACGCGCATCCGGACGCGGCGCTGGCCGAGGCCATGTCGGTGGCGCGCAAGCTCGCCGCGCAGCCCCCGGTGGCCATGGCCGCGACCAAGCGGCTGGTGATGCTGGAACTGCGCGCGCAGATCCGCGCCTACTTCGACGAGATCGACAGCGCGCGCGTGGCGGTGGAGAAGTCCAAGCTGGGCGCCTGAGCCTCTGCTTGTCATTCCGGACGGCGCGCAGCGCCGAGCCGGAATCCAGTGTCGTTGCCTTTGGCCAGAAGTCACGGGATTCGCGCTTTCGCGGGAATGACGAGGCTTTGGTTCGGCACCGCGCCCATTTCCGGCACACCGTCATTCCGGACGGCGCGCAGCGCCGAGCCGGAATCCAGCGTCGTTGCGTGCGACCGAAAGTCGCTGGATTCCCGCTTCCGCGGGAATGACGAGGCTTCGATTCAGCACCGCGCCTGTTTCTGGCACACCGTCATTCCGGACGGCGCGCAGCGCCGAGCCGGAATCCAGTGTCGTTGCCTTTGGCCAAAAGTCACTGGATTCCCGCTTTCGCGGGAATGACGGGGTTTCGATTCGGCACCGCGCGAATTCCGGGCACCCCGTCATTCCGGACGACGCGCAGCGTCGAGCCGGAATCCAGTGTCGTTGTCGTTTCGTTCGGCGCAAGCCGCGCGCCCGAATGGAAAAGGGGGCCGAAGCCCCCTTTCCTGATGCCCTTCGGCCGGACTCAGCCTTCCTTGTTGCGCCGGAAGCTGCCCAGCAGGCTGGCGACGAAGCCGGGCTTGCGCTCGGGCGCGGGCTGCGCGCCACCCTCGCCGCCGCCGCTGTTGCCCTGCGGCTGCGGGCTGGCCGCGGCGTTGCCGCCAGTTCCGGCATTGTCGTTGCGGGGACCACGCTGTTCGTTGCGCGGGCCGCGCTGGCCCTGTCCGCCGGGACCCCGTTGGCCGCCGGCGTTCTGGCCGTTGCCCTGGCCACCCCCTTGCCCACCGCGGCGGCGGCGGCGTCCATTGCCTTCGCCCCTCGGTTGACCTCCGGGTTGACCGCCGGGTTGGCCTCCGGGCTGCCCACCGGGCTGACCCTCGCCACGCGCTTGCTGCCTCTGGCGATCGCCACCCTGGCGTCCACCGTTCTGCCGGCCCTGGCGTCCGGGGTTCTGCCCGGTGGTCGCCCGGTTTCCGTCACGGTCCTGCCCACCCTGCCTGCGCGGCATGCCCGGACGCGCGCCGGGCAGCGGGGCATCGAGGCGGTTGCCGTCGACTTCGGGGATGTCGCCCTCGTCGCCTGCCAGCATCGGCGGGCGCGGCGTGTCCATCGGGCCGACCGGGAACTGGCCGCGCGCGCGCTGGCCGCGTCCCGGCTGCGCAGGACGGTAGTCCACGCGGTTGCCGATATCGTCGTCGACTTCCTTCTGCGTCTTCAGGTCCGCCGGGCGCACGCGGTTGCCGATGTCGTCCTCGAGGTTCTCGGGGATCTGCGGGCGGATGTCGTGGCGCGGCAGGTCGAACTTGGGCTGCTGGTCGCCGCGCTGCTGGCGCCAGCGGTTGGCGCGCGGCGGCTCGGCGCTGTTGCCCCAGCCCGGCGGCAGGTTGGCGCGCACGGTGCCGGTGGCGGCGCCGCGCGGCATGCGGTTGCCGCGGTTGTCGTCGTCGTTGCGCGGGCCCTGCGGCACGCTGCGCGGGGCGCGGTTGCCGCGGTTGTCATCGTCGCCACCACGGCCGCGTCCGCGCTGCTGCTGCTGGCGGTTGTTGTTCTGGCGCGGCTGGCCGCCTTCACGGTTGCCGCCTTCGCGGCCACCCTCGCGTCCCCCTTCGCGTTGCCCGCCCTGGCGCGGCGCGCCTTGTCCCGGCGCGCCGGCGTTCTGTCCCGCGCTTTGTCCGGGCTCGCGTGGCTGGCCTTCGGCGCCCGGTTCGCGTCCACCGCGTCCGCCGCGGCGTCCACGCCCGCGGCGCGAGCGTCCTTCACCGGGCTGGCCGTCGCGTCGCGGCGCGTTGCCGTCCTGTCCGCCCTGTCCCGCCTCACGGGCCGGCTGGGCATCGCCCTCGGCGGCCTGCGCGCGCGGCGCGTCGTTGTGTTCCGGCTGGTTGCCGCCCTGGTCGTGCTGGTCCTGTTCCATGTCATCCCCAAGATCGTCCGCATCGTCAGCGCGGTTCTCGTTGCGGGCTTGAACTGCTTCCTGCACGCGCGGGGCGCCCCTTTGCCCGCCACGTTGGTTGCCCTGCTGGCCGCCACGGCCGCCCCTGCCGCCGCGTCCGTCGGGACGCGGGGGACGGTCATCGTCGTCGCGCGCGGCGCCTGGCCGCGGCGTGTCGAAGCCCTCGATGTGGCGTTGCTCGATCTTGCGGTGGATCAGCTTCTCGATCGCCTGGAGCAGCGGACGGTCGTCCGCGCACACCAGCGAGATCGCCTCGCCGCTCGCGCCCGCGCGGCCGGT
>CAIVVS010000202.1 GCA_903909415.1 uncultured Pseudomonadota bacterium | reverse complement strand
CGTTGGTCGCAGGTTCGAATCCTGCACGGCCTACCAGAACGCCAAAAGGGGTCAGCTTCGGCTGGCCCCTTTTTCATTGCGGCGACTCGTTCAGGAAGTCGTTCAGGTAAGGGGGTACGGATGGATATCTCTGCGGAAGAAGTGAAGCAGTTCTGGCGCGAGTACTGCCCGCGGCGCAGGATCGACGCGCGCATCATCGAGCGCGGCGAGGCGAAGATCGCCGAGGACCCGGACTACTGGGCCGACCAGGAAATGGACGACCTGCTGGCCGCGCTGACCAAGCAGTAGGTCCAGGGCGCAAGCTGCGGTCCAGCGCGCGGACCGGTGCTCGGACCAGCGCGCGGCCCCGCGTGCCGGCTTTCCTGCCGCCGGATTCCCGCCGCAGCCGGACGATTTTTTTCCGTTCCGGCCGCCCATGCGTTCGGAACTGTTGCAGGATGCGCGTCTCGCGCCGTCCAACGGGCCTGCCCCGGGCGCGAACCCGCGCAACCAACCGCAACGCACAAGATGACCACCGGCATTCCCGATACCGCACTGCTCAAGATCGTCCAGCTCATCGCCGTCGAACTGGGCGTCAAGCCGCCCCAGGTGGCTGCCGCCGTCCAGTTGCTGGACGAAGGCTCGACCGTCCCCTTCATCGCGCGCTACCGCAAGGAAGTCACCGGCAACCTGGATGACACCCAGCTTCGCAACCTGGAGGAGCGGCTGCTCTACCTGAGGGAACTGGAGGACCGGCGCGGCGCGATCGCCGCGTCCATCACCGAGCAGGGCAAGATGACCGACGCCCTGAAGGCCGCGATCGAGGCCGCGACCACCAAGCAGGTGCTCGAGGACCTGTACCTGCCGTTCAAGCCGCGCCGGCGCACGCGCGCGCAGATCGCGCGCGAGGCCGGGCTGGAGCCGCTGGCCGACGCGCTGCTGGCCGACCCCACGCTGGACCCGCAGGCGGAAGCAGCGCGTTACATCAAGGTGGTCGCGGCGAGCGACGGCGTCGAGGCGATCAACGTGCCGGATGCGAAGGCGGCGCTGGAAGGCGCGCGCGACATCCTGTCCGAGCGTTTTGCCGAGACCGCCGGGCTGCTGGCCAAGCTGCGCAAGCGGCTGTGGGACGAGGGCTTCGTCAGTTCCACCGTGGTCAAGGGCAAGGAAGGCGCGGAGGAGGAGAAGTTCCGCGACTACTACGCCTATTCCGAGCCGATCCGCGCCATCCCCTCGCACCGCGCGCTGGCGCTGTTCCGCGGACGCACGCTGGGCGTGCTCAGCGTCAACCTCGGCCTGGGCGAGGAACTGGAGGTGCTGGAGCCGCATCCCTGCACCTCCATGATCGCCGGCCATTTCGGCATCGAGGACCGCGGCCGCGCCGCGGACAAGTGGCTGGCCGAGGTCTGCCGCTGGACCTGGCGCGTCAAGGCCTCGATGCACCTGACGACCGAGCTGCTGATGCAGCTGCGCGAGACCGCCGAGGCCGAGGCGATCCGCATCTTCGGGCGCAACCTGCACGAACTGCTGCTGGCCGCGCCGGCCGGGCCCAAGGTCGTGCTCGGCCTGGACCCGGGCATACGCACCGGCTGCAAGGTCGCGGTGGTGGACGCCACCGGCAAGCTGCTGGCGACCGAGACCGTCTACCCGCACCAGCCGCGCAACGACTGGCAGGGATCGCTCGCGACGCTGGGGCGCCTGGTGGTGCAGCACGGCGTGGAGCTGATCGCGATCGGCAACGGCACCGCCAGCCGCGAGACCGACAAGCTGGCCGCCGAGCTGATCAAGCTGGTCGTGGCGCACAAGCCCGAGCAGAAGCTGGCCAAGATCGTGGTCAGCGAAGCCGGCGCCTCGGTGTACTCGGCCTCCGAATTCGCCGCGCGCGAATTCCCGGAGCTGGACGTGAGCCTGCGCGGCGCGGTGTCCATCGCGCGCCGTCTGCAGGATCCGCTGGCCGAGCTGGTGAAGATCGACCCCAAGGCGATCGGCGTGGGCCAGTACCAGCACGACGTGAACCAGCGCGGCCTGGCGCGGACGCTGGATGCGACGGTGGAGGACTGCGTCAACGCCGTGGGCGTGGATGCCAACACCGCCTCGGTGCCGCTGCTGGCGCGCGTGTCCGGCCTGAACCCGCAGCTGGCGCAGAACATCGTCGAGTACCGCAATTCGAACGGCCCCTTT
>CAIVVS010000201.1 GCA_903909415.1 uncultured Pseudomonadota bacterium | reverse complement strand
ACTCGGTCAACAAGGGCAAGCGCGCGGAGGGCAAGGCGGCCCTGCTCCAGGCCGCGCAGGCGATGGAACGGTTCATGACCACCAACAACACCTACACGACCGACCTGGCGGCAGCGGGATTCCGGGCGTTCTCAGGCGAGACGGCGGCAAAGAGCGCCTACAACCTGACGGTCGCCGCGGGCGCGAGCGGCACCATCGCGACCAGCTACCAGATCACCGCCGCCCCGAACAACTGGGACGACGCCGACAAGTGCGGCAGCCTGTCGATCAACCAGAACGCCTCGAAGGGCGTGTCCGGCGGAAACTGGACGGTCGCGCAGTGCTGGTAGCGTTGCGCTAGCGCCGCGCCGGTGCTCAGGACGCGGCGGCGAGGCCCCGGGGCAGGGGAAAGGTCACGTTCTCGGTGATCCCGTCCAGCTGGGTGACCTTGCCGGCCCCAAGTTCCCTGAGCCGCTCGAGCACCGCCAGCACCAGCACCTCGGGGGCAGACGCGCCGGCCGTCACGCCGATCCGCCGCTTTCCGGCCAGCCATTCCGGGCGCAGTTGGGAGGCGTTGTCCACCATGTAGGCCTCGGTGCCCAGCGAATCGGCCACTTCGCGCAGCCGGTTCGAATTGGAACTGTTGGGCGAGCCGACCACGATCACGAGGTCCGACTTGGGCGCCATGAACTTCACGGCGTCCTGCCTGTTCTGGGTCGCGTAGCAGATGTCGTCCTTCTTCGGCCCGACGATGTCCGGAAAGCGCAGGCGCAGCGCGTTCACGATGGATGCGGCATCGTCCACCGACAGCGTGGTCTGGGTGACGTAAGCCAGCTTCGCGGGGTCGGCAACGGCAAGCCGCGCCACGTCGTCCACCGTCTCCACCAGGTGCATGCCGCCGCTGGCCTGGCCCATGGTGCCCTCGACTTCCGGATGACCCCGGTGGCCGATCATCACGATCTCCCGGCCCGCGTCGCGCATCTTCGCGACTTCGACGTGCACCTTGGTGACCAGCGGACAGGTCGCGTCGAACACGCGCAGGCCGCGTCCATCGGCCTCCTCGCGCACCGATCGCGCGACGCCGTGGGCACTGAAGATCACGGTGCTGCCGGACGGCACCTCGTCCAGTTCCTCGACGAAGATGGCGCCCTTGGCGCGCAGGTCGTCGACCACGTACTTGTTGTGAACCACTTCATGGCGCACGTAGATCGGCGCGCCGTGCAGTTCGAGCGCGCGCTCGACGATGCTGATGGCGCGCTCGACGCCGGCGCAGAAGCCGCGGGGATTGGCGAGCAGGATGTCCATGCGCCTATTCTAGCTTCCCGTCAGCGCCCTGCCCGCCGGTTGGAGGTGCTGGGCGCGGCCGAAAGCCGTCCAGTATCAGCAGCCCCGCCCCGACCGTGATCGAGGAGTCCGCGAGGTTGAACGCGGGCCAGTACCAACCCATCGCATGCAGCTGGATGAAGTCCACGACGTGCCCATGGGCAAGCCGGTCCCAGACGTTGCCGACAGCCCCGCCCAGGATGAGGGACAGGCCGGCGCTGAACACCCGCTCGTCACGGTGCCTGAACAGGAGGACGAGGATGACCACCGAGGCCACCAGCGCGATCCCGACGAAGAACCAGCGCTGCCAGCCGCCCGCGCCGGCGAGGAAGCTGAAGGCCGCGCCGTCGTTGAACGCCAGCACGAGGTTGAAGAATCCGGTGACGTAGAGCGACTGCCCGGGCTCGAACGCATGGAGCACCATGGCCTTGGTGGCCTGGTCGGACAGCGCAATCGCCGCGGCCAGCGCGATCCACGCCGCTGGAACCCGCCTGCCCCCGGCCATGCCCTCGCGCCTCAGGCCGCCCGGCGCGGCTCGCCCGCCCCGAACAGGTTGGACACGCAGCGGCCGCACAGGCCCGGATGCGCCGGATCGGCCCCGGTATCGT
>CAIVVS010000200.1 GCA_903909415.1 uncultured Pseudomonadota bacterium | reverse complement strand
GCGCATACACCCCCGTGATGCAGCGCACGCCGCCGGTGGTCGGGATGCTGAAAGCCGGCGCGGTCACATACGCGCCCGCGTTGCCCACGATGTGCGCGCGCACCGCGAGAAACCGCCCCTGCGTATCGAGCGCAAGCTCGCCCGCCATGAAGAGGTCGCGCCCGGCACCGTCGGCAAGGAAAGCCTCGGAGCGGTCGGCGTACCACGCCACCGGCCGGCCAACCTGACGCGCGGCGAACAATACCGCCACCTGCTCCGGGTACGACGCGATCTTGAGGCCGAACGAGCCGCCCACATCCGGCGTTATCACGTGCAGCGCCAGCGGGTCGGCGACGATGCCGGTCGAGGCGACGTCGGCCTGGATGGCCTTGCTGCCCTGCGTGGGCGCATGCAGCGTGTAACGGCCTGACACGGGGTCGTATTCGCCGGCCGCGCCCCGCGTCTCGATCGGCGCCGCGGACACGCGGTTGACGACGAGCTCGAGGCGCGTGACGTGGGACGCGCGCAGGAACGCGGTATCCACCGCAGCTCGATCGCCGCCTTCCCAGTCCAGGGCCAGGTTGCCGTGCGCATCTTCGCGCGCATGCGGGGCGCCGGGGACCAGCGCCGCGCGCGTGTCGGTCACATGCGGCAGGGGCTCGTAGTCGACCGCGACAAGTTCTGCCGCGTCGCGCGCCGCCAACCGGGTCTCGGCCACCACCATCGCCACCGCTTCGCCGGCAAAGCGCGCCATGCCATCGGCCAGCACCGGGCGGCCGGCGACCCGGGGCAGGCTGCCGTCGCGGTTCTTCTGCATGACGGCCGGGACCATCGGTCCGATGCCGGCGGCCGCCAGGTCCGCGGCAGTGTAGACGCCAAGCACGCCGGGGAATGCACGCGCAGCCGACGTGTCGATCGACAGCACGCGCGCGTGCACGTGGGGCGAGCGCACGAAGGCCGCATGCGCGGCGCCGGGCAGGTTCAGGTCGTCGATATAGCGGCCGGCGCCGGCGAGGAGCGCGTCGTCCTCCAGCCGCAGCACGGGCTGGCCGATGCGCAGCTGGCCGGAGGTACGCGAGAGGTCGGAGTCATTCATTGGTTATTTTCTTTTTTACGCAAGATAACTCGCCGGAAACCCGCTTCAGGTGCGGATTTCCTTCAGGAAAAGTTCAACAATCCTGTCGCTTCAGCGGAACTTCTCTGCGCAGGCTGCGATCTTCAGGTCGGTGGGTTGGGACAGGCACTCGCGCGCATCCTCGTTCGCACGCGAGCGACGACGCGGCGCATCGGCCATGGGTGCCGCGGGCTTGGCCGCGACGGGCCTGGCTTCGATCATCGGTGCGGGGGCCGGGGCCGGGGCGGGCGCAGCGGCAGGTGTGGCAGCAGGAGCCGCGGCGACCGGCGCTGGAGCGGGAGCCGCAGGGGCGGCCGCGGGCGCCGCGACCGGCTTGGGCTTGACTGCCATCGGCTTGGGCGGCGGCGGGGGCGGCTCGCTCATAAAGGTATCCCACGCGAACCAGCCGCCGGCGGCGAGGGCCACAACAACACCCCCCGCAATCAGCGCGGTCTTGCGATCAAGTTGCGGCATCTGGATTTTCGGCAGTGCGATGGCCATCTCAGCGTCCTCCTTGGGGCTGCGTTAGGAGCGTAGCAGATCGGAGACGTCCGCCCCGGCCTTGAGGTCGCGGGCGCGCGCGCCCGGGCGGAACAGCCGGGCGCCCGGCCCGAGCAGCAGCCGGGCCCGATCGCCCTGGACCTTCACGAGACTGCCTTCACGCACGCCGAGGACGCAGACGTCCGGGTTGATTTCGAGGAACTCCTTGATGCGGTCGTCGCGCGACTCGCCGCCGTGGCCGCGCAGGGTCTTCTCGGTGTAATGCGGGTTGAGCTGGAACGGCACAAGGTTGAGCGCATCGAACCCGCCCGGATCCACCACCGGCATGTCGTTGGTCGTGCGGACCGTCGGGCAGGCCAGGTTCGCGCCGGCACTCCAGCCCATGTAGGGCAGGCCCGCGCGTACGCGCGCCCGGATCGGCCCGAGCCAGCCGCGGGCACGCGCCTCGGCGAGCAGGCAGAACGTGTTGCCGCCGCCCACCACCACGGCGTCGAACTTGCCGATCGAAGCGGGCGTGGTCTTGTGCGCCCCGGTCACGGCGTAGCCCATCTTCGCGAAGCGCTTTTTCGCCATGGTGACGTAGGCGTCGTAAGTGAGGGTGACCGCGGCAAACGGCAGGAACAGGAGTTTCTTCTTGCCTTCGCCGATGAGTTCGCGGGCGAGCGGCTCGACGTGGTCGAGCCAGCCGCCCCGGGCGTTGCGGGAGTTCGAAAGCAAGAGGAGGTTCAGGTCGGCAGGTGTCATGCCGCCATCTTACCCGGGAGCGGCTACACTCCCTGACCGTCCCGCCCGAACCGTCCCGCCCAAACACCAGGAGCCTCCTTTGAAAGCAGCCGTCGTCACTTCCAACGGCGTCGAAATCCGCGACGTCCCTGCCCCCGCGCCCCAGGCCAGCCAGGTGCTGATCCGCGTGCGGGCCTGCGGCCTGAACCGCGCCGACCTCGGCGTAGCCGCGGGCCACGCGCACGGCGCCGTCGGCGGAGCCGGCACCATCGTCGGCATGGAGTTCGCCGGCGAGGTCGCTGAGGTCGGCGCCCACGTCACTCACGTGAAGCCGGGGGACCGCGTCATGGCCTCCGGCGCGGCGGGCTACGCCGAGTACGCCGTCGCCGACCGCGGCCGCGTACACCTCTTGCCCTCCGCCACGATGGGCTTCGAGGAAGCCGCCACGCTGCCGATCGCGCTGCAGACCATGCACAACGCGTTGGTGACCGCGGGCGGCCTGGTCAAAGGCGAGAGCGTGTTGATCCAGGGCGCGAGCTCGGGCGTCGGCCTCATGGGCATGCAGATCGCGAAGTTCATGGGTGCCGGCTACGTGATCGGCTCCTCCACGCACACCGCACGGCGCGCAATGCTCACGCAATGGGGCGCGGACATGACCGTCGACACCAAGGACCCCAAGTGGGCCGACCAGGTCATCGCCGCCACGGACGGCCAGGGCGTGCACCTGATCGTCGACCAGATTTCCGCGAGCGTTGCAAACGCCAACATGAAAGCCGCGCGCGTGCTGGGTCGGATCGTGAACGTGGGGCGCCTGGGCGGGGCGAAAGGCGAATTCGACTACGACCTGCACGCGGCCAAGCGCATCTCGTACATCGGGGTGACCTTCCGCACGCGGTCTGTCGACGAAGTGCGCGAAATCAACCGCCGCATGCGCGACGACCTGTGGGAAGCGATCGCGGCGGGCAAGCTGAAACTGCCGCTCGACCGGGTCTTTGCGCTCGACGAGGCAGTCGCGGCGTTGGCCTACATGAAGGCCAACAACCACTTCGGCAAGGTCGTACTGAAGGTATGAGCGACACCGTAAGCGTCGCGGTCCTCGGCGCCGGCGCCGGCGGGTGCTTTTACGGCGGCATGCTGGCGCGCGCGGGGCACGAAGTCACGCTGATCGGGCGGCCGCTGCACGTCGATGCCTTCCGCAAGACCGGCCTGCACTTCGAGGGCCTCAAGTTCGACGAGCACATCCCGGTCAAGGC
>CAIVVS010000199.1 GCA_903909415.1 uncultured Pseudomonadota bacterium | reverse complement strand
GGGCAGTTCCTTGGAGATCCAGCGCGCGATCGCCGCCGTGCCCACGTTGACGATCACCAGCGTGTAGCCGTCGGGCGCCGCCTTGGCGACGTAGGCGGTGCCGATGTTGCCGCCGGCGCCCGGGCGGTTCTCCACCACCATGGTCTGGCCGGTGGCGCGCCCGACGTGGTCGGCCATGATGCGCGCCATGATGTCGGTGATGCCGCCGACCGCCGCGGTGACCACCATGCGCATCGGCTTGTTCGGGTAAGGCGCGGCCTGCGCGCCGGCCGTCGCGGGCGCCAGCGCGAGCAACAGCAGGGCGACCCGGGCGATCGGAGCGCGGGGACGCACTGTGGGCGCGCAGACGTGCGTGTCGACCTTGTGGTGGTGCATGGAACCCCTCCTCCTCGTTGATGGCGCTGCGGCGGCGGCCTCCAGCGCCTTGCCTGCCCGGGCCCTCGCCCGGGACGGCTAGCCCAGCTCCACGATCTCCTGCGGGAAACGGTGCAGGTGTTCGACCTCGCCACGCACGTTGACCAGGAAATTGTCGCAATACCACGCATACACCCGGTCGGTCAGCCAGGCCGGGTGCATGGAAAAGTTCATGCTGGCCTGGATGTCCATGGTCTCGTCAAAGCGCACCAGCGGCCGCTCCACCATGTCGTAGCCCTGGCCGTGGCAGTAGACGCGGCTCTCCTCGGGGCGCTTGTGCGCGCGCATGAAGGCATTGTGCGCCTCCCAGATGGCCTTGCAGTCGGCACCGGGCTTCAGCAGCGCCAGCGTGTGCTTCTGCGCCTCGATCACCAGGTCGAACTCGTCCTTCATCCAGCCGGGCGCGCGGCCGAGCACGCAGGTGCGGCCCAGCTCGCAGTACTGCCCGCCGGGACCGTTGTTCTCGGCCAGCAGGGTGAAGGTGTCGCCCTCGCGGATCACGCGGTTCTGGACGTGGCGGTTGCCGAAGAACGACGGCGTGCCCAGCGGGCCGGAGGCGCACAGGAACAGGCCCTGCTCGCTGCCCCAGGCATGGCCCACCTGCTCGGCGACGGCCGCCACCTCGATGTCGCGCATGCCGGGCCGTATCGCCTTGAAGGCCGCGGCTATCGCCGCATCCTGCATGGCGGCGGTGCGGCGGATCATCGCGATCTCTTCCTCGCTCTTGATGCTCTTGATGCGGTCCACCAGGTCCGAGGCGTCGACGAGGGTCGCCCCCGACAGCGGACCGCGGCGCAGGTGGTCGACGAAGGCGTGCGACATCGCGGCCGCGCCCAGCAGGCCGATGGTGCCGCCCTTGTAGGGCTCGAGCGCGCGCGCCGCGAGTTCCGCGTCATAGGCATTGGTGTAGTGCGCCGACGCATAGCTCGGTGTGCCCAGCACGCGGCCCACGCCGCGGCGCAGCGGGTCGGCATCGGGCTGGATGCGACGGTCCATGCCGAAGGCGCCCTGGCCGACGGTGCTCATCGCCTCGTCGCGCGGGAACACCACGGTGAGGGTGTAGCCGTTGGTGGCCGGCATGTCCGTCAGGTACTTGACGTAGCCGCC
>CAIVVS010000198.1 GCA_903909415.1 uncultured Pseudomonadota bacterium | reverse complement strand
GTGGACGCCACCAACATCGGCGGGTCCTCGTTCCTCGACCACATGCTCTCGGCCACGATGGCGCTGTCGGCCGGCCTGTGCAAGGTCGCGCTGGTCTGCTACGGCTCCAACCAGCGCACCGCCAAGCGCAACGTGAACTTCTCGGACGCGCCGCCCTACGAGGCGCCGTACCAGCCGCGCTACATGGTCGGCCCGTTCGCGCTGGCGGCGGCGCGCCACTTCCACCAGTTCGGCACCACGCCCGAGCAGCTGGCCGAGGTCGCCGTGGCCGCGCGTGGCTGGGCGAGGCTCAACCCGCAGGCCTTCATGCGCGCGCCGCTGGACATCGCCGGGGTGCGCGGCTCGCGTAGGGTGTGCGACCCGCTGACCACGCGCGACTGCTGCCTGGTCACCGACGGCGCCGGCGCCTTGGTGCTGGTGGCGGCCGAGCGCGCGCCGGACCACCATGCGAAACCGGTGTACTTCCTCGGAGGCGCGCCGGCGATCAGCCATCGGCAGATTTCCTCCATGCCCGACCTCACCGTGACCGCTGCCGTGGAGTCCGGCGCGCGCGCGCTGGCCATGGCCAAGGTCGGCGTCGGGGAGGTGGACGTGGTCGAGATCTACGACGCGTTCAGCATCAACACCCTGCTCGCGCTGGAGGACCTGGGCTTCTGTGCCAAGGGCGATGCCGGCCCCTTCGTGCAGGGCGGGCGCATCGGTCCCGGCGGCGCGCTGCCGGTGAACACCAACGGCGGCGGCCTGTCCTGCGTGCACCCGGGCATGTACGGCACCTTCCTGCTCATCGAGGCGGTGACGCAGCTGCGCGGCGACGCGGATGCGGGCCGCAGCGGGGACGATGCCGCGCTGCCCTCGCGCCAGGTGGCGGGGGCCGAGCTGGCGCTGTGCCATGGCAACGGCGGTACACTCTCATCGCAGGTGACGGTGCTGCTGGGTACGCAGGCCACACTCTAGAAAAACGCACGGAGACAGGCATTCCATGATCGACAAGCGGGTACGTACGCTCGCCGAGGCGGTGGCCGGCATACGCGACGGCGCCACCATCCTCGCCGGCGGATTCGGCAGCGCAGGCATCCCCAACGCGCTGTTCGGCGCGTTGCTGGAACTGGGCGTGCGCGACCTCACCGTGGTCTCGAACAATGCCGGCTCGGGCAAGTACGGGCTGTCGGCGATGATCGACGCGGGCATGGTGCGCAAGGTGATCTGCTCCTACCCGCGCACCAGCGGCTCGCAGTCCTTCGAGGCCGCGTACAAGGCCAACCGGATCGAGCTGGAGCTGGTGCCGCAAGGCACGATGAGCGAGCGTATGCGCGCCGCCGGCGCCGGCATCGGCGGCTTCTTCACCCCGACCTCGGCCGGCACGCGCCTGGGCGAGGGCAAGGAGACGCGCATGATCGACGGCCGGCTGCACGTGTTCGAGCCGCCGCTGCCGGGCGACGTGGCCTTCGTGCGCGCGCACCGCGCCGACCGCTGGGGCAACCTGGTGTACCGCATGTCCTCGCGCAACCTGAACCCGGTGTGCGCCATGGCCGCGAAGATGACCATCGCCGAGGTCGGCCAGATCGACGAACTCGGCAGCCTCGACCCGGAAGTCATCGGCACGCCGGGCATCTTCGTGCACCGCATCGTGCAGACCGCTGAAGTGAGGCCCTCCTGATGGCTACTCCCGCCAACACCACCCCCGCCGCCGGTTCCGCAACGCCGGCCAAGGCCAAGCGCCCCGGCCTGTCGCGCAAGCAGATCGCCTGGCGCGCCGCGCAGGACATCGCCGACGGCAGCTACGTGAACCTGGGCATCGGCATCCCGACGCTGGCTGCCGGCTACATTCCCGCGGACCGCGAGGTGGTGTTCCACAGCGAGAACGGCATCCTCGGCGTCGGTCCCAGCCCCAAGCCGGGCGAGGAAGACCCGGACCTGATCAATGCCACCAAGGACCCGATCACGCTGCTGCCCGGCGGCAGCTTCTTCGTGCACAGCGATTCCTTCGCGATGATCCGCGGCGGGCACCTCGACCTCGCGCTGCTCGGCGCCTTCGAGGTGTCGGCGACGGGCGACCTCGCCAACTGGAGCACCGACGAACCCGGCGCGCCGCCCGGTGTCGGCGGGGCGATGGACCTGGCCGTGGGCGCCAAGGAAATCCGCGTGCTGATGGAGCACACCACCCGCGAGGGCGGCCCGCGCATCCGCCGTGCCTGCGCCTATCCGCTCACCGCATCCGGTGTGGTCAAGCGCATCTACACCAACCTCGCGGTGATCGACGTGCGGCCTGAGGGGCTGGTGGTGCTGGAGATGGCGCCGGGCGTGGACCTGGCTGCGCTGCAGGCGGTCACCGAGCCGCCGCTGGTGCTGGCCCCGGGCTGCAAGGCCACGGCGGCTCCCGCCGAACTGGCCTGACCGGCGTCCCGCGGCGATGGCGCGCACCGTCCGCGTTGCCGCTTTCCAGGCGCTGACCCGGCGCGAGGGTGCGCCCGGCGATTACGCGGCGCAGAACCTCGCCGACGCGCTCGACGCGGTGCGGGAAGCCGCGCGGCGCGGCGCGCAGGTCCTGTGCTTCCCCGAATGCCATCCGCTGCGCTTCGCCGGCATCGGCCCCGATGCGGCGCTGGCGCACATGCAGCAGGCGGCGCGCGATTCGCGCATCCACCTCATCTGCGGCGGGCTGGCCCCCGCGCCCTATGGCCTGGCCTCAGCCAGCGGTGGCCCGACCTCAGCCAACGGCGGCCGCTGGTTCAACAACCTCTACCTGATCGGCCCGGACGGCGCGCTGCTGCATACCTACAGCCGCAGCCAGCCGGCGGCCGACGACATCGACCGCGTGCTGTTCGGCGGGCTGGTGCAGCCGGGCGCCGCGCCGCGCGTGGTGGAGACGGAACTGGGCAAGGTCGGGATGCTGATCTGCTCGGAGATCTTCTCCCCCGAGCTGCCGCGCCTGCTCGCGCTGCAGGGCTGCGAGCTGCTGTTTGCGCCGGTGGGCGGCATGGTCTACGAGCTGGAGGACGCGTGGCGCGTGATGCTGCGCGCCCGCGCCATCGAGAACCACCTGCACGTCATCACCTGCCAGAACCTGATCACCCCGCCGGGCAACGGCCCGGAGCGCGGCATCGCCAGCATCGTCACGCCCGAGGGCGTGGCCGCCGCGCGCACCGACGCGGGCCTGCTGCTGGCGACCCTGGACCTGGACCGGCTGGCCTGGCTGCGCAGCCACGAGGAAACGCTGGAACTGCCCAAGCCCTGGGGCACCATCCCCGGGCTGCTGGCCTGGCGCCGACCGTCGCTGTACGGGCCGCTGGCCGTCGAACCCGACCAAGGGACGAAGGAGGGCTGAGGTGCCGATGCTGCAGGAAGATACCTTGCGCGCACTGCTCGCGTTCCGGCGCGCGCGCGACTGGGAGCAGTTCCACAACCTGCGCTCGCAGGCGATGTCGATTTCCATCGAGGCGGCCGAGCTGCTGGAACTGGTGCAGTGGGCGAAGGACGGCGAGCTGGACGGCATCGTCCAGGGCAAGCGCGCCCGCATCGAGGAGGAAGTGGCCGACATCGCGATCTACCTTGCGGTGCTGGTGAACGACCTGGGCCTGGACATCGACGAGGTGGTGCGCGCCAAGCTGGCGCGGAACGAGCAGAAATACCCGGTGGAGAAATCACGTGGCGTATCGACCAAGTATGACGAGCTCTAGCGGGCCTGCCTTGCCCGTCATTGCGGACGCCGAAACGCGGCGAGCCGGAATCCATTGGCGTTGGCTGGTACGTTGGAACGAACGACGCTGGATTCCCGCTTTCGCGGGAATGACGTTCCTTCGGTCGAAGGCCGGGCGGGACGCCGGAAACAAGGTTCCCGTCATTCCGGACGCCGCAGGGCGGCGAGCCGGAATCCAGTGGCGTTTGTACTTTCGCTGGATCGACCGACGCCGGATTCCCGCTTTCGCGGGAATGACTTTCCTCCGGGCCCTTGGACTTGCTCTGGCGCTCGTCGCTGGGGGCGTATCGGCGCAGGTGCCGCCCGGCGACGCCGAGCGCCTCGCCTACCGTGGCCTGTTCGATGCTGCCGCCAAGGGCGATGCGGCGCGCATCCGCGCGCTGCTGGCCGGGGGCGAGAAGCCCGATGCCCGGCGAGACGGGCACGGGCGCACGCCGCTGCATGTCGCCGCGCACCTGTCGAAGCTGGATGCGATGCGCGTGCTGGTCGAAGGCGGCGCGGACCCGAATGCGCCGGAGGCGGACCGCTACGACATCATCACCATCGCGGCGGTGGCCAACGACCTGCCCACGCTGCGCACCGCGATCCAGTTGGGCGGCAACGCGAGGAACATCACCAGCCGCTACGACGGCACGGCGCTGATCGCCGCGGCCCACCTCGGGCACGAGGCGGTGGTGCGGGTGCTCATCTCGGCCAACGCGCCGCTGGACCACGTGAACAACCTGGGCTGGACCGCGTTGATCGAGTCCATCGTGCTGGGCGACGGCGGCCTGCGCCACACCGGCACGCTGCGCGCGCTGCTGGAGGCGGGCGCGAACGCGAACCTGCCCGACCGGCAGGGCCGCTCGCCGCTCACGCTGGCGCGCGAGCGGCGCTACGCGGACATGGTGCGGCTGCTGGAACAGCGCGGCGCGAAGTAGGGCGCGCGCAGGCGCGCCACCCGCCGGGCTTCGCGCACCGCGGGTGCGGGTCTAGTTGCCCGCGGCCTGCGCCGAGCCGCGCTGGAACACGAAGCCGTGGCGCGTGCCGGGCGCGGGCGTGACCTTCACCCAGTTCACCTGCGGCGAGCCCGGCACTTCCAGGCGCGTGAAGTTCTCCAGCGTCTTCCCGTCCGGCTTCAGCGGCTGGTCCACGATGTACTCGTGCGAGTCGCCGTGCACCAGCAGCACCGGTTTGGCCAGCGCGCGTGCGTGCGCGGCGAGCGTGCGCCTGAGCGCCGCGTAGCCGTCGCCCACGCCCGCGGGCAACCTGTACTTGGCCTCGAAGTCCGGGTCCGCCTGCATCGCGATCACCAGTGCCTTCACCTGCGGCGCGGTGGCCATCGCCACGGCCTGCGCCAGCCAGGCGTCGTTGGCCGCCATGCGCGCGGCATGCTCGCGGTCCATGTCCGGCGTGCGCCCGAAGTTGTTGTTGCTGCCGGGCACGTTCAGGCCGACGAACAGGATGCCCTCGCGCTGCCAGCGCACGTTCTCGCGGTACTGTGCATGCGGCCCCGGCGCATCGGACTGGCGTTCCAGCCGGACCGCGCGCGGGCCGAAACTTTCGGCGCCCTCCGAGAACACCACCCGCAGCCGCGCCAGGCGCTCGACCGGGTCGTGCCCGCCGGCGTTGCGGCGGTGGCAGTCGGTCCATTCGTTGTCGCCGTAGACCAGCACCCAGGGATGGCGCAGCTGCTGCAGCTGCGCGCGGCGCTGGTCGAACAGGGCGTTGCTGCAGGGTTCGCCGCTGCCCTTGATGTCGCCGACGTGGATCACGAAGGCGACGTCCGAGCGGTTGATGTCCTGGATCATCTGGTCGAGCTTCGCCGACTCGGCGGCGGTGTAGGGCGTATCCCCGAACACCGCGAACGACCAGCCGGCGACCGGCTGCTGCGGTGCCGGCGCGCAGGCGCCCAGCAACGCAAAAATACCTATATAAAACAGCCACTTAAGTGATTTCAGGGGCATTTTGGCCAATCCTGTGTCCGAGGCCGGACTGTAACCCGCCTATCCCTGCGGCGGGGGGCTTTGCGCGCGCACCCGGGACCGGCCGTGCCGGCCGGCATCCCGGTCAGCTGCCGCGCATCACCAGCTCGCCCAGCGGTCGGCGCCGGGGCGCTTCCGTCCCGGCCGGGGCGTGGCCGATGCGGAACAGGTGCTGCGCGTGGCGGTCGTGCAGGCCGAACAAGCCGGCGAGTTCTCCGCGCGACGCCGGGTGCTCCAGGACCTGGCTCACCGGCTGGATGCGCAGGCCCTTGGCCTCGGCCAGCAGCGCGATGCGCATGAAGGCCTGGCCGACGCGCACATGCTCCGCGGGGCCGTCGTTGCGGGTGGTGAGCAGGCCCATCAGCGGCGCGCTGGCGACCCGCGCCGCGTCGCCCTTGGACACGCGCTCCTCCATCGGGAGGTGGCCGACGGCCAGCTTGGCGAGCTTGGACAGCAGCCAGGGCGTGCCCAGCATGCCTTCGCCTATCCACTCGCCCAGTTCCGCGCGGTAGGCGTCATCCGCGAGCAGCGCCTTGTCCGCCTGGTACTCGAGTTCCGACAACTGCCGGATCGCGTTGGCATCGGCGAGGAAGTGCAGCGACACGTCCTCCTCGTCGAAACAGGAGTAGAGCGACTTGCGCAGTGCGTCGTCCACCGTGTGGGCCGGCTCGAACGCCAGGTGGCTGGTGCGGCGCGTGAGCATGGGTTCGAGCAGGCCGGAGCCGGGCAGGGCGCGCTGTTGGCCGCCGGCCAGGTTCACCGCGACGCGCGCGACCAGCGTGCCGGGGCCCAGCGGGAAGGGCGTGACCGTGGTGGCGTACCGGCCGTAGTCCGCGGCGACCAGCAGGCTCTCCAGCGCGCAGCCCAGCGACACGTGGAACTCGCGCTTGTCCGGGTCGGCGGCGCGCAGCCAGCGCGACTCGTCGGCCATCAGGTCGATCTCGGCGCCCGAGACCAGGAACTTCCAAGGCTGCGAGTTGTGGCTGGAGGGCGCGAGGCGCGCGTAGTAGCACAGCCGCACCAGCGGGTCGGTGGGGAAGTCACGGTCGAGCACCGGCCAGCTTTCGATGCGCAGGGTCTTGTGGTGCCCGTCGGCGGTGTCTTTCATCAATCGCATCCTCCATGGTCCAGCGCCGACTTTGCCGTGCCGAAGAAGGGGCGGGCTTGATCCATATCAGGGAAACGTCAGGAACCGGCGCAGGCCGCGCCGCGCGGTCCGCGCGCCGGCTCAGAGTTTCTTGAGCTGGTAGAGCAGGTCCAGCGCCTCGCGCGGCGAG
>CAIVVS010000197.1 GCA_903909415.1 uncultured Pseudomonadota bacterium | reverse complement strand
GTCCAGGGTGACGATCCACGGGCCCAGGCCCCAGGCGAAGTCCTTGCCCTTGAACGGGCCGGTGCTGATCGCCATCTCGCCGCGCTGGGTGTCGCGCGCCGAGAAATCGTTCAGCAGGGTGTAGCCCAGCACGTGCTGGTTCGCGTCGGCCAGGCTGACGTTGCGCCCCGGCTTGCCGATGACCGCGGCGACTTCCAGTTCGTAGTCCAGCTTCTCGGTGTAGCGCGGCCAGACCACCTCGTCGTCATGGCCCACCAGCGAGGTGGAGTTCGCCTTGAACGCGGTGGGCTGTTCGTACCAGACCGGGGGAATCTTCAGGCCCATCTTGCCGAAGGTGTTCTCCAGGTGGTCCTCGAAGGCGGCGAAGTCGCGCAGCACCGGCACGCGTGGCACCGGCGGGCGCAGGCGTACCTCTTCGAGCGCCCAGATGACGCGCTCGCCGCGCGGTCCGGCGACGGCGCCGGGACGGGCGGGGTCGAACTTCGACAGCGCGAACTTGAGCGCGGATTCCAGCGGCGTGAGCGACACGCCGTAGAGCGTGCAGTAGGCCGACAGTTCCGACGGCAGCATCGCGTCGGCCCAGGCCAGCGGCGCGTGGTGGCCGACGGCGGCAGCCTGCGCGGCGCAGGCAAAGTTCGCGTCCACCAGCCAGGTGCGCTCGCCCGCCATGTGGACGATGCCAAAGCGGTCCACCGGGCCGACCGGGGTGGCGATGCGGAAAGTCGCGAGTTTCATGGATCAATCCCCCTTCAGGTCGACCTTGTCGATGATGTCGTTGTCGGGGAACGGGCCCTGCTTGATCTCGATCAGCTTGGTCTTCGGCTCCAGGAACTCGACGCGGTGGCCTTCCAGCATCAGGATCAGGTCGTCGCGCTTCAGGATCACGTCGCCCAGGTGCTCGTTGTTGGTGGTGAACACGCCGACCTTGGCCGAGCCGCGCTGGCACAGCAGGATCTGGTGGCGCGTGGGCAGTTTGGGCAGTTCGCGGTCGGGGATGTGGTAGTGCGGCAGGGTGGTGCCGCCGGGCTCGCGCTCCAGCATCACGATCTGCAGCGGCCAGTTGTCGTCGGTCATGTGGGCCTTGGTCCTGCGCTCCATGTCCGGGTCGGCGTTCTTGTAGGCCTCGCGCATGTGGGCGCGGTCTTCCTCGGTGTCGAGGTAGGGCGGGTACTTCTCGTACTCGTCGAAGTCGCCGCGCACGTGCATGGCGACGATGCGGTTGTCGTCCGGCGCGCGGTAGTAGCGCACGCCCTTCAGCTCGGACTCCTTGAAGCGGAACTCGGACATGACCTGCCTCCCTGGGTTGGCGCCGGCGCGCCCGGCCGGCTTGATTCAAGCGACTTGAACGGGCATCCAGCGACTTGAGCGGAAATTGCGTGGATGTCCGACCTTAGCCAGCGCGCGCGCGCGCTGTCAAGGGCGCCGCGGCCCGGGCAGCATCAAAACGCTTTTCCGGGGCGCCGGACGCGGATACAGTAGCCGCTCCGGATCCCGGACTACCAGCATGGCCATCCGCAAGAAGGCAGCACGCAAGCCCGCAGCGAAGCCCGCGACCAGGCCCGCGGCCAAGCCCGCAGCGAAGTCGGCGACAAAGTCGGCAACAAGGTCGGCGGCGAAGTCCGCGGCACGGTCCGCGGCGCCCGGCATGGGTGCGAGCATCCGCCAGCTTCGCCAGATCAAGGGGCTGAAGCTGCGCGAGCTGGCCGACCGCGTCGGTTGCTCGGAGAGCCTGGTGTCCAAGGTGGAGAAGGGCGTGGCCGCGCCCTCGCTGAGCGTGCTGCACAGCATGGCGCGCGCCCTGGGCGTGACCATAGGTGCACTGGTGGACGGGGCCGGCGCCGACCTCGGCATCGTGTCGCGCCCGGGCCAGCGCCCCAGGGTGGCGATCGACCGCGACGGCTCGGTGCTGGAGCGGCTGGTGCCCCCGGAGGGGCGTTTCCAGCTCGAGGGCAACCTGCACATCCTCGCGCCCGGCGCGGGCAGCGAGGGAACCCTGTCGCACCGCGGCGAGGAAGTGGGTTTCGTGGTCGACGGGGAACTGGAACTGACCGTCGGGGCGCAGACCTTCCGGCTGGCGGCCGGCGACTCCTTCGTGTTCCGCTCGGAGACGCCCCACAGCTACCGCAATCCGGGGCGGCGCCGCGCGCGCGTGGTCTGGGTCAGCACGCCGCCGACGTTCTGATGCGGGCCGCAACCCCCCATTGCAGATTGCAGTGCGCCAACACGGTGCGCTGCTTGACAGCGCGGCTGGGGTGTCGCTAAGGTCGGATGCAAGCGAATCGTCAAGGTGCTGGATTTCCATTCCAGCGACTTGAACAACACGGCGGGACGGACATGGCAGGCAGCGAAGACAACCTGATCGAGAAGATCACCGACAACCGGCAGCCGCACTACGAGGCCTTCGGCTGGCACCACTGGCCGGAGCATCCCTGGATGTCCTACCAGTTCCGGCGCGGCCTGGGCGAGACCCAGGAGGGCGGCGGCTCGGTGAGCGAGATCTTCCAGGCCGGCTCGCGCATGGTCCCGGGCGACAAGGAGTCCTGGTACGCCGAGTGGCTGCGCATCGCCGACCGCAATTTCCAGCGCGGCCAGGCCGAGGAGAAGGCCGGCCACGTGCGCACCGCGATGAACTGCTTCCTGCGCGCGGCCGACTACTACCGCCAGGCCGAGTTCTGGCTGCTGCCGGAGGACCCGCGGCGCCTGGCCACGTTCACGAAGATGGAACAGTCCAGCCACGGCTTCCTGCGCCACCTGGACCCGCCCGGCGAGGTGGTCGACATCCCGTTCTCCAGCAACGGCGTGGACGGGAAGATGTACGGCTACTTCGTGCGCACGCCGCTGCCCGGCGCGCGCCACCCGGTGCTGATCTGCATGGGCGGGCTGGATTCGATCAAGGACGAGATGTGGTTCATGCAGGCGCACGGCGCCCTGCAGCGCGGCATCTCGGTGCTGATGATCGACTGCGCCGGGCAGGGCGGCACGCTGCGCCGCCACGGCATCACCAGCCGCGCGGACACGGAAGTGCCTGTGGGCAAGTGGATCGACTGGCTGGAGAAGCGCGCCGACGTGGACGCGAAGCGCATCGCGGTCTGCGGATCGAGCCTGGGCGGCTACTATGCCGCCCGTGCCGGCTGCCACGAGCCGCGCCTGGCGGCGGCGATCTCGCACGGCGCGATCTGGGCGATCACCGACCTGTGGGGCAACGCGCCGGAGGACCACGGCCTGGCCGACCACATCAAGTGGGTAATCGGCGCGCCGAGCATGAAGGAGGCCATGGTCAAGGCGAAACCCTTCACGCTGGACGGGCACCTGGAACACATGAAGTGCCCCTACCTGATCGTGCACGGCGGCCACGACGTGCTGACCGTGTCGCAGGCGAAGAAGGTGTACGACTACGGCCGCAAGCACGGCGTGGACGTGACCCTGCGCCTGGTCGAGGAGGACGAGACCGGCGCCGAGCACTGCCAGCACGACAACCCGACCATCGGCCAGGAGCTGATGGCCGACTGGCTGGCCGACCGCTTCGGCATCGACCAGCGCAAGCGCTATCCCGGCACGGGCATAGGCTGAGGACGGGCGACATGAACCTGGGCGTGGACAAGCCGAAGGCGGCGGTGGTGGCGATCGACCTGCACCGCGGCCACCTCGACCTGTCGGTGGCCACCATGCCGGTGCGCCGGCAGGAGGACGCCACGCGCATCATCGCGGCCAACAAGCGCCTGTTCGACTGGTGCCGCGGCGCCGGCGTGCCCATCGTGCACCTGGTCACCACCTACCGCGACGCCGACGAGATCCGCGTCAACCCGTTCTGGCGCACCCGCTCCGAGGACCCGAACAACACGCGCAAGAACGTGCTCCGGCACAACATCGCCGGCATGCCCGGCTGCGAGGTGATCCCCGAGCTGCGCGACCCGCGCGACTGGGTGGTGAACACCAAGAAGCGCTACGACTGCTTCATCGGCTCGGACCTGGACTTCATGCTGCGCGCCCACGGCGTGAACACCCTGATCGTCACCGGCGTAAACACCAACAGCTGCGTGCTGTCCACGGTGGCCGCCGCCTGCTCGCGCGACTATTCGGTGATCGTTCCCGAGGAATGCGTCGACACCATGGACGCGCCCGAGCTGCACGGCGCGGCGCTGCTCTGCATCCGCACCGCGTTCGGCTTCGTGATGAAGACCGATGAAGTGATGGCGCTGCCCGAACTGCGCGGCGCCTGAGCCCCCACATTCCCTGACACGCCTGACTGGACACACGGAGCCACCATGACCCTGCCCGGAGAGCGCACCCCCTACAGCGCCATCGTCGACCGCCCGCCGCTCAAGCTGCCCGGCGACAACCGCATCATCGTCTGGACCATCGTCAACCTCGAGGTCTGGGACATCGCGCGCGCCATGGCGCGACAGGTCATCCCGGCGCCCACCGGGGCGGTGCTGCTGCCGGACGTGCCCAACTGGAGCTGGCACGAGTACGGCATGCGCGTGGGCTTCTGGCGCTTCCACGCGCTGTACGAGCGCCTCGGCATCCGCCCGACGCTGTCGGTCAACGCCCGGGTCTGCGTCGACTACCCGCGCGTGGCGCAGGCCTGCCGCGACAGCGGCTGGGAGTTCATGGGCCATGCCTACGAGCAGATGCCGATCCACAAGGTCGAGGACCAGCCCGGCATGATCGCCAAGTCCATGGACACCATCGAGAAGTTCACCGGCAAGCGCCCGGTGGGCTGGCTCGGACCTGGCCTGACGCAGACCTACGAGACCCCGGAGTACCTGTCGGCGGCCGGCGTGAAGTACATCGGCGACTGGGTATACGATGACGAGCCCACCGAGATCGCCACGGCGAACGGGCCGCTGGTCACCATCCCGTACTCGGTGGAGACCAACGACATCCCGATGATGATCGTGCAGCACCACGAAGCCGCCTACTGGACCCAGAAGTGCATCGATTCGTTCGACCGGCTGTACCAGGAGGGCGCGCAGCGCGCCAAGATCATGGCGATCGCCATCCATCCGTACATCAGCGGACAGCCGTTCCGCATCAAGTACCTCGAGCAGGTGTACGAGTACATCAACCGCTTCCCGGGCGTGGTGCACTGGAACGGCGAGCAGATCCTCGACTGGTACCAGAAGTCGAAGAAGGCCTGAGGACCGCGCGATGAAGCCGCTGGAGCGCATCAGCTACGAGCCGATCCACACGCGGGTGCCGCTGCGCCTGCCCGGCGGCGCGCGCATGGTGGTGTGGACCATCATCAACATCGAGGAATGGGACATCGACCGTCCCATGCCGCGCACCGTGCTCACGCCCCCGGCGGGCGGCTCGCCCAGCCCGGACGTGCCCAACTGGGCCTGGCACGAGTACGGCAACCGCGTGGGCTTCTGGCGCTTCACCGAGGTGCTGGACGCGCTCGGCATCCCGGCGGTGCTGGCGATCAACGGTTCGGCGATCGGCGCCTACGCGCCGGTGGCGCAGGCCGCCAAGGACCGCGGCTGGGAGTTCCTCGGCCACGGCTACACCCAGCAGAACATGCAGAAGGTGGCCGACGAGGCGCTGGACATCAGGAAGACCACCGAGGCGATCGCCGCCTTCACCGGGAAGAAGCCGCGCGGCTGGCTGGGACCGGGGCTGACCGAGACCTGGAACACGCCGGAACTGCTCAAGGAAGCCGGCTACGACTACGTCTGCGACTGGGTGCTGGACGACCAGCCCACGGTGCTCAGGACCGGCAAGGGGAAGATCGTCTCCGTGCCCTACACCCAGGAATGCAACGACGTGGCGATGATGCTGATCCAGCACCATCCGGCGCGCGAGTACGAGCAGCGCGGCATCGACCAGTTCGAGCAGCTCTACGCCGACTCGCGCGAGGACAACGGCGGCGCCCGCGTCATGGCGCTGGTGGTGCATCCCTACATCATGGGCGCGCCGCACCGGCTCAAGTACTATCGCAACGTGCTCTCGCGCATCAAGGCGCAGGGCGACGTGCTGTTCTGGACCGGCGAGCAGATCCACGACTGGTACCTGTCGCAGCGCCCCGACGCCCTAGACGGCTAGCGCCCGGCGCCCCGACGAGAAGACGAGACCACGCGCATGTCCACGATGAACGCCATCCAGACGCTGAACGGCATGACCTTCGCCGCGCTGCTGTTCTTGGTCGCGGCCGGTTTCACGCTGATCTTCGGCCTGATGCGCATCGTCAACCTCGCGCACGGCGCGCTCTACCTGTTCGGCGGCTACGTCGGCCTCACGGTCGCCACCAAGTCGGGCAACTTCTTCCTCGGCGTGCTGGCGGGCGCCGCGGCGATCGCGGTGATCGGCTTCATCACCGACCGGGGCTTCATCCGCTTCGTCAAGGGCGTGGAACTGCGCGAGGTGCTGATCACCCTGGGCGTGGGCCTGGTGCTGAACGACCTGGCCCTGGTCATCTGGGGCGGGGACACCTTCACCGTGCCGGTGCCGCAGTTCCTCCAGGGGCCGATGCAGATCGGCTCCATCTACTATCCCAAGTACCGCCTGTTCGTGCTCGCGGTGGGCGTGCTGATCTTCATCGGCCTGTGGCTGCTGCTCAACCGCACCAAGCTGGGCGCGCTGATCCGCGCCGGGGTGGACGATGCCGAGATGGTCGAGGCCATGGGCATCGACATCAAGAAGGTGTTCATCTACACCTTCATGCTGGGCGCCGCGCTGGCCGGCATGGCCGGGGTCATGGGCGGGGCCTTCCTCACGCTCTATCCCACGGCCGACGCCGAGATCCTGGTGTTCTCGCTGGCGGTGGTGATCATCGGCGGGCGCGGCAGCCTGCCGGGCGCGGCCGTCGGCAGCATCTTCGTCGGCATGCTCGCCACCTTCGGCCAGGTCTGGTTCCCGGAACTGGCGTACTTCGTGATCTTCGGGCCGATGGCGATCCTGCTCGCCTTCCGCCCGCTCGGCCTGTTCGGGAGGGCGTGAGCATGTTTCCTGGCATCGGCTCGAAGCGGCACTGGGCGTGGGCGCTGGGCGGCATCGCCTTCCTCGCCGTGGTGCCCTTCATCTTCACCGGCTACAAGACCAGCATCGCCATCGAGATGCTGATCTTCGCCATCCTCGCGATGTCGGTGGACATCCTCACCGGCTACGCGGGCCGCACGCCGCTGGGCCACGGTGCGATCTTCGGCGTGGCCACCTACGTGGTGGTGTGGTGGGTGACGGTCGCCAACGGTTCGGTGTGGACCGGCATGCTGCTGGGCACGGCCGCCGCGGTCGCCGTGGCGGTGGTGTTCGGCGTGCTGGCGATACGCACGAGCGGGGTCTATTTCCTGCTGCTGACGCTGGCGCTGGGCATGATCGTCTGGGGCATCTGCCTGCGCTGGACCTCGGTCACCGGCGGCGAGAACGGCCTGCGCGGCACGGTGCGCCCGGAGATGCTCACCGAGCACATCGACCTCTACTACTTCGTGCTGGCGGTGTTCGTGGTGCTGGTGTTCCTGATGTGGCGCTTCGTCAATTCGCCCTTCGGCCTGACGCTCAAGGGCATACGCGAGAGCGAGTCACGCATGCGCGCGCTGGGCTACAACGTGCCGCTGCACGTGTTCATCGGCTTCGTGGTGTCGGGCTTCTTCGCCGGCGTGGCCGGGTCGATGTACGCCATGTTCAACAACTTCGTCAGCCCCTCCACGGTGCAGCTGTCGCAGTCGGTCGAGGGCCTGCTCATGGCGATCGTGGGCGGCGTGGGCACGCTGTTCGGGAGCATGATCGGGGCCTTCCTGATCATCTCCATGGAGAACTTCGTCAGCCTCTACACCGAGCGCTGGTCGATGGTGCTGGGTTTCATGTTCATCTTCGTCATGATCTTCGCCCCCGAGGGCGTGCTGGGCAAGGCGCGCAAGCTGCTTGCCCGGCGGGAGCGGCAGTAGCGGTTCGACGTTGCGGCGCTGGTCGCGCGGTACACAGTACAGTCTGGCAGGGCAGTCCGGCAGGGCATCCACCTCACTCAGGAGAACAGCATGGATCGTCGTACATTCATCAAGGGAACGGGCGCAGCGGCCGCCACGGCGGCGGCGGGACCCTGGGTCCACACCCACGCGCAGACCGGCCCGATCCGCATCGGCCTGTCCGCGCCGCTCACCGGCGTGCTCGCCTCCGGCGGCAAGGAACTGGTCGAGGGCTTCAACTACTACTTCGACCTGAACGGCAAGAAGATCGGCAACCGCGACGTGGAGATCATCGTCGAGGACGACGGCTCCAACCCGGACATCGCGCTGCAGAAGGCGCGCCGCCTGGTTGAGCAGCGCAACGTGCACTTCCTGGTCGGCAACATCATCGCCAACACCGGCCTGGCGGTCGCCCAGTACGTCAAGGGCAACGGCGTGCCCTACATCATCCCGGTGGTCGCCGCCGACGACCTGACCCAGCGCCAGCGCATCCCGAACGTGGTGCGCGCCGCAGGCTACACCGCCAGCCAGATGTCGCGTCCGCTGGCCGACTGGGCCTACAAGAAGGGCTACCGCAAGATCGTCACGGTCAGCCAGGACTACGCCTTCGGCCACGAGCAGTGCGGCGGCTTCGTGCAGACCTTCACGGAGATGGGCGGCTCGGTGCTGAACCAGTTCTGGAACCCGATCAACACCGCGGACTTCAGCCCCTACCTCGCGCAGATCCAGAGCCTGAACCCGGACGCCGTGTTCTCCATGGAGACCGGCGCCGACGCGAACCGCTTCCTGACCCAGTGGCAGAACTTCGGCCTCAAGGGCAAGATCCCGCTGCTGGGCGCGATGAACCTCACCGACCAGTCGGTGATCCGCACGCTGGGCGCCGAGTGCGAGGGCGTGGTGTCCACGGCCCACTTCGCGGAAGGCTCGGACGCCCCGATCACCGCCAAGTTCGTGACCGACTACGAGAAGGCCTTCGGCAAGATCCCGTCGATCTACGGCTTCTCGCACTACTCCTGCGCGATGTGGATGGTCGAGGCGATCAAGGCCATCAACGGCAAGGTCGAGGACAAGGCCGCGTTCCTGGCCGCGATGCGCAAGGTGGTGCTGACCAACTCGCCGCTCGGCCGCCCGGTGCGCCTGGACGACTACGGCAACCCGATCTACGACATCTTCGTGCGCGAGACCAAGCGCCGCGCCGACGGCAAGTACTGGAACATGCCGCTGGAGGTGTACCCGAACGTCTCGCAGTTCTGGAAGTACAAGCCCGAGGAGTACCTGAAGCAGCCGTCCTACTCGCGCACCTTCCAGGGCCTCAAGAAGAGCTGAGCCGCGGGCAAGGGGAGCAACGCAATGTCCGGTCCGCTGCTGCAGCTCGACGGCGTGTGCGTCACCTTCGGCGCGCTGCGCGCCGTAGACGGCGTCACGCTGTCGGTGGCGGCCGGGGAGCGCCGCGCCATCATCGGCCCCAACGGCGCGGGCAAGACCACGCTGTTCAACGCCATCGCCGGCGAGGTGCCGGCGTCGGCGGGTTCCATACGCTATGCGGGGCGCGACATCACCCGGCTGCGAGCGCACCAGCGCGCCCAACTGGGCATGGCGCGCACCTTCCAGATCACCAACCTGTTTCCCGGCCTGACCGTGGCCGAGAACCTGAGGCTGGCCGCGCGCGGCCTGTCGGCGCGCAAGTTCGCCATGCTCGCGGGCGACCACGCCAACGCCACCGAGGCCGAGTCGATCGACCGGGCGCTGGCCTCCTCGCGCCTGGATGCCAGGCGCGACGTGGTCACGCGCCACCTGTCCTATGGCGAACAGCGCCAGCTGGAGCTGGCCATGGCCCTGGTCACGAGCCCGAAGCTGCTGCTGCTGGACGAGCCGGCCGCCGGCCTGTCGCCCGCCGAGCGCGTCACCACGGCCGAAGTTATACGCGCGCTGCCGCGCGACCTGACACTGATCCTGATCGAGCACGACATGGACCTTGCGCTGGGACTGGTGGATTTCGTCTCCTGCCTGCATTTCGGCCAGGTGCTGGTCGAGGCCTCGCCCGACGCGATCCGCGAGGACCCGCGCGTGCAGGAGGTCTACCTCGGGAAGCCGCACCATGCTTGAGGTACGGGACCTGCACAGCTATTACGGCGACGCGCACATCCTGAACGGCGTGACGCTGGACGTGCCCCAGAGCCGCGTGGTCGCGCTGCTCGGCAGGAACGGCATGGGCAAGACCACGCTGATCCGCTCCATCATGGGCCTGAACCCGCCCGAGGTGCGCTCGGGCAGCGTGCGCTACAACGGCACCGAGCTCACCGGCATGCGCCCGCACCTGGTGGCGGGCAAGCGCATCGGACTGGTGCCGCAGGGGCGCAGGCTGTTCGCCTCGCTCACCGTGGTCGAGCACCTGAAGATCGTCGAGAAGCGCGGTTCGGCCTGGACCCAGGAGCGCGTCTTCGGCCTGTTCCCGCGCCTGGCCGAGCGCCGTCAGCATCGCGGCAACCAGCTCTCCGGCGGCGAGCGCCAGATGCTGGCCGTGGCGCGCGCGCTGATGCTGGACCCGGAACTGCTGCTGCTGGACGAGCCCTCCGAGGGGCTGGCGCCGGTGATGGTGCAGGCGCTGGAGGCCATCATCATCGAGCTGAAGAAGACCGGCCTGGCCATCCTGCTGGTGGAGCAGAACCTGTACAGCGCGCTGGCCGCCGCCGACGAGGCCTACATCCTCGAGACCGGCCGCATCGTCTGGCACGGCAGCACCGATGTCCTGCGCGACGACCGCGACACCATGAAGCGCTTCCTCGGCGTCTGAGCCATGCCCGACCGTGACGAGGTGCTGGACGCCGCCAGCCTGGCGAGGATCGCATCCGCGGCGATGGGCGGGACGCCGGCGCCCGAGCGCGTGGGCCGCGCCGCGCCGCTGGTGCGGGCCATGGATGCCGCCGTCGCCGCCGCGGCCGACAAGCGGCTGACGCTGGACGACGTTCCCAGCGACCACGCAGGCCTGTTGACGCGCGGCCTGCCCGACCGGGTGGAATCCGCGTGAACGAGGCGCAACTGGCCGGCCTGGGCGTCGCCGGGCTGGCGGACGCGATCGGTGCGGGTGAAGTCACGGCCGAGGCGGCGGCTGGTGCATCGCTTGCGCGCCTGCGCCGGCTCGGGCCGGTGTTCAACGCGCTGGTGGCCGATGCCGGCGACGGCGTGCGCGAGCAAGCGCGCAAGGTGGACACGGCGCGCGCCCGCGGCGACAGGCTGGGGCCGCTGGCCGGCGTGCCGCTGGCGCACAAGGACCTGTTCTACCGCGCCGGGCGGGAGAGCGCCTGCGGCTCGTCGATACGCGCGGGCTTCATCCCCGACCACACCGCGACCGTGCTCGCGCGCCTGGACCTCGCCGGTGCGCTGGACCTCGGCCGGCTGCACATGTGCGAGTTCGCCATGTCGCCAACGGGCTTCAACGGCCACTACGGCCACGGGCGCAACCCGTGGAACGCGGATCACTGCTGCGGCGGCTCGTCCAGCGGATCGGGCATCGCGGTGGCCGCGCGCCTGGTCGCGGGGTCGCTGGGCACCGACACCGGCGGCTCGATCCGCCATCCGGCGGCGATGTGCGGCATCACCGGCCTCAAGCCCACGCTGGGCCGCGTCAGCCGCCATGGCGTGATGCCGCTGTCCTGGTCGCTGGACTGCGTCGGGCCGCTGGCCGCGAGCGCGCGCGACTGTGCCCGCCTGATGCAGGTGATCGCCGGCGCCGACGCCGCCGACGCGCACACCCAGGTGGTGCCGGTGCCCGACTACGAGGCGGCGCTCACCGGCTCGCTCGCCGGCCGGCGCATCGCGGTGCCGCGCGGCTACTACGTCGAACTGGTGGATCCGGCGGTGCGGCCAGCGCTGGACGAGGCACTGGCCGTGATGCGCGCGGCCGGGGCCACGATCATCGATACCGCGTCACCGGACATGGCCGCGATCAACGCCATGGCGCACATGGCGCTCACCGTGGAGGCGGCGACCCTGCACCGGCGCTGGCTGCGCGAGCGGCCGCAGGACTATGCCGACCAGGTGCGCTCGCGCATCGAGCCCGGCCTGTTCTATCCGGCGGTGCGCTACGCCGAGGCGCTGGCCCTGCGCGCCCGCCTGACCGCCGAGTGGCTCGCCACTGCGATGGGTGACGCCGACCTGGTGTTCCTGCCCGCCGTGTCCATCCCGGTGCCCAGCATCGCGCAGACCACCAGCGGCTCGCCCGCCGACGTGGCCGCGGCGATCGCCGCCTGCACGCACTGCACCCGCGGCATCAACTACCTCGGCCTGCCCGCCGTGTCCGTGCCCTGCGGGTTCACGCCCGACGGCCTGCCGGTGGGCTTCCAGCTGGTGGCGCGAGGCTTCGAGGAAGCGTCGCTGCTGGCCGCGGCCGATGCCTACCAGCGGCTCACTGACTGGCACACGCGCGTGCCGCCGGCCGCCGCCTGAATCAGGCAGGCGGTCGCGGTTGATTCACGCAGCGACCGCTAAACTGGCGGGGTGAATCCTCCCGAGCGCCGCATCCTGCACCTCGACATGGACGCGTTCTTCGCGTCGGTCGAGTTGCTGCGCCGCCCCGACCTGCGCGGCAGGCCCATCGTCATCGGCGGGCGGCGGGGTGATGAGGGCGAGGCCGACGCGGTGCTGCGCGACTACGCCGGGCGCGGCGTGGTCTCCACCTGCACCTACGAGGCGCGCGAGTTCGGCGTGCGCTCCGGCATGCCGATGATGACCGCGGCGCGGCTGTGCCCGGACGCGATCCGGCTGCCGACCGACTTCGCCGCCTACACCCATTGGTCGCGGCGCTTCAAGGCCATCATGCAGGCGGTGTCGCCGGTGTTCGAGGACCGCGGCATCGACGAGGCCTTCCTGGACATCACCGACGTGCCCGGCGACAGCGTGGCGATCGCGCGCGGGCTGAAGGACCGCATCCGCGAGGACTCCACGCTCACCTGCTCGGTGGGCATCGCGCCCAACAAGCTGCTGGCGAAGATATCGTCGGAGCTGGACAAGCCCGACGGCATCACCGTGGTCCGCCCGGAGGACATCGAGACGCGCATCTGGCCGCTGCCGGCGCGGCGCATCCCCGGCATCGGCCCCAAGGCCGACGAGAAGCTCAAGTCGCTGCGCATCCACACCATCGGCGAGCTGGCGGCCGTGCCGCTGTCGCGCCTGAACGCAGCCTTCGGCGCGCGCCACGCCGGCTTCATGCACGAGGCGGCGCACGGCCGGCTGGACCGGCCCTTGTCGGTGGAGCGCGAGCCCAAGTCGCGCAGCCGCGAGACCACCTTCGCCGAGGACACGCGCGACTGGCAGGTGGTGGCCGCGACCATCGCGAAGCTGTCGCGGCAGGTCGCCGACGAGCTGCGCGAGAAGCGCTACGCCGGGCGCACCATCGGCATCAAGCTGCGCTTCACCGGCTTCGAGACCGTGACGCGCGACCGCACCCTGCCCGGGCCGACCAACGACCCCCTGGTGATACGCAAGGCGGCCTTCGAATGCCTGGGGCGGATCGAGCTGCACCGCCCGGTGCGGCTGGTGGGCGTGCGGGTCGGCGAGCTGTCGCCCAGCGACAGCATCGCCGCGGAACTGGACCTGCAGCCCTAGGCAGGTCCCGGCCGCACCGCCCGCGCCCGGGTCAGGGCAGCAGCTTCCAGGTCCCGCCCTGCACCGTGACCATCACGCGGGCTCGCGCATCGGCGCCGTTGTGGTCGGTGGGCGTGGTGTTGTACACCGCGTGCGTGCCCACCACTTCCTTCAGGTTCTCCATCGCCTCGCGCAGCGCCATGCGGAACTCCACCGTGCCGGGTCTGGCCTTCTTCAGCGCAGGGCCGGCGGCGGCGTTCAGGTTCAGGTAGCCGTCGTAGGCATAGCCCGCGAACGGGTTGCGCGCATCGTCCGGATAGGCGGCGTCGTACATCTTGAAGAACTGCAGCGCCACCTTCTTGATCGGGTTGGAGTCGGGCAGCTGGTCGGCCACCACCAGCGGGCCGGTCGGGGCGATGGTGCCCTCGACGTTCTTGCCGCCCACGCGCAGGAAATCCTTGTTGATCACGCCGTGCGTCTGGTAGATGCGGCCCTTGAAGCCGCGCTCCAGCAGCGTCGCCTGCGGCAGCGCCGCGGGCGTGCCCGAGGCGCCGAGGAACACCGCGTCGGGACTGGCCGCCATGACCTTGAGCACCTGCGCGGTGACCGAAGTGTCGTTGCGCTGGTAGCGCTCGCGCGCGACGATCCTGATGCCCGCCGGGCCCGCGCCCTGCTCGATCGCGCCCAGGGTGAGGTCGCCCCAGCCGTCGGCGAAGCCGATGAAGCCGATGGACTTCACGCCATTGGCCTTCATGTGGTCGACGATGCCGCCCATCATCACCGGCAGGCGCTGCGGGATGGTGAAGAACCAGGGGTGCTTGTCCGCCGGCGGCACGGTGGGCGACATGCACACCATCGCGGTCTTCGTCTCCAGCGCGACGTCGGCCATGGCCAGGCAGGCCGGCGTGTAGGTCGAGCCGAGCACGATGTCGACCTTGTCCTCGGTCACCAGGCGGCGCATGTGCTTGACCGCCTCGCCGGGGTTGCCGGTGTCGTCCAGGATGATGAAGCGCGCCTTCTCGCCGCCGAGCGTGCGCGGCACGATCTGGTAGGTGTTGCGGTAGGGGATGCTGATCGAAGCGGTGGGGCCTGATGCGCCCAGCACCACGCCGACGGTGATCTCGGCGCGGACGCTGCCCGCGGCCAGCATGGCCAGCGTTGAAAATGCCGCAATTCTGATATAAACGGCTGTTTTCATTGTTTTTTCTCCGGTTCTCCGTAGGGCGTGGTTCAAGGCGTCGCCGCGGCCGGCTGGCGTGCCGTGCCGCGTTCAAGCAAGGAAACGGACTCGTCGGTGGTGCGCACGTCGCCGAACGATTGCAGGAAGGCGACCAGCGCGGCGGCGTGTTCCTCGTCGGTGCGGGTCGCGTTGGCGTCGGACACCATGATGGCCTTGAAGTCCTGCATCGCCGCGTCGCGCGCCGAGGACTCGCAGCACACGCTGGTCAGCGTGCCGCAGACGAGCACCGTGTCGATGCCGCGCTCGCGCAGGAGGGTCGGCAGCGCGCAGGCCGAGGGCAGGAAGGCGCTGAAGCGGGTCTTGGGCACGCGCAGGTCGCCCGGCTGCACCTGCAGCCCGGGCCAGAGCGCATGGCCCTCGCTGCCTTCGGTGAGGCTGGCGATCAGCTGGTCGGCGGTCGCGCGGCTCAGCATGTGGTTGCAGTACACCGGCCATTCCTCGGCGCGGTTCACGTGCACCGACACCCAGGCGACGGTGCCGCCCGCGGCGCGCGTGGCGACGGCCAGGCGGTTGATGTTGGGCACCAGCGCGCGGGCCGACGGCGTCTCCACCGGCGCGCCGGGCGCGAGGAAGGCGTTCTGCATGTCGATCACCACCAGCGCGGTGCGCGCCGGAGCTATGGACTCGAACGGATGCAGCCGGCCGCGGCGCTCGACGATGCGCCGCTCGACATGGTCGGGAACCGAGAAGGGGTGCATCCGCGAAGTATGCCGCAGCACCGGACGTGCCGCTCCTGGCCCCGCCGGAGTCAGGCCGCGCGCTGCCTCGCGCTGAAGGCGCGCCAGTCCTCGGGGGTGTCCAGGTCGAAGGCCAGCGCCGGGTCGTTCCAGACCAGGTGCACCAGGCCGGAGTCGGCCAGCGCCGCGCGGTGCTTCGCCAGGCTGTCCGCGCCGAAGGCGAAGGGCATGGCATGGCGCGCCGGCAGCACCAGGCCGTTGGTGCCGGTGCCGGACTTGTCCTCCACGATGGCCGCGCCACCCGCCGGCACCGCGGCCAGCAGGCGCCGCAGCGCCCCGGCGTCCACGTCGGGCAGGTCGGAGGCCAGCACCAGCAGGGTGTGCGCGCCCTGGCCGCGCGCGTGGGTCGCGGCGCGTTCCAGCGCGGCGTTCAGGCCGGTGCCCTGCGCCTCCTGCAGGGCCTGCGCGCCCAGCGAACGGGCCAGACCCAACGCGTCGGCTCCCGCGCTGGCCACCACGCAGCGCGCCAGCGTGCCTTCGGCGTCGCGTACGGCGCCCAGCACACGCTCGAGCAACTGCCCGTTGAGCGCCGCGCGTTGTGCGGGAGAGAGCATGGCGGAAAGCCGCGTCTTGCCTGCGGCCAGCCCGCGCACCGGGATCAGGGTCCAGCGGCGCGCCGCGGCATCCGCTTGCGTCATGCGACCCGCTCGCTTACGGGCAGCGCAGTGCCGCCGGCCGGCTCCTTGCCCGTGCGCCCGCGGCGCGGCAGCGGCGTGAGCACGATGGGGGCCACCGGCGCCACACCGTAGGAGCGCGCGCATTGCTGCGCAGGCGCCTCGCCGTACAGGGTGGTGCGCTGGGACGCGACCCGGCCGGTCGAGGTGATCAGCCGGTCCATGCGCTCGGGCGGGAACTCTTCGCCGTGCTCGTTGCCGGCGGCGCGCGAGATCGATTCGTTCATCAGCGTGCCGCCCAGGTCGTTCGCGCCGGCCTGCAGGCAGGCGGCTGCGCCGTCAGGTCCCAGCTTGACCCAGGAGGCCTGGATGTTGGGCACCAGCGGATGCAGCACCAGGCGCGACACCGCGTGCACCAGCAGCGCCTCGCGCCAGGTCGGACCGCGGCGCGCGCGGCCCTTGCGGTAGATCGGCGCTTCCATGTGCACGAAGGGCAGGGGCACGAACTCGGTGAAGCCGCCGGTCTCGGCCTGAAGGTCGCGCACGCGCAGCAGGTGGCGTGCCCAGTGCAGGGTCCGTTCCACATGGCCGAACATGATGGTGGCGGTGGAGCGCAGGCCGGCGGCGTGCGCGGCGCGCATCACGTCCAGCCATTGCGCGGTGTCCAGCTTGTCCGGGCAGAGGATGGCGCGCATGTCGTCGTCCAGGATCTCGGCGGCGGTGCCGGGCAGCGTGCCCAGGCCCGCGTCCCTCAGCATCGCCAGGTACTCGGGCAGCGGCAGGCCGAGCGAACGCGCGCCGTGGGTGATCTCCAGCGGCGAGAAGGCGTGCACGTGCATCGCCGGCTGCGCGCGCTTCACCGTGCGCACGATGTCCATGTAGGTGTTGCCGGTGTAGTCCGGGTGGATGCCGCCCTGCATGCAGACTTCGGTCGCGCCGCGCGCCCAGGCCTCGTCCACGCGACGCGCGATCTCGGCATGCGCCAGGTCGTAGGGCGCGCCGCGCAGCTCGCGGATGGCATCCGAGTGCCGTCCCTTCGAGAAGGCGCAGAACCGGCACCCGTGGTGGCAGACGTTGGTGTAGTTGATGTTGCGGTTCACCACGTAGCGCACGCTGTCGCCGCTGGTGGCGCGGCGCAGTTCGTCGGCTGCCGCGCACACCGCCGCCGTTTCGTCGGCGCGCGCGGCGAACAGCCTGGTGATGCCAGCCTCGTCCAGCCGCTCCCCGCGCGTGGCGCGGGCGAGCAGCGCGTCCAGGTCCGCCGAGCGCGCGCGCAGCGGCGCCTTCGCCACCGGCAGCGCGCCGGGCTCGCCCACCGTCCATGCATCGCTGCGCGCGTAGCCCTCGGCATCCAGGTGGTCCAGCAGCTTCGGCAGCACCGCGGCGTCATGCCAGCGCGCCGCGTCCAGGCAAAAGGCGGGGTAGGTCGGCGCGCGTTCCACCAGGATGCGGCCTTCGGCGGCGGTGCGCCCGCGCAGCGCGTCCAGGTGCGGCCAGGGCGCCTCGGGGTTCACGTGGTCGGGCGTCACCGGCGACACGCCGCCCCAGTCATTGATGCCGGCCGCGAGCAGCAGCGGGTAATCGGTTCCGGACAGGTTGGGCGGGGCCTGGATGTTCATGTCCGCGCCGAACAGCACGCGCGCGGCGGCGATGGTCCAGAGCAACTCGTCCATGCCGGGTTCGTCCGCGCCCGCCATCACGGTGTCCGGCTTGGCGCGGAAGTTCTGGATGATCAGTTCCTGGATGTGGCCGTGGCGGTCATGCAGTTCGCGCAGCGCCAGCAGCGACTCGATGCGCTCCGCGCGCGTCTCGCCGATGCCGATCAGGATGCCGCTGGTGAACGGGATGGCCAGTTCGCCCGCGAGCCGGATGGACTCCAGCCGCACGGCGGGATGCTTGTCGGGCGAGCCGTGGTGCGGGCCGCCGCGTTCGCACAGCCGTGCCGAGGACGATTCCAGCATCAGGCCCTGCGATGCCGACACGCGCCGCAGCGACGCCAGTTCCCCGCGGCTGGTGACGCCGGGGTTGGCGTGCGGCAACAGGCCCGTTTCGTCCAGCACCAGCTGGCACATCGCCACGAGGTAATCGACGGTGCTGGCGTGGCCCATGCCGTCGAGGAAGGCGCGCGCCTCGGGCCAGCGCAGCTCGGGCTTGTCGCCCAGGGTGAACAGCGCCTCGTGGCAGCCCGCCGCGCGCCCGGCGCGGGCGATGGCCAGCACCTCGTCGGGTGACAGGTAGGGGCCCGTACCCGCTGCCGCCAGCTTCGCCGGCGTGGTGGCGAAGGTGCAGTAGCGGCAGGTGTCGCGGCAAAGCCGCGTGAGCGGGATAAAGACCTTGCGCGAGTAGGACACGCGCGGGCCGTGGCCGGCGTCGCGCAGCGCCGCGGCGCGCGTCAACAGCCCCGGCAGCGGTTCCCGCGGGTCCAGTCCTTGCGCGCGCTCCGCCGCGGCCACCGAGGCCTTTTACTTGAGCTCGAACAGGTCGAGGATCTCGACGCGCTTGTTCTTCGCGGTCTGTATCACCACCACCTTGCCGGCCTGGTTGTAGTTGTCGAAGCCCACGGTCTTGCCGTGCAGCATCGTCAGTTTCACCTTGGTCAGCGCGTCGCGGATCTTCTCCGGCTCGGCGCTCTTGGCCAGGCGGATCGCCGCGACCAGCGCGCGGGTGCTGTCATAGCCCGCCCAGCTCTGCAGCGTGGCGATGGTCTTGTGGCGCAGCACGATGGTGGTGGCGAATTTCTTGTTCACCGGGTTGTCGATGTCCGGCGAGTAGGTCCACGCGGTCACGGTGCCCTCCATGCCGCCTGCCTCGACCAGCTCGATGATCTTGCCGCCCAGTTCCGCGCGACCGGTGTAGGGGATCTTGATGCCCATCTGCATGGCTGTGCGGATCAGGTTCATCTGGTCGGCGCCGAGCATGAACAGCGCGATTGCGTCGGGCTTGCGCTGCGCGATGCGGGTCAGCACCGGCGTGAAGTCGGGGATCATCTGCGGCGTGTAGTCGGTGGACAGCACCTGGATGCCGGCCTTCTGGGCCAGCGGCGCGAACGCGCCGCCTCCGCCGCGGCCGAAGTCCGAGTCCTCGCCGATGATGGACACCGTCTTGTAGGTCTTCTTCTGGCCGAGGTACTCGGTCAGCGCCTGGGCCATCATCAGGTCGTCCGGGTTGATGCGGAACATGAAGGTGTTGCCGCCCGCGCCGGACCGGTCCTTGATGATCGGGCTGGAGGACACGCCGGTCACCATCGGGATCTTCGCTTCCTGGATGATCGGCATCATCGCCAGCGTCGCGCTGGAGCAGTGCGCGCCGACGATCGCGGCGACCTTCTCCTGGACCAGCTTGCGCGCGCTGTTCGCACCCTCGGTCGGGTTGCAGCGGTTGTCGACCGCCACGATCTCAACCTTGCGCCCGAGCAGGCCGCCGCTGGCGTTGATCTCCTCGACCGCCAGGTCCACGCCCCATTTCTCCCATTGCGACGCGAGCGCGGCGGGCCCGGTGAACGCACTGGAGAAGCCGATGCGGATGGTGTTCTGCGCTTGCGCGCCCCCGCAGAGCATCGCGGAAGCGGTGGCCAGGACGAGCAGGCTGCGTTTCATGTCGGGTCCCCGGTGGTTGAAGGTGGGTGGCTGCGGTTCACGGCGCATTGTCGCGGCGCGGATCACACGGGCCATGATAAGAGCATCCGCACGCTCCCGGCAAGAGTGCACCGGTTTCAGGCGTGGCTCGCCATTTTGGGCCGGGGGCTTGCGCGTTGGCCGTTACACGATAGGATAGTGTGATCACAACCCGGGGCGGTCCGCGCCCGCCGGGAGCACACGGCGCCGCATGGAAATCGACGCGACCTACCTGCTGCAACTGACGCTGAACGGGCTGATGCTCGGGCTGATCTACGCGCTGATCGCCACCGGCCTGGCGCTGATCTTCGGCGTCCTGGAGGTCATCAACTTCGCCCATGGCGAGCTGCTGATGGTGGGCGCCTACGTGATGGCCTTCGCGCTGCCTGCCCTGGGCGGGCAGTACGTACCCGCGATGCTGCTCGCCGTCGCCGCCAGCGGACTGCTCGGCCTGGTGCTGTTCGAGGGTTTCCTGGTGCGCCTGCGCGACAAGGACTTCGAGCGCTCCATCCTGATCACCATGGGCATCTCCATGGTGCTGCTGTACGGCTGCCAGTACCTGTTCAGCGCCACGCCCAAGATGGTCAACTCCCAGCTGGGCTTCGCCGGCGTCTCGGTGGGCGCCATCAACATCACCTGGACCCGCATCGCGGCCTCGGGCATCGCGCTGGGCGCGTTCGCGGTGCTGTGGTTCATCCTGTTCCGCACCCAGTTCGGGCGCGCCATGCGCGCGGTGGCGATCAACCGCGAGGCTGCGCTGATGGTCGGCGTGCGCCCACGCAGCGTGGCGCGCAACGCCGTGGTGGTGGCGACCATGCTGTGCGGCCTGGCCGGCGCGGCGCTCGCCCCGGTGCACCTGGTGCAGCCCATCATGGGCCAGTTCCTGATCTTCAAGGCCTTCGCGCTGGTTATCATCGGCGGCCTGGGCAGCATCCCGGGCGCCATCGTCGCCGGCATCGGCCTGGGCATCCTCGAGAGCTGGGTTGGCGGGTTCTTCGACATCATCTGGCAGGAAGTCACCGGCTTCATCCTGATGATGGCGGTGCTGCTGTTCCGGCCGCAGGGCCTGTTCGGCCATGCCACGGTGCGGGTCGGTTGATGCATCCGGCAGGCACCCCGGCGCCAACCGCGGGCATGGCCCCCGGGGTCCGTGAAGGGTTGCTGGCCGCGTTCGCCATCGCACTGCTGGGCGCGCTGCCGCATGTGTCCAACGACTACATCGTCGGCGTGGGCGTGACCGCCTTCAGCTTCACCGTCGCCGCGGTCAGCCTAAACCTGGTCTACGGCTACTCGGGGCTGCTGTCCTTCGCGCAACTCGCTTTCTGGGGCATAGGCGGCTACTGCGCGGCACTGCTGGTGATGGATGCGGGGGCGCCGTTCTGGCTGGCGCTGGCGGCAGCGGCGGCGCTCAATGCGGTGCTTGCCGTGATGGTGGGCTGGCCGGCGCTTCGGCTGCAGCGCGACTCCTTCGTCATCGTCACGCTGTCGTTCTCGCTGCTGGCCTTCCTGGTGGCGCGCGACTGGGTGACGCTCACGCGCGGGCCCATGGGCCTGCCCGGCCTGCCGGTGCCGGAGCTGTTCGGCTACCGCTTCGCCAGCAACAACGAGATGTACTACCTCGCCATGGGATGGATGGTGGTGGCGCTGGGCGTGGTCTACGCGGTGGTGTCCTCGCGCATCGGGCGCACGCTGCTCGCCATCAAGCAGAACCAGCCGCTGGCGCTAGCACACGGCATCTCGCCCACGCCCTACCGGTTGTTCGCCTTCGCGCTGGGCGCGGCGCTCACCGGCGTGGCCGGCGGCATCCACGTTTTCTACCTCAAGGTGGTGGACCCGAGCATCCTCGACTTCTACTACATCCAGGCCTGGCTCATCATGGTGATCATCGGCGGCGCCGGCAACTTCTGGGGCGTGGTGGTGGCCGGGCTGGTGATGTCGGCGCTGCCCGAGGCTCTGCGCTTTTCCAACGAGTTGCGCATGGTGGTGTACGGGGCCATCCTGGTGGTCGCGGTGCTGGTGCTGCCGCAGGGCGTGGTCGGCTGGTTGCGCGAGCGCCGCGTGAACCGCCTGCGCGCGGACCTGGCTTGAGCGGGCGGGCTCGCATGGGGGTGCTGCTGCAGGTGGAGGACGTCGCCAAGGCCTACGCCGGCGTGCATGCCGTGGACGGCGTGTCCTTCGAGGTGAATGACAACGAGATCGTCGGCATTATCGGGCCGAACGGCTCGGGCAAGAGCACCACCATCGACTGCATCACCGGATTCCAGCCCGCCGACCGCGGGCGCGTGCGGCTGGCGGGCAGGGCGCTGGAGGGGCTGGCGTCCTGGCAGATCGCGCGCGCCGGCCTGATGCGCACATTCCAGACGGTGCGCGTGTACGAGCAGATGACCCTGTTGGACAACCTGCTCACCGCGATGGAGCCGTTCGACTCGGCCAACTGGTTGGACGCGGTGCTGCGCACCGGCCGGCTGCGGCGCGAGGAGGAGGCGGCGCGCGCCCGTGCCGCCGAACTGGTCGCGCTGGTGGGGCTGGGGCGCTACGCCGACGTGCCGGTGGGCATCCTGTCCTACGGCCAGAAGAAGCTGGTGGCGCTGGCCTGCGCGCTCATGCCCAAGCCGCGCCTGGTGGTGCTGGACGAGCCCGTCGCCGGCGTGAACCCGACGCGGGTCAGGGAAGTCGAGGCGGCGATACGCACGCTGCGCGACGCAGGCGAGACCTTCCTTGTCGTCGAGCACAACATGGAATTCATCATGAACCTGTGCGACCGGGTGATCGTGTTCGACCAGGGCCGCAAGCTCACCGAGGGTACGCCTGAGGTGGTCCATTCCGACGCGCGCGTGCTGGAGGCCTACCTTGGCGTGCGTGCTTGAGATCGCCAACCTGACCGCCGGCTACGGCGAGCTGCCGGTGGTGCACGATTTTTCCACCGGCATCGAGGCCGGCACCGTCACCACGCTGATCGGTGGCAACGGCGCGGGCAAGTCCACGCTGATGCGCGCGGTCTACGGCACCTGCCGGCATTTCGCCGGGACCATCGCGTTCGACGGCAGGGCCGTGGAGCGCCTCGATCCCTGGGACCGGCTCAAGCTGGGCATCGGCTTCGTGCCGCAGGGACGCTGCAACTTCTCGGCCATGAGCGTGGCCGAGAACTTCAAGATGGCCTGCTACACCCTGCCGGCCGCGCGCCACGCCGAGGCGGTCGACCGGGTGCTGGCATTGTTCCCGGCGCTCAAGGCGCGGCTGCACGTGCCCTCGGGTAACCTGTCCGGCGGCGAGCAGCAGATGCTGGAGACGGCGATGGTCATGGTGCTGCAACCGCGGCTGCTGCTTCTGGACGAGCCCTCGCTGGGACTGTCGCCCAAGATGCAGCAGGAGGTGTTCGAGCTGGCGCGCACCGTGGCGCGCACCGGCGTCACGGTGCTGATGGTGGAGCAGAATGCGTACGGGGCGCTGGCTGCTTCGGACCGCGCCATCGTGCTGGAGCTGGGCAGGAAGTTCATGGAAGGGCCGGCGGCCGAGGTGATGCACGACCCGCGCATCCGGCAGGCCTACCTCGGCGGCGAACGCGCCGCGCACTGAGCGCGGCCCACTGGACAAGCAGGAAAGAGCGGCAGGCACATGAACGACAAGGCAAGACTGGCCGTCGACATCGGCGGCACCTTCACCGACCTGGCCCTGGACCACGGAGGGCGGCGCACCAGTGCCAAGGTGCTGACCACGCCGCGCGCGCCCGAGGAGGGCGTACTCACCGGCATCACCCAGATCCTGGCGCGCGCCGGGCTGAAAGCGGCCGACGTCGGGCAGATCATCCACGGCACCACGCTCGCGACCAACGCCATCATCGAGAGGAAGGGCGCGCGCACCGCGCTGCTGGCCACCGAGGGCTTCCGCGACTCGATCGAGATGGCCTTCGAGAACCGCTTCGAGCAGTACGACATCCTGATGGACAAGCCCACGCCGCTGGTGCCGCGCACGCTGCGCCTGGGTGTGCCCGGGCGCATGGACGCGCGCGGCAACGAGGTGCACCCGCTGGACGAGGCGGCGCTGGCGGCGCTGGTGCCGCTGCTGCGGCGCGAGAAGGTCGAGAGCGTGGCGATCGGCTTCCTGCACTCCTACGCCTGGCCTGGGCACGAGCAGCGCGCGGGCGAGCTGCTGCGCCGCCTCATGCCGGACCTGTGGGTGACGCTGTCCTCGGACGTGAGCCCGGAGATCCGCGAGTACGAGCGCTGGTCCACTGCCTGCGCCAATGCCTACGTGCAGCCGGTGATGGCGGGCTACCTCGGGCGGCTGCGCGACGCGCTGGCCGCGCGCGGTTTCGACTGCCCGGTATTCCTGATCACCTCGGCCGGCGGCCTGTGCACGCTGGAGGCGGCGCGCCAGTACCCGATCAAGCTGGTCGAGTCCGGCCCGGCGGGCGGCGCCATCCTCGCCTCGCGCCTGGCGCAGCAGTGCGGCTACGACCAGGTGCTGTCCTTCGACATGGGCGGCACCACCGCCAAGATCTGCCTGATCGACGGCGGCGAGCCGCAGTACGCGCGCACCTTCGAGGTGGCGCGCGAGTACCGGTTCATGAAGGGCAGCGGGCTGCCGCTGCGCATCCCGGTGGTGGAGATGGTGGAGATCGGCGCCGGAGGCGGGTCGATCGCCAGCGTGGACGCGATGCGCCGCATCCAGGTCGGTCCGGAGAGCGCGTCCTCCGAGCCCGGCCCGGCCTGCTATGGCCGCGGCGGCACCCAGCCCACGGTCACCGACGCCGACGTGGTGATGGGCGCGATCGACCCGGCGCGCTTCGCCGGCGGCAGCATCACCCTGTACCCGGACAAGTCGGCGGCGGCCATCACCGGCGCGCTCGGCCGGCTGGGATTCACCGCGGAGCAGGGCGCCTACGGCATCGCCGAGGTGGTCGAGGAGAACATGGCCAATGCCGCGCGCGTGCACGGCGTGGAGCGAGGCAAGGAGCTGGGCGGGCGCACCATGATCGCCTTCGGCGGCGCGGCACCCCTGCATGCGGCGCGCCTCGCAGACAAGCTCGGCATAGCCACCGTGGTGGTGCCCACCGGCGCGGGCGTGGGCTCGGCGGTGGGCTTCCTGCTCGCACCGGTGGCCTACGAGACGGTGCGCACCCGCTACACCACGCTGGACGCAGGTTTCGACCCGGCGACGGTGGACGCGATGCGCGCGGGCATGCGCGCGGAATCCGAGGCCTTCATCCGCCGCGGCGCGCCCGAGGGTGCGCTCACCGAGGCCTGGACCGCGGACATGCGCTACAAGGGCCAGGGCCACGACCTGACCGTGACCATCCCGGCGGGCGATTTCGCTTCCATGGGCGCGAAGGCCGCCACGGCGCTGATGGGCTCGCTGTTCGAGATGGAATACGAGCGCGTGTTCGGCATCACCATTCCGGGGATGGAAGTCGAGGTGATGAGCTGGGCGCTGCGCATGGCGGCGGCCACTGCGCCCATGCCGGTCTGCCCGCCCATGCCCGCGGCGGCTCCCGCCGTGCCGGTGGGCGAGCGCGGCCTGTTCGACCCGCGCACCGGTGGGCGCCGGTCCATCCCGCTATATTGGCGCTTCGACCTCGTGCCGGGCGCGGTGATTCCCGGCCCGGCGGTGATCGCCGAGGAGGAAACCTCCACACTGGTGACCGAGGGCTACACCGCGCGCATCAACGCGCTGGGTTACATCGTCATGCAACGCGAACGGAGCTGAGCCATGAATGCGCCCGCCGAGCAACCGCTCTCGTCCCTGTCGCAGATCCAGATGCAGGTCATGTGGGACCGCCTGATCGCGGTCACCGAGGAGCAGTCTCTCACCTTGATCCGCACCGGCTTTTCCACTTCCACGCGCGAGGCGGGCGACGTCTCGGCCGGCGTGTTCGACGCCAGCGGCAACATGCTGGCGCAGGCGGTCACCGGCACGCCCGGGCACGTGAATGCGATGGCGCGCGCGGTGCGCCACTTCCTGGACAGGTTCCCCGCCGACACCATGCGCGACGGCGACGTGTTCTTCACCAACGACCCCTGGAAGGGCACCGGCCACCTGCACGATTTCACCTTTGTCACCCCGACCTACCGGCATGGCCGGATGGTGGGCATGTTCGCCTCCACCAGCCACATGGTGGACGTGGGCGGGCGCGGCATGGGCCCGGACTCGCGCCAGGTCTACGAGGAGGGCATCTACGTCCCGCTGATGCGCTTTGCGCGCGAGGGGAAGACCGACGAGTCCATCATCGAGATCATCCGCGAGAACGTTCGCGAGCCCACCCAGGTGATAGGCGACCTGTTCTCGCTGGCGGCCTGCAACAAGCTGGGCGGCCGGCGGCTGGTGTCCATGATGGACGAGTTCGGCCTGGAGTCGCTGGACGCGCTCGCGGCGCATATCCTGGCGCGCTCGCGCGAGGCCAGCATCGAGGCGATCCGGCGCGTGCCCAGGGGCACCTACCGCAACGAGATGATGGTCGACGGCTACGACACGCCGGTGAAGCTGGTCGCCACCATGACCGTGCATGACGACCATATCGCCGTGGACTTCACCGGCACCTCGGGCGTGTCGCCCTTCGGCATCAACGTGCCGTTCTGTTACGCCGAGGCGTACTCGTCCTTCGGCATCAAGTGCATCGTCTCGCCCAAGGTGCCGAACAACGAGGGCTCGCTGTCGGTGCTGCGCATCAGCGCGCCCGAGGGTTGCATCCTGAATGCGAAGCACCCCGCGCCGGTGGCCACGCGCCACATCACCGGGCAACTGCTGCCCGACCTGATGTTCGGCTGCCTGGCGCAGGCGCTCGAGGGCGCGGTGCCGGCGGAGGGAACCTCCTGCCTGTGGAACCTGTTCGCGATGGGCGGGGACTCGCGCGTCGAGGCCGCGGCCGACGAGGTCGCCGGCACCAAGGTGTTCAACGTGATGAGCTTCCACTCCGGCGGCACCGGCGCGCGTCCCGGCAAGGACGGCCTGTCGGCCACCGCCTTCCCCAGCGGCGTGAAGAACTGCCCGGTGGAGATCACCGAGGCGCTGTCGCCCATCCTGGTCACGCGCAAGGAGTACCGCGTGGATTCCGGCGGCGCGGGCGAGTTCCGCGGCGGACTGGGGCAGGTGATGGAGGCGATCCACCTGGACAACTCACCCTTCCTCATCAGCGCCAACTACGATCGCGTGGTGTTTCCGCCGCGCGGGCGCGACGGCGGGGCCGACGGCATGGCGGGCATCGTCCGCATGGGCTCGGGCGAGCCGCTGCGTGGCAAGGGCCAGCAGACCATCCCGTCGGGCAAGTCCTACGTGATGGAGGCCCCCGGCGGCGGCGGCCTGGGCGACCCGAAGCGGCGTGAAGCGGCGCGGGTCGCGGCCGACGTGATCGCGGGGCTGGTATCACGCGAGTCGGCTGAACGCGACTACGGCGTGGTGGTGAAGGAAGACGGCAGCATCGACGAACCGGCGACGGCAGTGTTGCGTCGTCGCGCGGGATAGGCACGGGATGGCGGAGCGTGGCGGTCCGTTCGTGCTGAGCCTGTCGAAGCATGAACAGGAAGGTGGAAGCAGGAGGGCAGATGGCATTCTGGGTCTACATGCTGGAATGCGCGGACGGCTCGTACTACGTCGGACATACGGACGACTTGGAGCGGCGTATTGCGAGCCACCAAAGCGGGGAGGTGAAGGGCTACACCAGCAAGCGCCGGCCGGTCACGCTGGTTTTCAGCGAGAGTTTCACGACCAGGGATGAATCGCTGGCCAGCGAGCAGCAAGTCAAGGGCTGGTCCAGGGCGAAGAAGCAGGCATTGGTGCGGGGCGACTGGGCGGAAATCAGCCGGCTCGCCCGGAGCAGGGATGCAGGGACTTCGTAGTGGTTCGTCCTTCGACAGGCTCAGGACGAACGGGCACACGGATGTCATTGACCGACGTATCGTATCTGGCGCCGGGGCGAGATGGCCCGTTCGTGCTGAGTCTGTCGAAGCATGAACAGCATGATGGGAGCCGTAGGGGGAGTGAAGGGCTGCACCCGCTGGCGCCAGATCAAGGGTTGGTCCAGGGAAAAGAAGCAGTGACTCGGAGACTTCGTAGCGGTTCGTCCTTCGACATGCCCAGGACGTACGGGTTTTGGAGTGACAACAGGTTGAACAGACAGAATCCAGGAGACAAGCAATGAGAGTCAGCGCGGGACTGCCCACCGGAATGGAGGGCCTTACCTACCCGATCCCGTTTTCCGACCCGGAGAGCGTGATACGCATCGCGGTGTCGGCCGAGAAGTTCGGCTACGACTCGGTGTGGGGCAACGACCACATGACCACGCAGCACTACGTGCGCGAGGAGTTCCCGGTGCCGCCGCGGTTCTGGGAGCCGCTGGTCACCTACGCCTACCTCGCGTCCATCACCACCAAGCTGCGCTTCGGCACCGGCATCCTGGTGCTGCCGATGCGCCGCGACATCGTGGTCACCGCCAAGCAGATCTGCACCCTGGACCACTTCAGCGGCGGGCGGGTCGAACTGGGCGTGGGCATCGGCGCCTACCGCGAGGAGTTCTCGGCGCTGCAGCCGGACTCCAAGCTGCAGCGGGGCGACATCGTCGAGGAAGGCGTCAAGGCGCTGAAGAAGCTGCTCACCGACCGGGTCGCCTCCTTTGAGGGTGCGTACTACAACTACCGCGACGTCGAGCTCTGGCCCAAGGGCAAGCAGAAGGTCATCCCGATGCTGATCGGCGGCAACAACCCGAACAACATCCGGCGCGCGGTGGAGATGGCCGAGGGCTGGCTGCCGGCCGGCCTGCACCTGTCGCAGGTGAAGAAGGGCGTGGCCATGCTCAAGGAGCACGCCGAGCGCGTCGGGCGCGACTGGCGCACGGTGGAGGTCGCGCCGCAGTGGATCGTGCGCGTGGACCGCGACCGCAACAAGGCGATGCAGGCCTTCGAGTCCTCGCAGATGTACAAGCACCTGGTGTCGTTGCGCAAGTCCACGCTCAAGGACCAGGGCGACATCAAGATGGAGGACTCCAACCTGGTCGGCACGCCGGCCGAGATCATCGACAAGTGCAACGCCTTGCGCGAGGCCGGCGTCACCCACATGCTGGGACTGTACTTCGCGGCCAACTCGGTGGACGACCTGGTTGACCAGATGCAGCTGTTCGCCGAGGAAGTGATCCCGAAGATCGGCTGAAGGCACACGCCCATGAGGCAGATCGATACCGATGTGCTGGTGGTGGGCGCGGGCGGCGCCGGCATGTACGCGGCGCTGGCCGCCTCGGCCGCCGGCGCGCAGGTGCTGCTGGCCGACCGCAGCCTGATCGGGCGCGGCGGGGCGACCGTGATGGCGCAGATGACCGTGGCCGGCGCGCTGGGCGGCGAGGACGTGCCACGCCACGTGGCTGACACCCACGCCGCCGGGCGCGGACTGTGCGACGCGCGCCTGGTCGAGCTGCTCTGCGGCGAGGCGCCCGGCGTGATCCGCGAGATGGAGGACTGGGGCGCGGGCTGGGCGCGCGAGGCCGACGGCGGCTTCAAGTACGTGAACGCCCCGGGCCACGGGCTGCCGCGCTGCGTCTATGTCGAGTTCCTCGCCACCGGCGTCGCGGTGTCGCGCACCCTGCGCACCAGGCTGATCCGCGACGCGAACGTGCGCCGCGTCGGCGAACTCGCGGTGGTGGAGCTGCTGGTGGTGGATGGCGCATGCTCCGGCGCGCTGGCGCTGCACCTTCCCTCGGGCGAACTGGTCACGCTGCGCGCGAAGTCCACCGTGCTCGCCACCGGCGGCCTCACGCGACTGTATGCGCGCAACAGCGCCTCGGCCAACATGGGCGGGGAGGGCTATGCGATCGCGCTGCGCGCCGGGGCCGAGCTCACCGACATGGAGTTCGTGCAGTTCTTCCCCATCGGCCACCTCGCACCGCGGCTGGTGGGCATGGACCCGATCATGTGGGACGCCTTCCGCTACAAGCTCGGCGGCAAGCTGCTCAACGGCCTGATGCAGGAGTTCGTGGAGCGCTACGGAGAGCAGTCGGACAAGTACACGCTGACGCGCGACCAGGCCACCTATGCGATCACCAGCGAGGTCGAGGCCGGGCGCGGCTCGCCGCACGGCGGTGCATGGCTGTCCTTCACCCATTGCAGCGAGGCGGAACTGCGCGCCGAGTTCGGGCCCATCATCGACCGGCTCTCCGCCAACGGCATCGACCTGACCCGCGACGTGGTGGAAGTGGCGCCCATCGCGCATTACCACATGGGCGGGGTGCGGGTGGACGAGTCCATGGCCACCTGCGTGCCCGGGCTGTATGCCGCGGGCGAGGCGGTCGGCGGGGCCAATGGCGCGAACCGGCTGTCGGGCAACGCGGTCAGCGAGGCGCTGGTGTTCGGCCGGCGCGCCGGGCAGACGGCGGCGGCGCGCGCAACGCAGGTCGCGGCGCTCGCGGACACGGACGCCGCGGTGCGCGCAGCAGCGCTGCCGTTCACCGCCGGCCCTGCCGGCGAAGCGCCCAACCTTGCGGCGGTCCTGGAGGAACTGCAGTTCCTGATGGCGCGCAAGGTCGGTCCGTTCCGCACCGAGGCCGACCTGCGCGAAGCTCTGGTCCGCCTGCGCGAGTTGCGCGTGCTCATCGGTGAAATCGCGCCGCGCGCACCGCATTCCGGTCCGGCGGGACATGATGCGCAACTGCTCGACTGGCTGGACCTGCGCGGCATGCTGCAGACGGCGGAAGTCGTGGCGCTGGCCGCGCTGGCCAGGGATGAGAGCCGCGGCGCGCACCAGCGCCTCGACCATCCGGGCATGAAGCGCGAATGGGACGTGAACCTGGTGCTGTCGCTGCGCGACGGCGCGGTCGTCCTGCGCAACGAACCCGTTGTGGGCGCCGATGCCGGCGCCGGGGAGCGTGCGGCATGAGCACCCCCGGCCTGAAGCACGCGCAACTGCTGGTGCGCCGCGGTACCGCCGGCGAAGCACCGCGCGTGGAGTCCTACCGCGTCCCGTACGAGGAAGGCCAGACGGTGCTGGATGCGCTGCGCTGGATACGCATCCACGCCGACCCGACGCTGGCGTTCCGCTATTCCTGCATCAACGCCAATGCCTGCAAGGAATGCATGATGCAGGTGGACGGGAAGGCGCAGTACGCCTGCCTCGCGAGGCTGGCCGAGCGCGAGATGCGCATCGAGCCGCTGGCCAAGAAGGAACTGGTGCGCGACCTGATGACCGAGATTGCGCCCTCGGATGAGCGGCTTTTTCCCTAGATACGAGAGGCTTGCGCCTCGGGGACGAAAGTCTGACGCCTCAGGGATGAACGGCTGTCGCCGCGAACGGCGCTAGGCCGCGTCCGGCGCGTCCTTCCAGAACGCCTGGTGCGCGCGGCGCGCCTCGTCCTCCAGCATCGGCCCGACCACCTCGATCGGGCGCGGCGAGCGCGACAGCACCTCGCGGCAGCCCATCAGCAGCCCGGCGCCGCGAGGATGCGTGCCGCGCAGTTCGCGCATGCCGGCCTCGCCCAGGCCGAACACCAGCCGCCGCAGGTTGCACCAGAACAAGGCCCCGGCGCACATCGGGCAGGGTTCGCCGCTGGCATAGAGCGTCGCGCCTTCGAGTTCTTCCCAGCTGAGTTGCCTGCAGGCCTCGCGCAACGCGCTCAGTTCCGCGTGCGCGGTCCAGTCCCGGTCCTGGCCCTGGGTGGAGGAGGCCTCGGCCACCACGCGCCCGTCGGCCGCGACCACCACCGAGCCGAACGGCCGCCGGCCCTCGGCCACCGCCTGCTCGGCGAGCAGGATGGCGCGGCGCAGGTAGGTGGCGTCGTCGGTCTTCATGCGCGCCCGAGCGTCGACGCGCGCGGCATCACGGTCTTGGCGAACCACTCGATCTGTTCCTCGTACTCGGCCATGGTGTCGGCCGGGAACATCAGCGCGCAGCAATGGTCCACGCCCAGTTGGCGCACGCCCTCGACCTTTTCCAGGATCTGGTCCGGTGAGCCGACCAGGTTGCACACCACCTGCTTGGACAGGTCGCGCCCGGTGTAGGCAAGCGACTTCCTGTGCGCGACCAGCCCGCTTTCCATGTAGCGTTTCTCGGCCACCTCGGGAGTCCTGTCGATGGTGACGGAGAATTCGACCGCCACTTCCACCGCGTCGCGCGGCCGGCCCAGTTGCTCGCAGCGGTCCTTCAGCGTGGTGATGCGCCCGGCGAGTTCCGGCCACGGCCGCCAGCCGGGCAGCCAGCCCTGTCCCCATTTCGCCGCGCGCTCCAGCGCCTCGACGTTGTGCCCCCCGAAGAAGATGGGGAACGGATCCTGCAGCGGCTTGGGGTACATCTCCACGTTGCTGTAGGCGTAGTACCTGCCGGCATGGTCCACGGTGCGTTCCGTCAGCAGCCGGCGTATCACCTGCACTCCTTCCTCCAGCATCTCGCCACGCCGGGCCTGCGCGCGCAGCCGTGGCGCCCAGGCCTCGAACTCCTCGCGGTAGGCGCCTATCCCCACGCCGAGGATGGCGCGCCCGCCCGACAGCCGGTCGAGCGTGGAGAACTGCTTGGCGATCCACAGCGGGTCGCGCATCGGTACCACGCACACCGCCGTGCCCACCTTCAGCGTGGTGGTGCTTGCGGCGATGAAGGACAGCACCGTCATCACCTCGTAGAAATTCGGCGGCGTACCTGGGAACAGGTCCTTCACGTACTGCTGCGTGGTGATGTGGTCGTTGCCCCAGACCGAGTGGTAGCCCAGTGCCTCGCACTTCCTGCCGAGGCGCACGAAGTCCTCAGGCGCCACGAACGGTATCGGGTGCATCACGCCTTCGAAGCCGGTCGGCAGGCATACGCTGAACTTCATCGCGGCTCCTGGGGCGAAAACAGGCCGGAAATAAACTAAGTTGCTGATTTAATTACTGTTTTAAGTGCGACTTCTATGCCAGCGGTGTCGTCGATGCCGCCGACGATGACTTCGTCCAGGCCGAGCTTGCGGTAGTCCTCGTAGCGCGCGGCAACCTGCGCCGGCGTGCCGGCGGCAGCGTGGCGGCGGATCACCTCGTCGGTGACCAGGCGCTCCACGCCCGCCCAGTCCTCGTCGCGGTACGCGTTCCACAGCGCGGTCTGGTCGAGCCTGGTGCCCGCGAGTTCCACGTTCTTCGCATGGTGCGCGCCGCGCAGGATGAAGCCCATGGTGCGGCGTATGCCGTTGAGGGCGGTCATTTCGTTGTCGGCGATGCGCGTGTACACTAGCGACATCGCGCGGCAGCTACCGGGCGCATTGCGCTTCGCGGCCCCCTTGGCGATGTGTTCCTGGCACCAGCCGATGAAGCCGGTGCACGTGGCCGCCGAGATCAGCGCGCCGTCGGCATCGCTGCCGGCCAGTTCCAGCATCTGCGGGCCCGAGGCCGCAAGCACGATGGGCACGCGGTCGGTCGGGTTCGGCAGGCGCCGTCCGCCGACCTTGAACACCTCGCCGGCGTGGTCCATGGTCTTGCCGGCGAACAGGTCGCGGCACAGGCGGATCGCCTCGCGCAGCGTGGTGAGCGGCTTGGGGCTGGCGATGCCGGCGGCGGCGAGGTCGCCGGGCGCACCCACGCCCAGGCACAGCACCACCCGCCCGGGAAACAGTTCGTCCAGCGCGGCCGCGGCCATCGCGATCGCCACCGGGTGGACCGAATAGGGGCTCATGGCCATGAGCGCGACCTTGACCCGCGAGGTGGCGGCCAGCGCGGCATGCGCCGAGGTGATCGGGTCGCGCAGGAACAGGTGGCTCGCCACCCACAGCGTGGACGCGCCATTGGCCTCGGCGACCCTCGCCTGTTCGACGAAGCCCGCCAGGTCGGCGCGGCCGTCAAAGGCCACGCCGGTCGGGCCCATCGCACCCGCAGTGTTATTCGACACGGAAACCATAGCCATCCTTGAGTACCTTCACCGCCGCATCCAGGTCGCCCGCGACGCGCGGCACCGGGCCGAGCGAGCGTTCCGTGGCCGCGGTGTCCTTCAGTCCGCCGGCGGTGAACAGCGCCACCACGCGGTCGTCGGCCTTGATCGTGCCGTCGGCGCGCAGGCGCTCGATCGCCGGCAGGGTTGCCGCGGCCGAGGGTTCGGCGTACACGCCCTCGATGCGCGCGAGCTTGTCCGACCAGGCCATCATCCGGTCGTCAGGGACGAAGACCGCGCGGCCATCGCTCGCGCGCAGCGCGGCGAGCCCCTGGTAGGTGCCCTGCACCGAGCCGATGGAGGTCGCCACCGTCGCCTGGCCGCGCTCGCGCACCGGCAGCGCGTCCGTGCCCTCGGCCATCGCCTGCTCGAAGGATCCGCTCACCTCGGCGGCGAGGAAGCGCGGCGTGCGCTTCGTCCAGCCCAGCGCGCGCATTTCCTCGAAGCCCTTCCACATGCCGTAGATCGCATCGCCATAGCACACCGGCAGCGCGCACCAGTCGGGCACGTCCCAGTCCATCGCTTCGGCGATCTCGTAGGACAGGGTCTTGTAGCCCTCGATGCCCAGCGGGTTGCTGCCCGCCGCCGGGCCGAAGTACACGGTGGTCGGGAACCAGTCGTAGCGCTCGACCGCCGCCGACAGCACCTTCCAGCGGTCGGGGCTGGCCGGCACCGACAGCAGCATCGCGCCGTAGGCGCGCATCTGCGTGACCAGCGGCCCGGCCGCGCCGTCGTAGGTGAGGATCACGCAGGGCAGGCCAGCGCGCGCCGCATAGGCGGCGGTGGCCGCACCGGCGTTGCCGGTGGAGCTGGAGGCGATCACCTTCGCGCCCAGCTTCTTCGCCATGGTGACCGCGCTGCCGGCGAGCCGGTCCTTGAACGACCAGGTCGGGCTGCGGCTCTCGTCCTTGAGCCACAGCGGCCCCAGGCCGAGGCGCTCCACCGGCACCAGCGGTGAATTGCCCTCGCCCAGGGTCACCGCTTCCGAGGCCGATGCCGGCAGCAGCGCATCCCAGCGCCACATCGAGCGTGGCGCGCGCGGGTCGGCCAACGACGGCACCCGGTCGCGCGCGAGGGGCACCGGCGCATACGCCACGGTGAGGTTGGCGGCCACGCCCTGCACGAGGCAGGCATCGCAGCCGCGGCGATAGGCGGTGAGCGGGAAGGCCTTGGCGCAGCGCACGCATTTCAGGCCGGTGGGACGGGACATGGCGGCGGTTCCGGTGCGGGACGGGTTCTGTCCCGATTCTGCCCGAATCCGCAGCGCGCGGCGCCGGCCCGAACGCCGTGCCGCGGAGGGGTGGCTGGCATAATCGGCGCATGGACCCACAGCCGGCAGTTCAGGCGCGCTCCCCCGCCCATGCCGAGGGTCGCACCGACCGTTCCCCCGGTCGGCCGGACGACGGCTGGCGGCTGCGCGTGTACACCATCATCTTCGAGGCCGACACCCGCGCCGGGCGCGCGTTCGACTTCACGCTGATCGCGCTGATCCTGGCGAGCGTCGCGGTGGTGATCCTGGACAGCGTGGCGCCGATCGCCGCGCGCCATGGCAGGCTGTTCAACGCGCTCGAATGGGGCTTCACGCTCGTGTTCACCGTGGAGTACGTGGCGCGCCTGTTGTGCGTGCGCCACCCGATGCGCTACGCCACCAGCTTCTTCGGCATCATCGACCTGCTGTCCATCCTGCCCACCTGGCTGGCGATCTTCGCCCCCGAACTGCATTCGCTGCTGGACGTGCGCGTGCTGCGGCTGCTGCGCCTGTTCCGGCTGTTCAAGCTGGGCGCCTACGTGGCCGAGTACGGCGCGCTGGGCGCGGCGCTGGCCGCGAGCCGGCGCAAGATCCTCATCTTCCTGTCGGTCGTGGTGATGGTCGCGCTGCTCATGGGCACATTGATGTACGTGGTCGAGGGACCGGCGCACGGCTTCACCAGCATCCCGATGGCGGTGTACTGGGCGGTGGTGACCATGACCACGGTCGGCTACGGCGACATGACCCCCAAGACCGACCTGGGCCGATTCATCGCCTCGCTGATGATGCTGATGGGCTGGGGCGTGCTGGCGGTGCCCACCGGCATCGTCAGCGCCGAGATGGCGGCGCAGAAACTCGGCCGCCGGCCCACCACCCGGACCTGCCATGCGTGCCTGAGCGAAGGGCACGAGTCCGATGCCCGCTACTGCCGCGACTGCGGGGCGCTGCTGCCCGCCTACCTGCGCGACTGAGTTCGGCAACTGGGCTGAGCCACTGAGTTGAGCGACTGAGTTGAGTGACCGGGTTCGGCGCCCGGTGTTTGGCCACTGGGTTCGGCCACCGGGCCGCGCCACCGCGCAGCGCGACTTCATACGGGAATTCGACATGGTTTCAAGAAGGCACTTCCTCAAGGGCAGCACGGCCCTGGGCACCGTCTCGCTGGGCACTGCGGCCGGGGCCGGCCTGCTGGGCGGCGCCTTTCCGGCGCTGGCCGCCGACGCCACGCGCGCCGCGGCGCTCAACCCGCGGCGGCTCGACGCCTTCCGTGACCCGCTGCCCAGGCCGGCGCGGCTCCCGGGCCAGGCCGGCGGCGAGATCAGCATCGCCATGACCGAGTTCACCCAGGTGCTGCACTCGCAGATGAAGCCCACGCTGCTGTGGGGCTACGCGGGCAGCTATCCCGGCCCGACGATCGAGGCGCGCCGCGGCGTGCCATTGCGCGTGACCTTCCGCAACGAACTGCGCGACGTGCGCCTGCTCGCCGCGCTGCCGGTGGACCAGACCCTGCACTGGGCCGACCCGCTGGGCGCGGCCGCCGGCCTGCACGCCCATGGCGCGGCCGACCACAAGGGAGGCCATGCCCCGGCGCGCGCGGGTTCGACCCAGGGTTCCACCCGGGCTTCCACCACGGGACCGATCCCGCGCGCGTTGCGCCGCCGCTATGCGGGCCCGGTGCCGCTGGTCACCCACCTGCACGGCGCCGAGGCCCACTCCGCCAGCGACGGCCATCCGGAGGCCTGGTACACGCCGGGACTCGAGCGTCGCGGCCCGGCCTTCGTGCGCGAGTACGACGACTTCCCCAATGCCCAGCCCGCCGGGACGCTCTGGTACCACGACCATGCGCTGGGCATCACCCGCCTCACCACCTATGCGGGGCTGGCGGGCTTCTACCTGCTGCGCGACCCGGACCTGGAGCGCGCGCTCGGCCTGCCGTCGGGCGAGTACGAGCGCGAGATCGTGATCCAGGACCGCGCCTTCGACGTGAACGGCCAGCTGCGCTATGCGCAGCGCGGCGTGGACCCGGCCGCGCACCCGTTCTGGGTGCCGGAGTTCTTCGGCGACACCATCCTCGCCAACGGCCGCGTCTGGCCGTACATGGAGGTCGAGCCGCGCCGCTACCGCCTGCGCCTGCTCAACGGGTCCGCTGCGCGCTTCTACCAGCTCAGCCTGTCCGACGGGCGGCCGTTCTTCCAGGTGGCCTCCGACGGCCACTTCCTGCCGCAGGCGGTGGAGCTGCGCCGGCTGCTGCTCGCCCCGGGCGAGCGGGCCGACGTGGTGGTGGATTTCAGCGGCCTTGCCGCCGGCACCGCCATCGTCGTGCGCAACGACGCGCCCACGCCCTTCCCCAAGGGCGATGCGCCCGACCCGCGCACCACCGGCCGCGTGATGCAGTTCCGCGTGGTGCCGTCCACCGGCGCGGACGCGAGCAGCGTGCCGGGCAAGCTGGTGGACCTGCCCGACCTCGGTGCGCCGGTCGTCACGCGCACGCTCACGCTGGACGAGCACGCCGGGCACAAGGGGCCGCACATGGCGCTGCTCGACGGCAAGCGCTGGATGGACCCGGTGAGCGAGGCACCGAAGCTCGGCAGCACCGAGGTCTGGGAGTTCGCCAACCTCACCGAGGACGCGCACCCGATGCACCTGCACCTGGTCGGCTTCCAGGTGCTGGACCGCCAGCCGTTCCGCGCCGGCGACTACGGCAAGCGCCAGCCCGGCGCGCGCGGGCCGCTGGCGGATTACCTGTCGGGGCCGGCGCGCCCGCCCGAGCCGAACGAGCGCGGCCTCAAGGACACAGTGGTCGCGCGGCCCGGCGAGGTCACGCGCATCAAGGTGCGCTTCGCGCCGACGGCCGGCGGAGCCTTCCCTTTCGATGCGACCTCGGGCCCGGGCTATGTGTGGCACTGCCACATCCTCGAGCACGAGGACAACGAGATGATGCGGCCCTACGTGGTGAAGCCGGCGTAGTCCGGCTGGCGCAGGCTAGTCGCGCCGCCCCATCTCCACCCGCGCGGCGCGCGCCAGCTCCTTGTGGATGCGGGCCACGCGCTCGACCTCGCCCTTGGCGGCGAAGCGCTCGTAGAAGCCCTTCTCCTGGAACATCGGCGCGAGCTCGGCCCACGGGCGCAGGCGCGCCTCCCAGCGCGACACGCGGCCGGCCTCGACCTGGCCGTCCTCCTTGGACAGGTCGGCGCACACCCGCATCAGCGCCTTGATGGTCACCGGCTTGGTAACCATGGCCGCGTCGTTGCCCCAGGCCTCGCCGAACGCGGTGCGCGTGGCGCGCAGGAAGTCGCGCACCATGCCGTAGTAGCGCTCGGCCTCGCGCCCCTGCGCGCGCGCGTCGCCGCCGGTGGCGTTCTGGATGCGCCGCCAGCTGGAGCGCGCCCACTTGTGCATCTCGTTGAACAGTTCGGCCTGCAGGATCCACTTGTCGCGCGCGCTGCGCCCGCCCAGGCGGTTGATGCGGTAGCGCAGCGGGCTGTCCGGCTCGCTGTAGAGCTTGTCCACGATGCGCGCGGCGAACTTGCGGTCGGGCGCGGCCCAGGACACGCGCTCGTAGAGGTCGATCAGGTGGCTCTTGTTGATGCGCGTGGGCGTGGAGTTGATGATCACGAACATCTCGGCGGCGAAGTCCTCGCTCCTGCCGTCGAACACGATGCAGGGCACGCGGATCGCGCCGGCTTCCTCGGGCTTGTCATCCATGTAGAAGCGCAGCGCCGCCAGCCGGTGCTGGCCGTCGATGATCAGGAACTTCGAGGCCGGTTCGGCGAGGTGGCCGATGCCGTCGCCGGTGCTGCGGAACCCGAGCCTCTCCGAGGAGAACAGCAGCACCGTGCCGGGGATCGGCGGCTGGGTCACCGCGGTTTCGTAGAAATTGCGCAGCTGCTTGATCTTGGCGCGCGACATGGTGCGCTGGAAGGCCGAGTCGGTGCGCTCGATCTTCGAGATGAACTGCGCGATGTCGTCGTCCTGCGCGACCCTGGAGGCGGCGATCTCCTCGCCCTCACCCTCGCCGTAGAAGCGGCTGATGAAGCGCACCTTGGACAGCAGCTCCTTCGCCGGGTAGCTGACGAAGTAGAACAGGCTGTCCTTCTGGCGGATCTGGGTCGCGAGCATGGTCTCCCTTTCCTTCAGCGGGCCTCGCGGGGCGCGCCGGGTTTGGTTTGTTGTGACGAGAGCAACGCTGGGCACAACTATATAAGGCCGCCCCTCCGACTGAAAGGGATGCCCGCCGCCGCCGCGCCCGGGATGGATGCGCGCATTGAGTTCGCAGGCGAATTGCCGTAGTCTGCCGGCAGGCGCCGCGCAGCCCGTGGGGCGCCAGAAAACCATAATAAAATCAGCCACATGGCTCTGGATTCCGGCGTCCTTGCCGAGCTCCACCGGCTCTACCCCGACCTCGATCCCGGTTTTTTCCAGACCGCCGAGGTGGAGTTCGAACGCGTGCATTGCGCCGGGGGCACCGAGCTGATGCGCGAGGGCGCGGCCTCCGACGGCCTGTACCTGCTGATCAACGGGCGCCTGCGCGCCAGCCGGGTGCGCGTCGATGGCGGCACCCAGGTGCTGGGCGAGATCGCCCGCGGCGAGATGGTGGGCGAGATGAGCCTGCTCACCGAGGGTGTGCGCACCGCCACCGTGGTGGCGATCCGCGACTCGGACCTGCTGCGGCTGTCCAACGACACCTTCTTCGGCCTGATGCAGCGCCACCCGGCGCTGACGCGCCAGTTCTACCAGTTGCTGGTGCGCCGCCTCGGTCGCGCGGCGCCGGTGGAGCGCGTGTCCACGGTGGCGCTGCTGCAGCGCGAGCCGAGGGCGCGCACTGCAGCGGGCCTGCGCGCGCTGGTGGCGGCGATC